>CANROM010000110.1 GCA_947632225.1 uncultured Clostridia bacterium | reverse complement strand
GACTTATACTTTTTAGATGACTCTGCAAAAGAGTATGGCGTAACTATGCCAGCTGAATATAAAGATTCGTATCAGTTAAAAGTCACAGGAACTAATATAATACCAGACTATACAACTGATACAGTAGGAAAAGTTATTTTAAAAATATCAGAAGATGGTTTGATATCAGCAAGAAAAACTGGTGGAGAGTATATAGTAGGAGAATGTGTAGTAACAGTTTCTGTTGGTAATCAAGATTTTGAAGTAAAAGTAAACGTTCATGACTATTTAGATATATATGTAGAAAACTTACATAAGGAATATATTAAAACTCATATAACAGATGATATGACTCAATATGAGAAAATGGAAGAAATCTGTAAATATGTAGCACAATATGAATATAATACATCTCCAGATTATAGATATTTGTCACTTCTAGGTGGAGGAGATTGTATAGCAAGCTCTCACACAATTATAAAAATGAGTGAACTTGTTGGAATTGATGCATATGAAAGATATGAAGGAGACGGAAATGGTGGTCTTGTAAGCAACCACAGAAATGTTTCAGCATTATTAGATGGTAAAGTGTATGAGGTTGAGGCTGGATATAATGAACCTGCTCCAAGAACTTATTCAATTGAAGAAGAACCAGATGGATTTAGATTAGGTTGGGAGGGCACAACAGACTATCCTGCTTTAACACATTATGACGGTTTCGAGGAAAATGTTGTAGTACCAAACAGCTTTACTAGAAATTTCGAAGATGGTGATAGAGTTTTTGATATCAAAGTAATTACTAAAAAAGCTTTTTCATATCCAGTAAGAATAGGTGGAAGAGTAATTAGAGAAGTTACTTTACCTGAAAAATTAGAGAAAATATCTGAAGAGGCTTTTGCCGATTGTAAAGATTTAACAACTATAAATATTCCTGCAACACTTAAGGAAATAGGTGAAGATGCTTTTGACGGATGTACAAGTCTAGTAAATATAAACATAGATCCAGCAAACGAGTACTTTAGCTTTGAAGATGGCATATTATATAACAAAGATAAAACAGAAGTTATATTTTGTACACTAAGTAAAAAAGGTAAAGTTAAACTAGATGATAATGTAAGAAAGATAGATAAAAAAGCCTTTTATGAGCATACAGGACTAACAGCAATTGAGCTTGGACCAAATGTAGAGACTATTGAAAAAGAAGCATTTAGCTATTGTAATGGGCAAACAATAAACATACCGGCATCTGTAAATAATATTGCTGACGATGCATTTGCATTTTCATATTTTCAATTAGTAACAATAGAGGATGGTTGCAGTGTAGATTTAGATAAATCAGTATTTGTAACTTGCACTCCATTAACTGATGTCGTTATTCCAGCAAGTATAGAAAACATTTCAGAAAAAGCTTTTTATAATTGTAAGAATGTAACATATCATGTAGAAAAAGGTTCAAAAGCAGAGGAATGGGCAAAACAAAATTCAAAACCTTATGATAATTACGATATAGATTCTAAAGAACTAATACCAGGTATGGTAAAACTAATGCTTGAAAACTATACTTATGATGGTAATCCTAAAACACCTGATGTTAGAGTAGTATATGGCAAAGACGTGTTACAAAAAGACAAAGATTATAAAGTAGAATATAAAGATAACGTAAATGCTAGCTCAACTGCACCAACTGTAATTGTAAAAGGAATAGGAAGTTATTCTGGAACCGTTGAGAAGACATTTGCAATATCTAAGCAAAAAAGTGATTTTACAATAGACGTACAAGACAGTATATATGGTCAAAAATTAAATATAGAATTGATAGGAAACAATTCTGGATATAAAATGGTAACAAAGAGATATAATACAGTAAAATCTACAAGTGGTGCTACTACTGTAGAGCCTACAGACGTAGGTGAGTATTATGTATGTGTATCTGTTAATGTACCTAATAACTATAATTATGGAACCAGAACAATATGGGCAAAATTTAACATATTACAAGCAGAAAATCAGTTAGAGATAAGCTGCGGCAATGTACTGAAGGGCGGAAAGCCTAAAGTAAATGTTATTAAAAATTTATCTGGTAGTGAGTTAACTTATTACTATAAAGGAATAGATGATCCTGATACAGCATATAGTACAACATTCCCAACAGAGTTAGGTAAGTACACTGTAAAAGTAGTATCTGCAGAAACTAAAAACTATAAATCAGCAATAGCAACTACTAACTTTGAAGTAATTGAAGCATCAGCAATAAAAGGTGATATGAATAAAGACGGTAGTGTAAACTCAGTTGATGCTGCACTAGTACTTGATAGATATACAAATAAAGATGCAACTGAAGAAGATGTAGCAATAGGAGATATGGATGAAAAAGGAGATTTAAATGCAACTGATGCAGCTTTAATAATAGACTTATATAGCCAAAACTAGAGAGGTACAACCTCTTTAGTTTTTTTATGTAAATGTTAGTTTTTTATTGCATAATAACTAAATTTATGCTATAATAATATCGCTGTATGTAAAATCTAGTAGACATACAAATACGC
>CANROM010000109.1 GCA_947632225.1 uncultured Clostridia bacterium | reverse complement strand
TAAAGAAAAATAAAAATATGAGACTAATAGATTTAAGCATAGGTGATGTTAGTCTACCTCTACCCTCTTCATGCATTGATGGAATAGATAATGCTAAAAAACTTTTAGCAAATAAAGAAACATTTACCGGTTATCCTCCATCTACTGGTCATACTTTTTTAAAAGAAGAAATAATAAAAAATGATTATAATACTAGAGGTATTGATTTTTCAAATGAAGAAGTATTTATTTCTGATAGCTCAAAATCAGATATAACAAATATTTTGGACCTATTTAAAGATAATCTTTGCGTTGCACTTCAAAATCCAGTATACCCTGTATATGTAGATTCTAACATACTAAAAGGAAATAAAATAATATATATTACAGATATAGAAACTTTTCTTCCTCCTATCTGTAAAGTAGACTTAATCTACTTATGTTTTCCAAACAATCCAACTGGTAAAATTATATCCAAAGAAACACTAAAAAAATACGTAGACTATGCTACTAAAAATAACGCTTTAATTCTTTTTGATAGTGCATACGAAGCTTTTATACAGCAAGAAGATACTGTACACAGCATATATGAAATTGATGGTGCTAAAAATGTAGCAATAGAATTTAGAAGCTATTCAAAAACAGCTGGTTTTACACCTATACGTCTTGCTTATTGCATAGTACCAAAACAAATAGTTATAGAATCTACAAATGGTACAAAAATTTCACTAAATAGTGCATTTAAAAGACTAAAAGATACCAAATACAATGGCCCATCTTTTTTAAGTGAATATGCTATATACAACACTTATACAACAAATAAACTTTGTGAACTTAGAGAAAATATTAGCTACTACTTAAATAATGTTAAGCTTCTTACAGAATTTTTTGACTCAAAAAATATGATTGAATGTATATCTATTAACTCACCATATGTATGGATAAAAACTATAAATAACCTTTCTTCTTGGGATTTCTTTTATTATATGTTAGATAACTTTATGATTCTTGGAACACCAGGATCTGGTTTTGGAACTTATGGAGATGGATACTTTAGATTAACCGGCTTTTCGAGTTACGAAGATACTTTAGAGGCAATAAATAGAATGAAAAAAGTGCTTTAAAAAGGAACGTACTATAAATACGTTCCTTTATTTTTATATATTATTAAAATTTTCTACATATTGATCTGGATTAGTATCAGTCATAACTAGTAACACTGTTCTACCTCTTCTAACAACCCTTACATTTTCTTCCTGTACAAATACACACACCCATTTGCTAGGATTTACATTCGCTTTAATTTTTTCTACAGCCTCATCTGCATTTACACCATCTTTAAGTCTTACTAAAACCACTGAGTGTGCAATAGAACCAAATATAGGTTCTGAAGCTAGACATTCTTCATACTCTACTTCTGAAGTTCCTAAATAATACTCTATATTCTCATCTGTAACTTCTATATTTTCTAAATTTGATGGCAATGTCTTCTTATCCATGTTCTCATAAAGTTTATCCATTATATCACTAAGAGCCATTTCTTCGCCATCTTGAGTTAGAATATCTTTACTATCAGAATTATTATTTGTTAGGAAAAAAGCAGCAACTACTACGGCTATAATTAAAACCACAATAACTATGTATGCCACTATTTTTTTGTTCATAATCTCCCTCCCATAAATATTTTAACACAGAAAAAAATTAATGTAAATATGTGTCATATTTTGTATTAAAATTATTGAAATAAATTTTCTTTTGCAATATAATTTTTGTAGAAAGAAGGCGTTTTTAAAATATGATAAAGAAATATGGATTTCATATTTTATATACTATTCTAATAGTTATTATTGCAATTATAGCATACACTATACTTTCAAATATATTATTTAATAAAGAAGATTTAACATTAGAACTTAATGTTTCAAATAATACATATAAAATTGATACAAGTAATCATCCACTTGCTTCACTATATACTGAACCTACAGTTTATACTCATTCAGAATGCTCTGCTACTTTTAGTAGAGAACATGCAATGGTAATTGGAGATTCTATAGCTGAAGGACTTACCGCTTATGGAGTAATTGACGAGCAAAATGTCATACATGTGCGTGGCAGAACTATTCAATATATGACAGCAGATCTTGATAAAGCTATACAATATCAACCAAAAATGCTATTTTTAACTTATGGAGCTAATGACCTTTTAAGTTGGCAAGGAAATGTAGACGGATATATAAATGCATATAAAAATAGTATAGATTATATTAGAAAAGTCCTTCCTAATACTAAGATTTATATAAATAGCTTGCTTCCAGTAAGTGATGAAGCTAAAGCTGGAAATAAAAACTTTACTTATGATGATTTATTTAATGAAAGACTAAAACAGTTCTGTGAAGATGAAAATATAGTTTATATAGATAACAGAGATATCTTACAAAAGAGCCCAGACGGAATTCCTTATGAACCTGATGGCATACATCCTCGTCCTTTCTTTTATAGGATGTGGGCAAGCAATATGATAAATAATATGTAATTAAAATAGAGGGGTTATAAACTCCTCTATTTCCATTCTATTTTATCTTTTACAAGCTCATAGCCTTTTACATCAACAGGAACAACTTCAT
>CANROM010000108.1 GCA_947632225.1 uncultured Clostridia bacterium | reverse complement strand
CTTAAAAATGTAGATGATAATACAGTTAGAAAAGCAGTTGCAATGGCTATTTCTAAAAAGCTAGAAATGCCGTCAATAAAGCATGTTATATGCGAAATAGATGATATGAGTGATGTAATAGCATTAGAGGATATATTTGCTGTTATAGATAGTGTAGACTCAATAGAACATGATATTCTAAAAAATGAAATAAAACTTTATGTATTTAATCCTAACAGTATATGTCATGTTAGCGAAGAAGATAAATATAAAGCATATTTAGATATTAAAAGAAGAGTCGAAAGCGGCTTTTACAGGAAAAAGCTAGAGTTTTTAGATTATATTAGATATGATAAAGAAATGGAGCCTAAAAATAGAGATTCATATTTACGTTGCGGAGTTATTCCAAATGAAAATGAAAGCTCAGAAGAATGCTTTGATAGAATAAAGTCTTATGTTGAGCAATTATATAGAGACTTTGAAAGATACAAAGATAATTATGATGAATTTAAAATTAGAATTCTAGATAAGCTTCCTAAAGCAATTTCTACAGAAAGAAACGAATGGGATAGAAGATATAATGATGAGGCTATAACTGAACTTATGGTACAAGGATATGTTAGATTTTTTAGTGGCATATATATATCACAAGATGCAGAAAATGACATTTGTACTACCGAAGATAAGAGAAGAAGGTTTAGGTATAATAGAAGCTTTCAAGTTACTACTTTAGCTATTTTTGATTCTAATGCAATGCAAGTAGATAAGATTATAGATATAGAAGAAATAAGACAGAGAAATGTTGAAAGAAGAAAAAGAGAAAAAGAATTATAAAAATATAGTAAAAATTTTTTAGTTTGTGATATAATTTTTTATAGAGGTATTTAAAATGATAGAAAAATTTGAAGTTTTATATCATAGTGCAGTAAGAATAGCTGCAGATAATAAAGTAATATATGTAGATCCATATGGTATAAGTAAAAAATTTAATGATGCAGATTATATTTGTATAACACACTCACATTTTGATCATTTTTCGCCAAAAGATATAGAAATGGTTAGAAGAAGTGATAGTATTATCATAATAACAGAAGATTTATATGCAGATGTGTTAAAGATTGGCTTTAAGGAAAATAGGATTGTGATTGTTGAGCCTAATAAGAAATACAATGTAGAGGGACTATTAATTGAAACAGTCAGTGCATATAACACAGATAAAGCTTTCCATCCTAAATCTAATGGTTGGGTGGGATATGTATTTAATTTAGAGTGTGAACGTATATATGTGACTGGAGATACAGATATAACACCAGAGGCTTTAAGTGTGAAATGCGACTTGATATTTGTACCGGTTGGTGGCACTTATACAATGAACTATTCACAAGCAGCTAAGTTGGTTAATCAAATAAAGCCTGTTATTGCAGTACCTACACATTATGGATCAGTTGTAGGAACAAATACTGATGCTCTTGATTTTAAACGTTTATTAGATCCTAAAATAGAATGTAAAATCATGATATAAATATAGGAGGGATATTATGTTTTATAATCAAGATGATGAAGAAAATTTTTTATCAGATAAGAAAATTGGCGAAAAAGAGATAGAGGAAACACCAACTAGAAGAAGAGGCGGTGCATACCCACAAGGTGAAGCAAATTTTGATGAACCAACAAGAACACCAAAAAAGCAAGATGATGATGAAGAAGACGGAAGTATTGTAAATACTATTGTATCAATAATAGCAATTGTTGTTATCATTGCAGCAGTTATTGTTATGATAATGGTATTTAGAAATGATACTAAGTCTAATAATTCAATAAATGATAAACAAGAAAATGTAACAAACAATAGCAGCAATACATCAACTGATAATAAAAAAGAAGAAAATAATAAAAAGCCAAGTAATAATAACAGCTCTACTACTAATAATAATTCACTTGGAATTAGTAGTATAAATGAAAATTATAATGCGTATCCTATAGAAATAGAAAGTGTAGTATTTAAAAAGGGTGGTAATTTCTATAATAACAATATAGGAATAAAAGGCGATAAAGTATACGTTGAATATAAACAAATTAGTGGCCTTAAAGATGAACAAAAACAAGCAAAGATAAATGAAATGCTAGAAAGCTTAAGTACTGAACTTTATGATAAAAATTATTTATCAGATGAGAATACATTGTTTGTAGATATACATACAAAACTTAGTGTTAACTTTAATACTTTGTCATACGTTGTTATTAGAACAGGTCAAGATATTGACGGTAAGGCTATGGCAGAAAAAGTTGTAACTTTAAATATTAGATTAGATAATCTAGAAAAAATAACATTTGAAGATTTATTTACAGATAATGCTAGTATAAATAAGATATATACTGGTTATGTAAAAGGAAAAGTAGATAATTTCTATTTTGATCCTAAAAATATATATGTATATAAAGGTATAGAAGAAACAGCAATAGATATGTCTAAAAACTATTCAGATATTGCAATATACAATAGATATAAATCTGCATCAGATTTATATACTAAGTCATCAGTAAGTAAAAAAGTGTTTACTATCCTAGATTCTACAGTAAGTGAAGAAACTAAGGATAGAGCATTTGTAAAAAGTAAGTAGTTTAATTAATAAGCTTAAAACATTGAGTTTTGAGCTTATTTTTTTTA
>CANROM010000107.1 GCA_947632225.1 uncultured Clostridia bacterium | reverse complement strand
GCAATTAACGCAAGAGAAAATAGAATACCATGTGTTGTAAGCTTACAAGATGCAACAAAAAATATTAAAGATGGTGATAACCTGTTAATAGATGGTGATACAGGTGAAGTCATAATAAAATAAGGAGGTTAATATGAAAAATAAGCTAAGGTTTAGCGTTTTACTGTTAATATTAGCATTTATGTTTTTGATTTTGCCAAATAATACTTATGCAATGTCTCAAAAACTTAACAATTTGAATTTTTACATTACAGTAAACGAGGACGCAAGTATTGATGTTACTGAAGTTTGGAACGTTTATATGAGCGAAACTGGTACTTTATTTAAAACTTTTGAAATAGACTCTTCAAAATATTCTAAAATAGATGATGTATTAGTAAAAGAGGCGGGTTCTAATGAAGAATTTACTAAAATGTATAGCTACATGTATAACGTGCCGGAAGACAGCTACTATGCATTAAAAAATCCAGAAGGAGATTTTGAGATTGCATGGGGAACTGGACTAAAGTATAGCTCTGGCTACGGAGAATATGAAGTAAAATATAAAGTATATGATGCTGTAGGTGTATATAATGACTGTGCTGAGTTATATTGGCAGCTAATAGGTGATGATTTTTCAATTCCTATAGAGAATATTTACGGAACAATTACTTTTGAAAATAAAGAATACTCAAAAGAGAATATAAAAGTATGGGGACATACTAATAGCTTAAATGGAATAATAAATGTTAATGATGATGGAAATATAGAATTTATACTTCAAAATATTCCAAGTAATAATATGGTAGAGATAAGGACAGCTTTTCCAACAAGTCTTATTAAAAGTTCTAATAGGACATATAATTCAAACCATTTAGCAAATATTGTGCAAGAAGAAACTAAGTGGGCAGATGAGGCTAACTTAAAAAGAGATATGAGAGATGCTGGTAAAAGAGTATTTTTAGCAATAATAATGTTTGCATCTTTTGTATATGCATTTTTCCATATTAGAGCTGCACTAAAGATTATAAAATCAGGAAGACAAAAATTAGTACCTGTAGTAGACTATGACTACTTTAGAGATATACCAAGAGCTGACGCGACACCATCACAAGCGTATGCATTATTAAATGAAGAATATAAATTTGTTTCTTTAGATTCTGGTAATTCATTTGCAGCTACACTTATGGACTTAAATTTAAAGAAGTATTTATCTTTCACTGTTGAAAAAAATGAAAAAGGCAAAGATATTGTAACAATAAGCTTAACAGAAAAATCACCTGAGTCTGGTGAACTTTATGGTGATGAGCTTGAAGTATATCAGTTTGTATGTGATGCAATTGCTGCCAAAGATGAAAATGCATATCAAATTACTATGAGAGGATTACAAAATTATATAGAAAGTCATGCTAGAAAGACGGATAATTTAAGAAATGCTATGAACACATCTGTTAAAAACTTTATACAAAATGGTGGATATTTAAACGATGAAGATATAAAAGAAAAAAATAAATTAGATAGATTTATATTTATACCATTTTTAATACTATTTTTTGCAGTACTTCTTATTACACAATTAGAAATAGGCATAAGTGCAGAGATTATAATAGCAATTGCAAGTATACCATTAGCATTTATTATATCTCAAATAGTATCAAGCATTGCTAAGAAGAAATTAAATGTATTTACACAAAAAGGTGTAGATGAGATAGATGAATGGCAAGCACTAAAGAAATTTATGAATGATTTCTCTACAATGGATCAAAAAGATCTACCTTCAATTGTAATATGGGAAAAATATTTAGTTTTTGCAACTGCTTTTGGTATGGCAGATAAAGTTATTAAACAATTAAAAATTGTATATCCTGAATTACAAGATTCTAATAATTTTGCATTATATGGAACTACAATGTATGTAGCAACTCATACAGATTTTGCTAGAGGCTTTAGTTCTTCTGTAAGTAGTGCTATAGCTAGTACACGTTCCTCTGGATCTGGTTCTGGAGGCGGCTTCTCCGGCGGAGGCGGCGGAGGAGGCGGCGGTGGCGGTGGCGGCGGAAGATAGCCACTAACACTGCTAAACCTTAAAAAAAGACTTGGAGTTTTTTAGTCCAAGTCTTTTTTTAATAGTGCTTCTAAAATTTCAACAGCATTTGATGCTGCTCCCTTTCTAATGTTATCTGCTACACACCAAAAATTTATACCGTTTTCTACACTAAAATCTCTTCGTATTCTTCCTACATACACTTCATCTGTACCTGTAACAAATGTATTTATTGGATATATTTGCCTTTGTGGATCATCAAGGACAATAATACCATTACTATTATTCAATAATTTCTTTATATCATCAATTTTAAAGTCATATTCAAGCTCTACAGTAATACTCTCACAATGACAATTATGTACAGGAACTCTTACACATGTTGCAGTTATTGGTAGCTTTGGTCTTTTTAGTATTTTTCTTGTTTCTTCTATCATCTTCATTTCTTCTTTTGTATATCCATTATCTAAAAATACGTCTATATGAGGAAGACAATTATCTTGAATAGGGTATGGAAATTTAGTTGTAGTGTTATTATCTAAGTCATCAAGACCTTTTTTTCCTGCACCAGATACTGCCTGATAAGTAGAATATATAACTCTTTTTAGTTTATATTTATCATCTAGAACTTTTAGTGGCACAACTGCTTGTATAGTAGAGCAATTAGGATTAGCTATTATATTAAAATTATCATATGCATCTT
>CANROM010000106.1 GCA_947632225.1 uncultured Clostridia bacterium | reverse complement strand
ATAACCGCTTCTGCTAGCAATACTTTCATATTTATATTTTCATTAGTATCTTTATAAGGTGTCAAAATATTTATATCACACACAATATCTATATATATTCTATGCAATGTTTGATTAATTCCTGCACTTGTAAACTCTGATTTTATATTAGTTTGTATATCCCCTACTGTTTCCATTTTTATTTCTATTACTGGTCCTTTTCCAGCAAAAAATCTATTTGCTGTTAATGTTCCCAGTCTAATATTAAAGGTACTTTTTAAACTATCATTTAGCTTTTCTTGAACTTGCAATGCTATATTTGTAGATATTTTATTTACATTTATAACATTTAATTTTAAAAGTTTTATATTTCCTTCTTCATCTTTTTCTACTTGACACAAATCATTATATGTATAATTTTGCATAGAAATATTTACTGCATCATTTGCAAGCGTTGTTGACGTTGCTCTTGCTGAAATTCTTGCATAGCTTTCTAACATTGGATTAATAACATCAATAATCTTAATAGCTGTAGTATATGCCATTAAGATTACTAATATAATAATTATCAAGAATTTTCTTTTATTATCAATTTTCTTTATGCCTACAATTCTTGGAATCCTAAATCTTGAATATATTTTATCCATTTTACCCCATATACTTTTCTATAAAAAGTTGATCTCCCGGCATTATTTTATCTGAACTTAAATCATTAGTATCTATTATACTTTTTACTGTACTATTGAATTTTTTAGCTATTTTCCATAGGCTATCATTTGGAACTACTTGATATATAACCATATTATAGTCATCTGCATCTTGTTTTTCTACTTCTTCAATATTGCTAATTAATCTTAAGTCAACATCATTGCAAGTTGAAACATTAAGTCCAATATCTAATTTTATATTAACTTCTCCTCCCGGCATAATATTAAAATCTTCTAAAATTACATCAGCTTTTACACTAGCACTTGCTCTGCTGTTTATTCCATTGCAATTCATTCTATTTTCAAATGGTATATCTATTTTTTTAGTTTGTATTCCTGTCATTCCATTTAATGAACAAGTAAATACTAAATTAACATTTCCACTTACTAAAATTTCATTATCACTTACTCTAATATTATTAGTTACTACATTTGTATCAACATCATAAACTTTTTCTTCTCCTATATTTAAAAATTCTTTTTGATTTACACTAAATGTTCCTTCAAACATTGCTTTATTTTGTATCATCTTAATATTATTTTGTTCAAATTTTAGATTCGTCATTGGGCTATATAAATCTTGAATAACATTTATATCTTGATTTACATACGAAGTAGCCATTATTCCTACTTCTATTTCTACATAAATTGAATGTTCTGTTGTAGAGTTTGGCTTTATTACCATATTTTTTATTTCAAAATCATAATCACACGGATTTTGCTCGTTAACATCATTCATATCTATAAATCCCATAATTGGTAATTTAGCATCTACCGTATTTATTCTATTATCTTCTGTTAAATACATTATTTTTAGCTTTATATCTGCTTTTGTTAAAATCTTGTTGTAGCTTACCTTTATGCTCCTATTTATTATTTTACTACTTACTTTTAAAATTTCTGCTAAATTATCATTTGAGTCAATATTTATAGTTTCTTTTGCTAATGTTTTGGTTTGACCTATCCCTAATATTGAGTTTACAGATATTGTATTTTCGAGTTTTTGCACATCTTTTAAATCTATATTATTTACATATTCTATCTCTGAATTTGCTAATACTTGTATGTCAAAATTCAAGTTTGCTTTTAAATTAATTTTTCTCTCATTTATTATTTTGCAATCAATTACACCTAAATTTACAGATATATTTTCATTCATATCAGATAATGCATTTTCTACTGCAAAGCTTTGAGAAAAGTCAAGAACATGATTTATACTTCTTACTCCTCTTGTTTTTCCATCATCACCAATATACATTATATATACCATAACGGAGCCATCTACTCTTACTTTTCCATCCATTACTTCTTTTTTATAAATATTTACAACTCCACTAGTTCCTACTATTTCTAGTATGTCCGGTTTTACATCTGGAACAATGCAATCTCCATCTACAATAATGCTCTCATTTTTATTTGCTATTACCTGATTGACAGCTAGTTTACTTTTTTCCAACTTTATTGCCATATCATACCTCCTTAAGCTTTTAGTAATATATATGATGGATAATTTTAAAATATGCAAAAAATAAAAACAACTATGGATAGTTGCTTTTATTCTAGCTTATAAAAATTAATTTCTTAATCTAATGATGTTTTAATCTTCTTAGGAATTTTGTCCATTGGTGGAATAAGTGGATTATAACTTTCTCCATCAAATACATCTACTTCAACTGTTCTTGTTAAAACATCTTTATATTGATATGAAACGCTTCTTTTGTTTTCTTCATACTTAACCACAAAAATACTAGGGTAAGCTTTTTCAATTGTAGCTTCCTTTTCAAACGATCTACTTCTTCCCAAAGATCCTTTTACAATAATCTTTTGTCCTATTTTTTCTCTAATGTCTGATTGTAAATTTGTAATATCATCTTGGTAAATCATTTAATCACCTACTTTTCCTAAGATGATTAAATCCTATCAAATTTGTCGAAAAAAGTCAAAGAAAATTATGTTTATCGAGTCGCTGTATTTTAGTATTTTCAGTAGTTTTAAAGTAATGTTACAAATTTGTTACAATTTGCTTTTTTAGCAAAAAATAGACATAATATTATATTTTTAAATTATGTCTATTT
>CANROM010000105.1 GCA_947632225.1 uncultured Clostridia bacterium | reverse complement strand
GTAGTTCAGCTGGTTAGAACGCTAGCCTGTCACGCTAGAGGTCGTGGGTCCGAGCCCCATCCAGGTCGCCATATTTTTTCTGGTTAGATAGCTCAGTCGGTAGAGCAGGGGACTGAAAATCCCCGTGTCGGCGGTTCGATTCCGTCTCTAACCACCAAAAAAGATGCGGGAATAGCTCAGTTGATAGAGCGCTGCCTTGCCAAGGCAGAGGTCGCGGGTTTGAGCCCCGTTTCCCGCTCCATTTTTTATGTAAAAAGTAATAATTTTATTATTTTTTAATATAATGTATTAGTGGCGACTTAGCCAAGCGGTAAGGCGCGGCTCTGCAAAAGCCTGATGATCGGTTCGACTCCGATAGTCGCCTCCAAAATTAAAAACACAGTGTAAAATGCTGTGTTTTTTAATTTTTATATAATAATTTATAAAAAAACTATTTACTTAGTGATATTTTCATGTTACAATATATATAGATAGAGAAAACAAATTATAAGAAAATCTACACCATTTTGATAGGGAATCAGGAATAGTATAACCGGTGTTGAATACTCTTAATTGAGGATCCTAAAAGTTATAACAAGATGCCCACCTTTACACAAGGGTTTTATCATTATATCGTTATCTCTATCTTTTTTTATGTTATATTTGTTACATTTAGAGTGTTTCTTTTAGAAATACTTTTTTTTTGTTGAAAAAAATGTAGAATAATAATATAATCTTGTATATAAGCATAACTTAGGTTATAGGAGGAAAAATTGAAAAAGATATATTTGGTACTGTCACATACAGGAACGGTTTTATCCCAAATAATAAAATGTTATACAAGAGACGAATTTTCTCATGTATCTATATCTTTAGATCCACAAATGAGTCAATTATATAGTTTTGGAAGACTTAATGCATATAATCCATTTTGGGGTGGATTTATACATGAGCATATAGATAGTGGTACTTTTAAAAGATTTAAAAACACAAGGTCTGGTGTATTTTCTTTAGAGATAGAAGACTATAAATATGAGAAGATAAAGAAAACTATTTTGGAGATGGAAAAACAGTCTAAAATATATAAATTTAATTATATTGGATTATTTGCAGTTGGATTACATATGAAAATAAGAAGGAAAAATGGTTTTTATTGTGCAGAATTTGTTAAATATTTACTAGAAAAATCTGATGTATGTGAAAAATTGCCTGCAATTATTAGACCAGAAGATTTTAAATATATAGATAATTTAAAATTAGAATATATAGGAAAGCTTAGAGAGTATAATTATGCAAATTTAGTAAAAGATAAAGTTAGTGAAGGCGTAGCAGTTTAGCTGTTATGTCTTTTTTGTTAAAATTTTAAATATAAATTTACAATAAAATATTTAAATGATATAATTTTTACATACATGTTAATAATATGGAAAGATTAAATATAAGGAGAGGTTGAATATGGACGAATTAGAGAAAAAATATGAGCAACTTGGGCTTAAATCTAAAAGAGGAGAATTTAAATCTAGTGAAGGCTTACAAGGAAAAATGGATGCTTTAATGAATGACGAGGAGTTAAGAGAAGCTCTTGCTAAGATGAAAGGTGACAAGGAAGATAAAAAGGATTACGTTACTCCTGGTGCAACAGCAAAGGAAGTAATGGAATCTGATGGAGCAGATATAATGCACTTTGTAGATCCAGATGCTGGTAAAAATTATCCAGAAGAGTTAAAAAGATTAGACTTAGAGTGTATATATATTGGACTATTACTTAATAATCCTGCAGCAATAAGTATGTATTATTTTGTTGCTAGTTTGTGCTTGTTTGCAGATCCTAGAATGATAAATATATATAAAGGTGTACTATTTACAGAAGGTGAAGCGTACGCTCCCGCTCAGGCTAAGGAAAACTTTAACTTTGCTACTGAATCTGGAGATGTATATACTTTAAAGAATAAATTAAAAGAGTGTGTAGCAAAGGGAAAATATAATTTTGAAAAAATATATACTGAACTTAGAAAAATATTTATACTAAGAAAAGCATATAATGGCATTCCAATTCAGGAAATAAAAGATAAAGTTGCGGCAATAACTAAATATGAGTTATATGATCAAATGACTTCTGAAGAAGTTGAAGCTGCAATTGAACAGATAACAGCAACTGCAAAATTTAAAAGTGCTGTATTAAATACAGGACTTACAAGTTTCTTAGTACAAGGAAATAATTCATTAACAACAGGTTTACAACTACCTTTTAAAATACTTTCTTCTGTGTTTAAAGGAGTAAGACTTGGTGAAACAATGGCATATGCAATGCCATCTAACTCTGGTAAGAGTAGATTCACAACAGCACTTGCTGCATATATTGCATTTGTACATAAAAAGAAAGTACTTATTATATCAAACGAAATGTCTGAAGAGAAAGTAAGATTATGTTTAATTACTACAATAATAAATAACCCAGAAATTCAAAAATTACATGGACAAAATATTAGAAAAACTGAGGGAGAACTTTTAGAGTGTAAGTATAGACCAGATAATCCTAATGACGTTAAGGTAGATGAAGAAGGATTTGTTGTAAGGGAGGAAAACGAGACACAAGAAGAATTCATAAATAGACTTACTAGAATTTCTTCTGAGTTTAATATGGTAACAGCTGCTACAGATTGGCTAGATAAAGAACTTAATAATTCTATTTATTTTATTAATATAACAGACCATACAAATGATGAACTTAAGAAAGTTATAACTAACTATTACTATAGATATAAAATTGAGTATATGTTCTATGATACTTTAAAAACAGATACAGCAAATATTGGTAATGGTGAGGAAATAAAGAGAACTGCTACTATTCTTTCAAATTTAGCTCAAAACTTAGGTATATTTATATGTTCTTCTTTACAGCTTGCAGAAAGCTCAACATTACC
>CANROM010000104.1 GCA_947632225.1 uncultured Clostridia bacterium | reverse complement strand
ATTCACTTGAAATCTTGCAATTTCTCTTACAAATTGCATTTACTTTACAGAATTGCTTTTAACTTTTTACTTGACGTAATTTTACTCTAAAAAAGATTTCTACTATTTAATTTTAGAAATCTTTTTTGCATCTTAAAGTAAAAGCATTTGTCTTATTTCATATAAATCTTGCACGCCTTCACTTTGTTCTTTTATAATATTTTCTGCAACTAATCTTAATCTAGGATCTATATTGTATCCAAGTAAATTTTGACACATTGCAATTGCTCCTTCATGATGAGGAATCATTTCACTTATAAAGTTTAGATTAATATTATTACTTCTTAAACTATTTGACATTCTCAAAATCATATTTTTAGTAATCTTAAAATATTCATTCAAGTATTCTTCGTTAAATCGTGGAGGACAGTTTAAATATCTAGTAGTTTTTTCAATTTCTTTCATTTGCAAAACTCCTCTTGTTTGCATTCTAATTATATCCTTTGCTTTTTCTTCAAGTGGAAGAAAATTAGTAAACTTGAGCAAATTTTGACACATATAAATGGCAGCTTCATGATGAGGAATCATACATCTAATAAAATTGATAGTAACGCTATTTCCTAAAGAAGGATTAAGCATTTTATTAGACATATTTAGTAAAATTTCATCAAACTCATCAAGATAATTTTGGGCTGATATATTTAATCTATAATTCATAAAACTTTTATATAAATAGCTCCTTCCTAAATATATTTTATTAAAAAAATATTTTTTAGTTACATATAAAAAATAAATTTAACAATATCAAAAACGAGTATAAAAACATAATATAGATTAAGATAATTTTACATTGGAGGTTAAAATGCAAACAGACATTGTAGAAGATAATAAAGCATCCAAAAATGTCGTATTAGAAGTAAAAAATATTTGTAAAACATATCAAGCAAAAAATGGAGAAATTGAGGCATTAAAAAATATTAATTTTAATGTCAAAGAAGGAGAATACATTAGCATAATTGGACCGAGTGGATGCGGAAAATCAACACTTTTATCAATTATTTCAGGATTAGAAGAAAAAACAAATGGAGAAATTGAAGTCAAACGGAAAAATAGGATATATGCTTCAAAAAGATAATTTATTGGAATGGAGGACTATTTATAAGAACGTATTATTAGGATTAGAAATACAAAAATCTAACACAGAAGAGAATAAAAAATATGTTTTAAATCTACTAAAAAAATATGGACTTTATGAATTTAAAGATAAGTATCCAATGCAGTTATCTGGAGGAATGAGACAAAGAGTTGCACTTATTAGAACATTAGCAATACGTCCAAAAATATTACTCCTAGATGAGGCTTTTTCAGCATTAGATGCACAAACAAGATTAATGGTAACAGAGGATATTTACAAAATATTGAAACAAGAAAATATAACAGCTTTAATGGTTACACATGATATTTCAGAAGCAATTAGTATGTCTGACAGAGTAGTAGTTTTAAGTCAAAGACCAGCGACAGTAAAAAATATTTATACGATTGATTTTGAAATACCCAATAGAACGCCTCTAAATTGTAGAGAAAGTCCTAAATTTAGTGATTACTTCAATACAATGTGGAAGGAGTTAGAAGAATATGATAAAGCAGCAGAATATGAAAAAAGATAATTCTAATACTCAAGAAGTATCAGAAAATAGAAAAAAATATCTAAGAAAAATTAGAAAAAATAAAATAGCTGTACATTTAACACAAATTTCAATATTAATAATTTTTATTGCAACTTGGGAATATCTAGCAAATGTAGGAGTTATTGATAGCTTTCTTGCAAGTCAACCATCAAGAATAGTAAAAACTTTTATGAATTTGACTAATAATGATTTATTAGAACATTTAAAAATTACATTAATAGAAACCTTTGCTGGATTTTCTCTAGGTACTATATTAGGAGTAATCATAGCTATAATTTTGTGGTGGTCACCTTTTATATCTAAAGTATCACAGCCATATTTGGTAATACTAAATAGCCTTCCTAAAGTAGCATTAGGACCAATAATAATAGTATGGGTAGGAGCTGGAATGCCAGCAATAATTGTTATGGCACTAGCAATCTCTTTAATTGTCACAATACTAGATATTTTAAATGGTTTAATGAATACTGATAAAGAAAAAATTAAGATGGCCAAAACGTTTAATGCTAAGAAAATGCAAATTTTAACCAAAATAGTAATACCTGCAAATATATCAACTTTATTTAATACTTTAAAAGTAAATATAGGATTGTCTTTAGTAGGAGTTATATCAGGTGAATTCTTAGTATCTAAAGGAGGACTTGGATATTTAATTGTATATGGTGGTCAGGTATTTAAATTAGATTTAGTAATGACTAGTGTAATTATTCTAGGAATAGTTGCAGCTTTAATGTACGAAGGAATTGAAATATTACGAAGGAAAATTGTTAAGTAATCAGGTTTATAGGTATAGCCCAAAACCTAAATATAGTTTAAGGAGAGTATGATTAAATCATACAAATAAATATGAAAAAAGTTATAATATCATTAATAACGGCTTTAGTTGCTCTTGTTGTGGCAATAACAGGATTTATTGTTTCTAAGCAAACTACAAAAAAAGTAGCTAATACCGAAGGTACAGAAGAAATAAAGGAAATAAAAACAGTAAGATTAAATGAAGTAACACACTCTGTATTTTATGCTCCACTTTATGCAGCAATATCAAACGGATTTTATGAAGAAGAAGGAATAGAATTAGAACTTACCAATGGTGGTGGAGCAGATAATGTTATGACAGCAATCTTGTCAAATCAATGTGATATAGGACTATGCGGACCAGAAGCTTCAATATATGTATATAATGAAGGAAGAGAAGACTATGTTGAAGTATTTGCACAACTAACAAAAAGAGATGGATCTTTTTTAGTTGCAAAAGATCCTACTGATAATTT
>CANROM010000103.1 GCA_947632225.1 uncultured Clostridia bacterium | reverse complement strand
CTTGCTAAAAGCTTATTTGCTTGCTTTTTAGGGTGGTTTATAGTAAAATACTATATAGTGTTTAAAGGAGAGAGAAATGTTAGGAACAAACGGAGTTACAGTAAGATTTGGAAAACGTGTATTATATGAAGATGTTAATGTTAAATTTACACCTGGAAATTGCTATGGGGTTATTGGTGCAAATGGTGCAGGAAAATCTACATTTTTAAAAGTACTTACAGGAGAACTTGAGCCAAGTGAAGGCGAAGTATACATGACAAAAAATGAAAGACTTGGCGTATTAAAACAAGATCACTACATGTATGATGATGTAAAAGTAATTGATACAGTAATTAGAGGAAATGAAAGACTATATCAGATAATGAAAGAAAAAGATGCACTTTATGCTAAGCCAGATTTTAATGATGAAGATGGTATAAAGGCTGGAGAACTTGAAGCTGAGTTTGCTGAGCTTAATGGCTGGATGGCCGAAACTGACGCAGCACAACTTTTAAATGGACTTGGAATTGAAAATGAGTATCATGAGATGCTAATGAAAGAACTTACAGGACCACAAAAGGTTAAAGTATTGCTTGCACAAGCTTTATTTGGAAATCCAGATGTTTTAATTTTAGATGAGCCTACTAACCACTTGGATATGGCTGCTATTAGCTGGCTTGAGGAGTTTTTAATTAACTTTGAAAATACTGTTATAGTAGTATCACACGATAGATATTTCTTAAATAAAGTATGTACACACATTTTAGATATAGATTATTCTAAAATAAATATATATGTTGGAAACTATGACTTCTGGTATGAGTCTAGCCAGTTAGCATTAAAGCAAATGAAAGAAGCTAACAAGAAAAAAGAAGAGAAAATAAAGGAATTGGAAGAGTTTATTAGAAGATTTAGTGCAAATGCATCAAAATCTAAGCAGGCAACATCTAGAAAGAAAACTCTAGAAAAGATAGAACTAGAAGATATCAAACCATCAACAAGAAGATATCCATATATAGACTTTAAGCCTGAAAGAGAGTCAGGAAAAGAAATTCTAAATGTAGAGAATGTTTCTTTAACAGTAGATGGTGAGAAAATTCTAAATAACGTGTCTTTTAAAGTGCTAAAAGGAGATAAAATAGCTCTAGTTGGCACTAATGGAATTGCTAAAACTGCATTGTTTAAAGTACTAATGGGTGAATTAAAACCAGATAGTGGCAAAATAACATATGGTCAAACTATAAAGCAATCATATGTACCACAAGACAATGAAGAATTCTTTAAGGCAGATAAGAGTATAGTTCAATGGATAGCAGATGACTATGGAATTACTGATGAGACTGTAGTTAGAAGCTTCTTAGGAAGAATGCTATTTTCAGGTGATGAGGCACTAAAAAAGATAAACGTATTATCTGGTGGAGAAAAAGCAAGATGTATGATGGCAAGAGCTATGCTTGAGGCACCAAATTTACTATTTTTAGATGAACCTACAAACCACTTCGACTTGGAGAGTATAACTGCACTTAATGAAGGTTTAATTAGAACAACAGCTGAGCTTATATTTGTGTCACATGACCACCAATTCGTACAAACAATAGCAAATAGAATAATAGAGATAACTGATGATGGAATAATAGATAAGAGATGTACTTATGATGAGTACTTAGAGCAAAATATTGAGCTTATGAAAAAGGAAACAAGCTACCAGGAGGAGTAAAGGATATGATAAAATACCCTGATTATGATAACAGTATATTATCTGTTATCACTTCTATTTTAAAATATTATGGATATGATAATGGACATAAAGGAAATAAATACTTAGATGAAAAATTAAAAAATAAATATGAAAATATAGTTCTTATGCTATTTGATGGAATGGGAGTAACTACATTAAATAAATATCTTAAAGATGATGATTTTTTAATGCAACATTTTGTAGACAAGATATCTTCTGTATGTCCATCAACAACAGCTTGTGCAATACCTACAGTTGAAAGTGGCCTTGCACCAATTGAGCATTCATGGCTTGGCTGGGATATGTATTTTAAAGATTTAGACGCTAATGTAACAGTCTTTAAAAATACTTATCAAGGAAGTAATGAGAAGGTAAGCGATAAGTATGACGTTGCTCAAAAATATATAAAATATGATAACGTTTTTGATATTATAAAGAGAATTACCAAAGGAAGAGTTAAAACACATGATATTTCTAAATACTCAGATACTAATGAATTTGCTTTTTCTTGTGAAGAGATGCTTCAAAGAGTTGTTGAGATATCTAAAGATCCAAGTGAGGACTATATTTATACTTATGTTGAAGAGCCAGATTTAGTAATGCATGCACTTGGAACAGAGCATGAATACGTAAGAGAAAATGTTAAATACATTAATAGCCTAGTTTGCGAGATATGCCAAATGCTAAAAGATACATTAGTTATTGTTATAGCAGATCATGGACTAGTAGATACAGAAACTCTATACTTAGAAGACTATCCTAAGCTTCAAAATATGCTTAAGATAAGACCAAGTATAGAGACTAGAGCGTTAAACTTTTACGTTAAGGATGGCTATTTAGAGGAGTTTAAGAAAGAATTTGAAAATAGCTTTAGCAATGAATTTATTTTGTTATCAAGACAAGAAATCTATGACAAAAATTTACTAGGAACTGGAAATAAAAATCCTAATATAGATGATTATATTGGAGACTATATGGCATTTGCTATTTCAAACAAGGCTATAGAGTGGGAAAGAGGAGATTTTAAAATGTGTGCAAGGCATGCAGGACTTACAAAGGAAGAAATGGAAGTACCACTTATAGTTATTGATACAAATGAAATATAACTTGAAAAAGTATAAAAAATGTAAAAAATGCTTGATTTTTTATCCATACTGTGTTATTATATTAGAGTACTCAATGAGTGCCGATGCTCCAGTAGCTCAGTTGGATAGAGCAACAGCCTTCTAAGCTGTGGGTCGGGCGTTCGAATCGCTTCTGGGGCACCATAAATTTAAGCAAGTAGCAATACTTGCTTTTTTT
>CANROM010000102.1 GCA_947632225.1 uncultured Clostridia bacterium | reverse complement strand
AAATAATTTCACTAAAACTCACATATAGTTGTTATTCCACATGGTAAAAATACATCACTATTTGACATTTTTAATCCAATCTCATCAAATGATATTTTTATGTCTTTTCTATTTAATGAATATTTAATAACATTAGAAATTATTGTTCCAGATAAGCCTCCAGTATACGTATTTACAATCATAAATAATGGATTATCAGACAATAAATTACCACATAACTCTATTAAATTATATAAGTCTTTCTCTATACTCCATACCTCACCATTTTTTCCTCTACCATATGATGGTGGGTCCATTATTATAGCATCATATTTATTACCACGCCTAATTTCACGTTTTACAAATTTTATTACATCATCTACTAAAAATCTTACAGGCTTTTCTTTTAGCCCACTTGAAGCTAAATTCTCCTTTGCCCAGCTTGTCATACCCTGTGATGAATCTACATGACATACACTAGCACCTGCATATGCACAAGCAACTGTTGCGCCACCAGTATATGCAAAAAGATTTAGAACTTTTACCTCTTTTCCAGATTTTTTTCTTTGTGATATTTTTTCTATCATATAATCCCAGTTCACAGTCTGTTCTGGAAATAGCCCTGTGTGTTTAAATCCCATAGGCTTTAAGTTGAAAGTTAGCTCTTTATACTTTATCTTCCAACTATCTTCCATCTTTTTTAGCTTTTCCCAATGTCCACCACCAGTATTGCTACGTATATACCTTGCATGAGCCTCTTTCCACATTTCAGGATGTGCTTTATTTGGCCATACAATTTGTGGATCTGGACGTATAAGAATATACTTTCCCCATCTTTCAATTTTTTCTCCATCTGCCATATCTAATATCTCATAGTCTTTTAAATCGTTGCTATAACGCATATTATTTTCTCCTTTTTCATAAGTATTATTATGATTAAAATTACTAATAAAGCAAAAAAGCTTATTTTATTATTTTTTATGCTGCTATTTCTTTTTGCATTTCAAAAAAATAATTATCTAACAGTACAAAATACAATAAAAGTATTCTTTAGCTCAGTTGTACCCTCCCTATTTCCGTTTATTCTTTGTACTAATATAATAATAAATGGAAATCTAATTGACACACTCACAGAAAAATTTAATAAATATAAATACCTGCTTTCTGCCACAATAATTGGATTTTTATGTGGATATCCAATGGGTGCAAAAATTAGCTACAAATACTACTCTGAATACTCAATAACTAAAGACGAGCTTAAATTTTTAATGTCTTTTATAAACAACTGTAATCCAATATTCATATTATCTACAATTGGTCTTTGTGTATTTAATGATATATCAATAGGTCTTGTACTATGTATTAGTCATTATATAAGTTCAATAATCATAGCTATAAGCTTTTATATACATAATAATATTATACATAAAAATATAAAAAAATCAAATAAAATTAGCAAAAATGAGTCTAAAAAGTTACATAAGAGTTTTTTTGAGATACTAGATATGTCAATAAAATCATCTTTTATAGTAATTGGTAATATATTCGCTTTTATACTTATTTTTAATTTGCTATTTTCTATAATTGAAAAATTACTACTTAGCCTAAATGTATCACCAAATATTATATACACTCTTTCTGGTATATTTGAAGTTACAAATGGCTCTAGAATGTTATATTTAAATGCTACACTACCATTTAACATGCTTGTATCTATAATCTCGTTTCTACTAGGATTTAGTGGCTTTTCAATTATATTTCAAATATATTCATGCATTTATACTGCTGGTATTAGAATATCTCATATTATTAAGTATAAATTTATTCAAGGAGCCATTTCATTTGTAACAACTTATACATTACTTAAAATAACACCTAACTTTAATATAAGTTCAAAAAGCATACTTAATCTTAACTCTACTTCATATTTTATAATAATAGTAGCAATAATATTTTTAATAACATACGCAATAAAAAAAGTAACTCAAAAATAATAATATTTTTAAGTTACTATATATAAATTAAAGAAGGGGGTAAACTTTAAGTCTACACTAATATTATATACAAGTTTATGTTTTTTATTCATAAAAATTATAAGGAGGTGATAAAATGGATAAGAATCAAACATTTTTTGATCCATATAACTTTAATATGCAAAACTCTATGCAACAAATTCCAAATGACCCTACTATAAACGGTATAGATAATCTAGCAAATCCAATGATGTATTATGAACAGCAATATATGTATTACAGATATTTAACACAAGTATTAGAATATAAAATTAAATTAAAAGAGCTAGAAAAATTAAATAATAACAACACATAAAAAAGTAAGGATTTCTCCTTACTTTTATATTACAAGTCCTCCATTTGGACTTATTACCTGTCCTGTAATGTACCTAGCTTCATATGAGGCTAGGAATTTTACTGCTGCCGCAACATCTTCTACTGTACCTATTTTTCCAAGTGGTATTTCTTCTTTTAAAACATCCATATCTTCTTTTGAAAGTGCACCAAGCATATCTGTAGAAATAGCACCAGGAGCTACAACATTTACAGTTATATTTGATGGTGCAAGTTCTTTTGCCAACGCCTTGCTCATTCCAATAATTGCAGCTTTAGTTGTAGAATAAGCAACCTCAAGTGAAGCACCTACCATTCCCCAAATTGATGATATATTTATTATTGTACCATCTTTCCTACTTATCATGGACTTTTGAAGAACAGATTGTGTTGTGTTAAATACTCCAAGTATATTAACATTTAGCATTCTATTTATGTCTTCTTGTGTAATATCTATAAATAACTTGTACTCACTAATTCCAGCATTATTTACTAACACATCTACCTTACCATATGTACCAATAACATAATCTACCATTTTATCTACTTCTTCACGCTTTGTTATATCTGCCTTATATATAATTACGTTGCAACCATCTTTTGCAAGCTCTTCACAAAGCTGTTTTGCTTGTTCTTCTGACGTATTATAATTTATACAAACATTATATCCTGCATATGCAAAATCTTTAGCTATTGCTCTTCCTATGCCCTTTGCAGCACCTGTTATGATTACTGTTTTATTCATATTACATCCCTCACTATAATTATTTTAGCAAAAATAC
>CANROM010000101.1 GCA_947632225.1 uncultured Clostridia bacterium | reverse complement strand
GTAATGTAAGACAAAAATTATCAGTAATGATAGATAAAGTATTTGAAGATGTAAAATACTCATCATCACAAGAGATAAAGAAAGAAGCAGTATTTGGAATATACGCAAATCAAAACTTTACATTAAGTAATGGATATGTAGCAATAGCTAAAGGTACACTAGTAGCTACAACAAAAGTAGTGGAAGGTGTGGCACAAGATACAGATAGCATAGATTTACCAGAAGGAGAATACTATGTAAGAGAACTTGAAGCATCATATCCATATACAATACTAGACGAGACAAAGAATGTAACATTAGCATATGAGTCAAATGAAAAAGAAAGACTAACATTTGGAGCAGGAGAGTTTGTAAATAAACCAGAGACAGCAACAGTTACATTAATAAAATTATCTACATCAACATTAAAAGATGTAGTGCTAAATGGAAAAGAAATAGATACTTCTAAATTAGATGAAGAAGTACAAGCATTATTAAAAGAACTTTCTGGAAAGTCAACAGAAGAAGTGAAAGCATATCTACAAGAAAAACAAGTAAAATTTGTAGCAGGAGCAAAATATGGAGTATATATAGACAAAGAATGTACTAAACCATTATATGTGGAAAATGAAGATGGACAATTTGAAAAAGCAGAAATGCTAACAGATGATACAGGACTAATAACAATGGGAAAAGTACCTCTTGGAACATATTACTTTAAAGAAATAGAAGCACCTAAGGGATATGAGCTTTCAGAAGATGTTGTAAAACTAGAATTAACTCTAGAAAATAAAGATGCTGTAGTATATCAAGCATTGATAGAAGAACCAGTCTTAGGTAAAGGAATAATAAAGACAGATGCATTTACAGGAGACTATGTAGATAATTGTGAATTCGAATTAAGAGATGTTGAAACAGATGAAGTAATAGTACATTCTACTACAGGAACATACAAAGAAGATAAATTACTAAGAGAACAAGGTCAAGGATATATTCCATTAGACAAAATTGTAGAGGGCAGAACATATTCATATACTGAGTTATCTGCACCAAACATCTATGATTTAAACACAGAACCACATGAATTTACAGCACATTTTGATGAAAATGGAGATTGGGATGTTGAGCCAATAGAAGTAGAAAATAGAAGAAAAACTCTTAAAGGATCACTTACAGTAAGAAAAGTGGACGATGAAACAGGAGAACCACTTGAAGGATGTAAATTCTCAATTGTTCTATTAGATGATAATGGAGAGCCATATGTAAACAAAGATGGTAAAACTATTTATCTAGTAGAAAATGCTGTAACAGATGAAGATGGTGAATACATAATAGATAAAGTACCTTATGGAACATATAAGTTCATTGAGGTGGAGGCTCCAGAAGGATATGAAAAAGCCGAAGAAGAAATGGAAAATTATGTATTTACAATAGATGAAAATTCATCAGAAGATATAATATTTGAAGTAACAAATACAGGAGATATTGCAGTATATGCATTAGCTGCAGTAGCTTTAGTATCAATACTTGGAATAATATATGCTATAAAAAGAAATAAAAAACTTATAGTTAATTAAAAAATGGCCTAGCGTAAAAGCTAGGCTATTTTATACTTTTATGTTTTGAAACAATAATGTCATTTTTTTTTTTTTGATTTGTAATAAATAGTAAAAAATAAAGCAATAATGGTACTCATATGAATTAAAAAACCCCCTTTTTATGTAATAAAAAAATTAAAAGTTATATAATAAAAGTGAGGTATATGAAAGGGGTTTAATATGAAAAAATATAATTTAATACTAATTTTCGTTTTCATTTTTATGGTTGTTACATCATCAAGTGTAAACGCAGCGTATTCAACATCAGGATATAGACCAAATATAGATTTATATAGAGCTCCTAATGATAAATACACTGTTTATGATGTTGCTAAAGCAGGAACATATTGGGATAGATGGCATGCAATGCATGCTTTTACACCAAGTGGTGACTCAGCTACAACTATCGACCAAGCTAAAGATTATGCGTACTGTATAGAGCCTGGTATTAATGCATTAACAGGAGATCATACATACCAACAAACAGATAATCCAGCTGAGCTTGGAATTGATCCTGAAAAGGTAAAAAAAGCTAACTTATATGGATATTATGGATATAGATATAATGGACAATATGGTGATGCATGGTATGCAGCAACACAGCTATTAATATGGACTGTTTTTGATGATGGATTATACAGCAGATCATACTTAGCTGATCTTATTGGTAGCGATTATGTGCCTAGGGATGATTTAGATGATGAAATGCAAACAATATCTAATTTGGCTAATAGCCATTATACTGTACCAAGCTTTGCAGATAGTTCTAATAAGTCAGTACTAATGGGTAATAAGTTAACTTTAGTAGATAATAATAATGTTTTAGATAGATATGACATTGAGTATAACTCTGAGTATATAGATGTTCAAAAGAGTGGAAATACTTTAATTATTACTCCAAAGAAGGTTGGAAATAATATAAATATAAAATTTAAAAAAGAAGATACTAGATATAATAAACAACCTACAGTTTTAGTAAGTACTATAGGTGGAAGCGATCCATCTGATCCTGCATACTATGAGAGCCAAGATTTTATGACTATTGGTACAGTAGAGAGCGTCTATGCAGATTTATATATAACTGTAGTTGGAATTCCTATTACTATACAAAAGTTAGATGCAGATACAAAAGTGGGACGCCCAGTTGCAGACGCAAAATTAGCTGGCGCTGTATATGGAGTTTATGATAGTAATGGAAGAGAAGTAACAAGACTAACTCTAGATAATAATGGTAGAGCAAAATCAGATTATATGCAACCTGGTAACTATACAGTTAAGGAAATTAGTGCACCAGAAGGATATGTACTTTCAAATACAACATATTCAATTTTGCTAGACACTTCAAATTTAGAGCCTACATTTTACGTTGAGGATGAAGTAATAAAAGGAAATATAAAAATATATAAAAAATTACAAAAGACAGACTATGATTCAGAGATAAATTTAAGTGGAGCCCAATTTAAAGCAACACTAAAAAGTGATACATCAAAAGTATATTATAGTAATTTGTCAGGAACAGACGGAATATGTACAATAAATAATCTACCATATGGTACATA
>CANROM010000100.1 GCA_947632225.1 uncultured Clostridia bacterium | reverse complement strand
AGGATAAAATAGGCACCAATTTAGAATTGGTGCCCCTTTATAAAAATGAAAACCATGAGCTGTATATATAACTCTTGTTCCATTTTTTCTAGCTTTCATTGCAGCAATTCTTGTTACTACGCTTCCCATTGGCGTATGGCAATGTATTATATCAAATTGTTCTTCATTTATTACTTTCTTTAAATCTTTTATTGCTTTTAGATTATTTAACTTAAATGGACTTCTTTCAAAAGAAATTTTATGTTTTACATCACAATATGGTATTTTTTCATCTCCATTTGTTGCAACATGAACTTCATAACCATTTTCTTTAAAAAGTTTTAAGTATGGAATATGAAAATGTAATATATGTGAATCTACTGTTGCTGTAAACAATACTTTTTTCATTTTTTCCTCCAACATTATGCATTCTTAAGAACCTTGGCGTCATCTACTGGTTCTGCTACTTCTACAACTTGATATTGATTTTTCAAACATTCTAATTCGTTTTGTATTGTACTTTTACCAGCATCTGCACCGTCTTCTCCAAAGACTGTTTTTATTGTTAAAAAGATTATTTTTATATCTTGTTTAAATGAAAAGTTTTTTACGTATTCTAAATCATAGTTTATCTTTTCGTTTATTGTTATATTATTTCTTCCTTTACATTGAGCAAGTCCTGTTATACCTGGTAGAACATCACATCTATGTCTTTGCTCTTCATTCATATTTTCATAGTATTCTGGTATCCATGGTCTTGGTCCTATAAAAGACATTTCACCTTTTGCAATGTTTATTAGTTGTCCTAGTTCGTCCAAGCTTGTCTTACGAATAAAAGCTCCTACTTTTGTGTGTTGATCTTCTTTTGAAAAATCTCTAACATCATTTTCTACAGGCATACTTCTAAACTTATATAATTTAAATATTTTTCCGTCTTTACCAGTTCTATCTTGTTTAAAGAATACTGGTCCTTTACTATCTAGCTTAATCGCTATGGCAATTATAATCATTGGAATTATAAAAACTAAAAGGCAGATAATAGCTAGAACGATATCTACTAATCTCTTAAAATATTTGTACATATAAAACACCCTTCATTCTTTATTTTTATTTCTTATTTTTAGACACATTTAAGTTACATAAATCAAATTACGATTTCACAAAATATGTATTTTGTGAAATCAGTAAACACACAAAAAAATACAGATAAAATTTCTAGTATGATTACTTATATTCTCACTTTCTAGTGTTTATCTGTTATATTTAAGTTGTTTTTTATTCCGTCACAGAAAATATAAATATAATACCATTAACTTTAAGTATTTATATTTTTATACCATTTTACCTCATTTTTTGTTTAATTTATGTATACTTTAAATATATATTTGACGGGTATTATTATATCACATATATTAGTGTACGTCAACGCTTTTTTGGAGTTTTTATGTAACTTTATGTAAAATTTTTACCTTATGTAGCGTTTTATTTACTATTTTTTGGAAAATTACCAAATTATATATTTTTTTGCATACTTTTTTAGTTTTACTATTTCATATTATATGATATAATTATTTTATATGGAGGTTCATATGCAATATTTATTTTTAGATGAATCAGGAAACTTACACAAGAACAGTCCTGATAGATATTTTGTAATTGGTGGTGTATTTACAAATAATTATGCAGATATTAAAAAATCATACGTAGAAATAAATAGAGAACTAAAAGAAAAACTAGATATGGACTTTGAAACAGAACTTAAAGCTGCGTATCTTAATATGGAAGAAAAAATGGATATAGTAGTTAAACTTCAAAAAATGGAAGGTATGTATATTGTAGCTATAATTGTAGATAAGGAAAAACTTGGTGTAGAAATTAACCAAATTCACTTATACTATAACTACATTATAGGTAAGCTACTAGATTATCTTGTTAAAATTAAACTTATTAAAACAGATAAATCTCAAGGATTATTTTTAAATATAGATAAAAGTTCTATGAAGATTGAAGATATTAACTCTCTTGAAATGTACTTAAAAATTCATTTTAATATTGAAAGAAAACTTGGTATGAAAATTAACGTATCCTACTGGGACTCTAGTAGAAACTATATGATACAAGTTGCAGATATAATGTGCAATACTATTTGGAATATTGCTCAATCTCCTGCACCATATCATGTTTTTCATTCATTAAATAACAAAAACAAACTACGAATATGTAGAATAAATAAAGTGTAAAAAAACAGGTAAGATTTTCTCATACCTGTTTAATTTTTTATTCATTTATTCCAAAATAATACTTTCTAAAATCTTGTTTTGCTCTATCCATATCATATCCAAAATAGTATATTCCGTCTATCATTTGATCATAACCATATTCAGTTGATGGAATTTGTACAGAAGATATATTATTTAAATAGTCTTTTCTATATTGAGCAAGTTTCTTAAACATATCTTTATACATTTTTATATCCATATTTGTAGTTATATTAACAAGCAATTTGTCTGATAAATCTAAAATTTCTGTTACACTTTTTTCAGATAATTTATTTAATAGTGATATTAAAACTTGTCTTTGTCTATATGCTCTTGTAAAATCATTTCCAATTGTTCTATTTCTTGAATGTATTAGTGCTTGTTTCCCATTTAAAGTTACTTTTCCTGGTCCTGCAATTTTTTCATCTGCACCAAGCCCTTGGTTTATATAATTTACTTCATCTTGATCAAGTGTAATTTCTACGCCACCTACTAAATCTATACTTTCAATTAAACCAGAAAAATCTATTGTTGCATATTGAGTTAGATCCAATCCAAAATTAGAGTTTATTGTTTTAATGCTAAGTTGCTCTTGCCCATATGCGTATGCATGATTTATTTTTGTCATACCATATCCTGGTACATCTACATATGTATCTCTTGGTATACTTATTAAGTTGATAGACTTGTCTATATTGTTTACTACAACTATTATTATTGTATCTGATCTTCCAGCATAACTGTTATTTACGTCCCTCGAGTCACTTCCAAAAATAACAAATTTAGTAATATTCTCAAAGTTTACCTGTGGTATTGTACTTGTATCAACTTCTATTCCTAAGTCTGACATATCTAATTCTTTATAATTTATTAAATTAAGTTTGCTTTTAATATATATGTATGCTGCACCTAAACCTATAAGTATTAGCAACACTATTATAGCAAGCACTATTAGTATTTTTCCATCTTTCTTTTGCATCTTATTTCTCCTTTTT
>CANROM010000099.1 GCA_947632225.1 uncultured Clostridia bacterium | reverse complement strand
ATTCTTTCAAATTTAGCTCAAAACTTAGGTATATTTATATGTTCTTCTTTACAGCTTGCAGAAAGCTCAACATTACCAGTTAACCTAGATGTTAATGACTTAGCAGTAAGTAGAACAGTTAAGGAAGTTTTGGACACTTTAATGCTAATAAAACAGATTCATAATGAAAATTTAGATGATTATGAGTATTCAGAAGAGGAAGTAGATACTAAGTTCTATAACCTAGAGAGATATAAAGATCCAAATGTTAGATACTATGCATGCGTTGTAGATAAGAATAGAGCAGGTGCTAAGCCAAAAGTTGTGTTTAGATTAAATCTTGCATATAATGAATGGTTTGAACTTGGATATTTAAGACTAAAGACTGGAAAGAGTGGAGAAGCATAGAATTCTATGCTTCTTTTGTATTATTTAATATTAGTTGAAGATAATATTACTAGGAGGTAAAAATGAGAAAAAAACATTATTATATTATTTGGGTAGTCTTAGTAATGATATTAGTAGGAGCAGCTTTTGGACTATATATTAGCCATAACTTAAATAACAATATAGAAAACGAAGTTGCAGAAAATAAAGAAGAAAATGTAAATAACGAAGAAAAAGAAGTTGATACTCTAGAAGATATAGTTCTTGAAGAAATGAGTACAATGACTTTAAGAGAAAAAATAGGGCAAATGATAATGATAGCGTATAGACAGGCAGACTATAATGATGAACTAGATAACATATTAAAAGAGGTAAAACCAAGTGGATTTGTACTATTTTCAGAAAATATAAGTACCTATGATAATACTGTAAAATATATTGAAAAAATAAGAGAAAATGAAAATATACCAATGTTTATTTCAATAGATCAAGAAGGAGGAAGAGTCCAAAGAATTAAAGGACTACAAGATGCTAATGTGCTTGAAATACCAGATATGCTATCTTTAGGTAATACTCAAGATGATAAACTTGCATATAATGTTGGAAGTGTACTTGCTAAAGAAATAGCAGCTTTTGGTATAAATATGGATTTTGCACCAGTGTTAGATGTATTTTCAAATGAAAAGAATACAGTAATTGGTAACAGGGCTTTTGGAACTAATGCTGATACTGTAATTAAAATGGCACTTCCTTTTTCAAATGGAATGAAGGACAATGGAATAATACCTGTATGTAAACATTTCCCAGGCCATGGTGATACATATGCAGATTCACATGTTGAGCTTCCTATTGTGTATAAAACTAAAGATGAACTCTATGAACAAGAGTTATTACCATTTAAAGCAGCAGTAGAAAATGGTACACAGGCTATCATGGTTGCACACATTGCACTTCCAGAAATTACTGGGGATAATACACCTGCTTCTCTTTCTAAAGAAGTGATTACTGAAATTTTAAGAAAAGAAATGGAATATGATGGATTGGTTATTACTGATGCAATAGAAATGAAAGCGTTAGCAGATAACTACTCTATTGATCAAATATGTGATTTAGCCATAAATGCAGGTGTAGATATAATACTAATGCCAGAAGATCCTATTGAGCTATTAAATACTATAGAAAAATTAGTAAATGACGGAAAAATAACAGAAGAAAGAATAGACGAGTCTGTGAGTCGTATATTAAAAGTAAAACATCAAAATAATTTATATGAAAAGAAAAATCTAGATAAAAATAATATTGGCACTCAAGAAAATATAGATATAATAAATTCAATATATCAGTAGCTTGTAATGGGATAAAATTGTAATATAAAAAATATATTTTAATATAATGTAAGGAGAAATGATATGTTAAAACATGTAAATAATGATAATTTTGAAAATGAAGTGGTTAAATCTGAAAAAGTTACATTAGTAGATTTTTTTGCTACATGGTGTGGACCATGTCAGATGTTATCTCAAGTGTTAGAAAAAATGTCAACTTCAAGAGCTCAGATAGATATAGCTAAAGTTGATGTAGATGAATCAGTAGAACTAGCTCAAAAATATGAAATAGATGTAGTTCCAACAATGATTATCTTTAAAGATGGTAAGATTATGAAAAGAATTGAAGGCTTTCATACTGAGTCTGAGTTAATGGATATAATTGAGAGTATAAATTAAAAGGAGTTAAAAAATGAAGGGGTATATTTTAAATCCAGATAGAGAATATGTAAATAGAATAATAGATGGAATATATAAAAAAGAAGGACATTGTCCTTGCAGGGTAAAGTCAGATGACACCACATTATGTCCTTGTGATGAGTTTATAAAACAGGGAATTTGCAAATGTAAACTATACATTAAAGTAGAGTAACCAAATATTATTGCTTTCATAGTATATATTAACTAAAGAATTGAGGTGAAGAATTTGTATATTGAAGAGTTCTTTAGTAAATATAATGGGAAAGCAATAGATACGGATGGAGCGTATGGAGCACAATGTATGGACCTATACAATAAGTACCAGCAAGATGTGCTTGGAGTAAATCCAAGGGGTGCTGCATATGCCAAGTTAGTATGGGATACTTATGATAAGAATGTCTTTGAAAGGATAACTAATACACCTGAGTTTGTACCTCGAATTGGAGATGTAGCAGTATGGCTTGGTGCACCAAACAATTCAAATTTAGGACACATATCCATTTGTACAGGAAAAGGTGATGTTAATACTTTTGAGTCTTTTGATCAAAATTGGGATAATAAGCAATTTTGTAGATATGTAACACATAATTATTATGGTGGCTTTGCAGGAGTATTAAGACCTAAAAAGGACATTAATGTGAAAGAATATACACTAGGACTATATAGAACACTATATGTTATGAAAGTGCGTGATGGGGTTTGGGGTAGAGTAAAGTCTAAAGAAGAGTTGACACCAGATGGTAAGGCAAATTCAAATGATTCTGGAAACTATTTAGCTAATACAAACTTTACAGCCCTTGAAATTATAAAAAATAATGATGGCTCCGTGTGGGCAAGAGGTTATTCTGGTTACATTTGCATAAAGGATAATAATCAAGTATACTGTGAGAAAATATCTTAATATAAACGTCAAAAAACAGAGTTATAAAAAAATAACTCTGTTTTTTTGTCATATACAAAACTAGACTCAAAAAACGAGGTTTATAAGATTGAAAATAAACATCTAAATAGCTATAATAACTTTGTTAAAGCTTTAATAAATAAAAAATAGAAAGGAAGCTTATATGAGTCAAGAAAAACAATATATACCAACAAATGACTATGTATTTAAAAGAATATTTGGACATGCAGGAAATGAGAAGATAACAAAGAGATTTATTAAATGTATAACAGGAGTAGAATATAGTAATATAGAGTTAGATAGTAG
>CANROM010000098.1 GCA_947632225.1 uncultured Clostridia bacterium | reverse complement strand
TTTGGTTGCGGAGGAAGGACTCGAACCTTCGACCTCAGGGTTATGAGCCCTGCGAGCTGCCAACTGCTCCACCCCGCGATGTCTAACAAAAATTATTATACTATGCAAAAGCTATTTTGTCAACATAAATTGAAAAATAAATATATTTTAAGAATATTATTATATACAATAGTATGAAAAATATTCAAAAAATGTGCAATAAAAATCTTTTGAAAATAATAATTTTGTAAGATTAACGTAAAACTTTAGATAATTTTTTTGACACTTGTAATAATATGTGATATAAACTACTCTATGAGTAAAAAATTATTGATAACAGAAAAACCTTCAGTTGCAATGGAATTCGCGAAGGTCATAGGAGAAAATGGTCAAAGAAAAAATGGTTTTATTGAGTCAAAAGACTGGATAATTACTTGGTGTGTAGGACATTTAGTTACAATGAGTTATCCAGATAAATATGACGAAAACCTTAAATTTTGGAGATTAGATACATTGCCTTTTATACCAAAAGAGTGGAAATATGAGGTTATTAAAGGTGTAGAAAATCAATTTGAAATAATAAAAAGTCAAATCACAAGAGATGATGTTGACTCTATTTATGTTGCAACTGACTCTGGAAGAGAAGGAGAATACATTTATAGGCTTGTTGACCAAATGATAGATGTTAAAGGTAAAGAAAAAAGGAGAATATGGATAGATTCACAAACCGAAGAAGAAATTAAAAGAGGAATAAATGAAGCAAAAGATTTATCAGAGTATGACAGCTTATCTGACAGTGCGTATTTAAGAGCAAAAGAAGATTACTTAATAGGAATTAATTTTTCAAGAATGTTATCGATTATATATGGCAGAAGGCTAGCAAAGTCTATAGGAGAAGAAAAAGTATCTATTTCTGTAGGAAGAGTAATGACTTGTGTTTTAGGAATGGTTGTAGAGCGTGAAAGAGAAATAAGAAACTTTGTAAAAGTACCATTTTACAAAATATCAGGACAGTTTGGAAAAGATGAAGAAAACTTGATAACAGCAGAGTGGAAAGTATCAGAGAGTTCAAAAGAGTTTGAATCAAACAAATTATATAATGAAAGTGGATTTAAAAAGGAAAATGATGCAAAAGATTTTATATCATATCTTGATGGAAAAAAAGCAATAGTAGAAGAAATAAAGAAATCAAAGCAAAAAGAAAATGCACCACTTTTATTTAATTTAGCAGAAATACAAAATGAATGTACAAAAAGATTTAAAATAAAACCAGATGAAACATTGGAAATTATCCAAAATCTATATGAAAAAAAGTTAGTTACTTATCCAAGAACTGATGCAAGAGTGCTCTCTACAGCTGTAAGCAAGGTTATTACTAAAAATTTAAATGGAATAGCCGTAGGATATAAAGACCAAGAAATTCAAGGCTTTATAAAACAAATGAAAGAAGAAAAATTTTCTACAAATTTAGCTAAAACTAAATATGTAAATGATAGTAAGATAACTGACCACTATGCAATTATTCCAACAGGGCAAGGGTTTGATAACTTAGCAAAATTACCAGAGCTACAAGCAAAAGTTTATAATTTAATAGTAAAAAGATTTTTAGCAATTTTTTATCCTCCTGCTGAATTTAACAAGATGAATATTACAATAGATGTAGAAGGAGAAAAATTTTATGCAAGCTCAAAAGTTTGCATAAAAAAAGGTTATCTTGAGGTATTAAAAAAAGGCAAAGACGAAGAAAAAGGCACAGAAGAACAAGATGATTTTAAAGCAAAAAAAGGAGATATTTTAACTGCAGAAGGTTATGAAATAAAAGAATCAGAGACGACTCCACCGACAAGATATAACTCAGGTTCAATAATTCTTGCAATGGAAAATGCAGGAAAGTTAATAGAAGATGAAGAACTAAGAGAGCAAATAAAAGGTGCAGGAATAGGTACAAGTGCAACTAGAGCAGAAATTATAAAAAAATTAGAAAAAATAAAATATATAGATATTAATACAAAAACTCAAATAATAACGCCAAGTCAAAAAGGAGAAAATATATATGATATTGTACATACATCAATGCCAGATATGTTGAATCCAAAGCTTACGGCAAGTTGGGAAAAAGGCTTAGATATGGTTGCAAAAAAAGAAATAAAAAAAGATGAATTTATGAGCAAGTTAGAAAATTATATAAATAGTAAATTTAACAGATTAGTAATAAAATAGATACTAATAACATAAATGCGTAACATAAAAGTTACTAAAAAAACACAATACGTGTAAAGTGCTATATATTAAGCAAATTTTAACCTGTAATTAATTTATAGAATTTTAAAACTAGACAAGATAAATAAATTGTGCTATAACTATTAATGAGATTGGAGGTACAGTATCATAAATAAAGTTAAAAAAGTAGTAGTAAAGGTAAGAACATTAATAAAATTATTTGTAATACTAACAGTTGCCACATTAATTATTTTAGGAATTATAAAATTAACATATAGACAAACATATAGTGTAAGCTTAAATGGAGAAACCATAGGTTACACAAACGATAAAATAAATTTACAAAAAAGAATTAATACATATATTTCATCAGGAAATGGTTCAGACATTGCATTTGTAGAGGTAAGTGATTTACCACAATATACAGCATGTCTTTTAAAAAATAATGAGGAAACAAATGATGATGAAATCTTTGAAAAAATAACATCAGCCGGAACACCTTATTATAAATATTATGCAATCACAGATGAAAATAATGAAAAAGTATATGTTAGCTCATTTGAAGAGGCAGAGCAAGTTGTAGAACAACTTAAGACTAAAGATAGTGCAAATGCTAAAGACCTAGGGATAGTAGAAAAATATGAAACTGCAAAAGCAGAATTTAAAGATGTGGACACTTGTGTAAACGAATTATATGAAAAGAAAGTAGTATATACATATACAAGTGTTTATAAAAATATAGGAACACAAATAGTAAGCGAATCAAGTGTACCAACAGATTTAGGCGTAACATTAATTAGACCTGTTAGTGGAGTAATATCATCAAGATATGGATTAAGATGGAGAGATAATCATAAAGGATTAGATATAGCAGCACCAAAAGGAACAGCTATTAAAGCAGCAGCAGGAGGAACAGTTATATTTGCTGGAAATGGTGCAGGACATGGATATTCTGGATATGGAAATGTAGTGGTTGTTCAATCAACAAGCTCACTTGTAATTCTTTATGGACATTGTAGTGAGGTAAACTGTAGAACAGGAGAACAAGTTGCACAAGGACAAATAATTGCAAAAGTTGGATCAACAGGTATTTCAACAGGAAACCATTTACATTTTGAACTTAGATACAACGGAACAGCTATAAATCCACAAAAATACGTATATAATTAAATAAAAAGAGAAACTGCAAATTATTGT
>CANROM010000097.1 GCA_947632225.1 uncultured Clostridia bacterium | reverse complement strand
ACCTATCTCTTTATTTAAAATTTTCAAAATCTTTTTTAAAACTATTGACAAAACATTAAATCATGATTATAATAATATATGTAAGTTAGATGCGGGTGTAGTTCAATGGTAGAACGTCAGCCTTCCAAGCTGAACACGTGAGTCCGATTCTCATCACCCGCTCCATTTTTTTAGATGAACCTCTTGGTTCATTTTTTTGTTTTATTATTGTGTTTAATTGAAAAATTTTTTTTGATAATATATAATAAATTATAGGTGATATTATGAAGAAAAATAAGAACATAATAAAAGTATTGGCATTAATATTTTTATTTGTAATTTGCATTAGTACTAATGTTAATGCAGATACGAGTCCAAAGCCTAGCATAACAATATATTTAAAAAATATGAATACATCAAACTATAAGATTGATTTATTAACTAAATTGAGCGAAAATTTTTATCATATGGAACAATTCAAAGGTTATCCTATGTATGAATATAATGATAATGGATGGGTCGCTACAACGTTAAGAGATGATTTATTATGGGGAGATATAAAAGGAAATGAATCTAGAACTCATATATTTAGTTATATGGATGTTCCATATGAATTTAGGGTTATAATACAGTTTGAAGATGGAACTATAAAGACTACAGATGTTATAAAGAGAACAGAATTTAACTATAAAATGTACTTAGATGTTAATACAATGGAAGTAGAAAAAATACATGAAATAGATATAGCAGAAGCTTTACAATGTATGGTTGTAACACTAATAATAGAAATAATATTAGCAGTTATTATGAACATAAATCATGTACCAACTATTGCTATAACTAATATTATGACTCAAATTATAGTACAAAGCATAGAATTTTTTGATTTTAATTTCAAGTTGGTTTTTACAATAGCTGAGTTATTAGTGTTTATAGTAGAATTTATAGTGTATAAGAATATGTTTAAAGATATAGATTCAAAAAGTGTGTTAAAATATACATTCTTTGCAAATCTAATTACAGCATTACTAACATTTCGATCTGATCTTATAGTATTTCTTTTAGTAATGATTTTGCTTATTATATATACTTGTATAAATAGAAAGAAAATTAAATGTGGAGCTATAAAAATAGTATTGTGGATAGTTATAATTTCTATATTATATGCTTTTATAATTCCCATTATGTCTATTATGGGATATCATGTATCATTTTAATAAGAATAATAAAAATGGTAAAGTTTTTGCTTTACCATTTTATTTTTTTATTATATTTCTAAAAACTTTTTAACACAATCTTTTATCATGTTTAATTCATAGCCGTTAGCAAGGCAAGTATTCCAGTTTCTTTTCTTAGCTTGCTCAATATTTGAGGCAGTATCGTCAATATATAAAATGTTTTGTGGGCTTACATTTAACTTTTTTTCCACAAATTCATAAGATTTAGAATCAGTTTTATCATATCCTATCTCGTAAGATAGGAAAGTATAGTCAAACATAGATAAATTTACTTGGTCATCAATTCTTTTTCTATCTAGTTCTACTAAACTAGAAAATATTGCTATCTTACAATATTTTTTTAAACTATGTGCAAACTTTACAACATCCTTATGATAAGGAACTTTTTTGCCGTACTTATAGTAGGCATTTTGAAATTCCTCAAATGTACAGTTAAGTTTTAATTTAGCCTTTTCATGTTCAAACCAGTCTATTTCAGTTTGTTCATCATCATGTACAAAAGTATTTTTTATCTCAGATACACTCAAATACTTGTTAAGTATTTGAGCATCAGACAAACTACAATTATACTTTTTTAAAATTTCTTTTATAGCATGGTTTATATTGTGCTTGTCGTCTTTAACTTCTTCTATCACACCTCCCCAGTCAAAAATTACTACTTTTTCTACTTCATTTTTCATTTTAAAGGCCTCCGTGTGAAATATATCACTGCACAACATTATACTACAATTTTATAAAAAAAGACAGATGTTTATACATAAAAAAGAAACTCGTGTAGAGTTTCTATATTTTTTCTGCTATAAATACTGTAACATACTTTACTTTTAAAGATCTGTGTCTTACAATATCCTTTTTTATATTATCCTCAATTTTTGTAGCAGTTCTTAGACTTATTTTAGGGTCAAGTACTAAGGTAAGCTGTAATTTATAATATGCACCGTACTTTATTAGAAGTACTTTTAAATCTTCTATATGTTTTTGTTTTAGAACTTGTTCTTTTACTTTTTCAATTATTTCACTATTTTCTTCAACCTCACCAATTAGAGATAGAGAATTACTGATAATTATATTAAAAGCTGTTTTTATTACTATGAAACCAATTAGTATAGCACCAAGTAAGTCTGAATATTTTAATATTGGAAGCTTATTTGAAAATTGAAGTAATATAGTTATTATCATGACACCAATTGTTGAATATAAATCAGCAGAAGACTCTTTAACAGATGTTATTAGTAGCTGGCTGTTAATTTTTTCTCCTGTTTTATGCATAATAATTATAGCTATAAGTTTTAGTATAAATGTAACTGCTAGTAATATTAGAACTGTAAGAGGAGGTATTCCTTCTTTTTGTTCAAATCCGTTAATTATAATAAAAACACCAAGTATAACTAGTATTATACCTACAAATAAATTAGTTAAATATTCAACTCTACCAAATCCAAAAGGATGACTTTTAGTTGGTCTTTTCTTTGAAATTTTTGCACCAATTAGGCATACAATATCTGTTATGAAATCACTAAATGTATGAAGTCCATCAGCAAATAGTGAGCTAAGTCCAAATATTACACCACCAACTGCTTTAAGAATAGCAATTACTAAATTGTTTATCATACTATATATTAAGATTTTAAATTCTAATTTCATTTTAATTCTCCTTAAACTTTTTAATTACTTTAAATATTTCAAATATAACTTTAGTATTATCATTAAAACTATCTGATACACTAGAAAAGTAAGACCTATGCGTTTCTCTCCATTCTTCTAAATTGTCATTTTCACCTTCTAGTAGTGCTAAGTCTTGAGTTATATTTTTAAATTCAGTTATTACTACTTTTTCTGTTTCTACTATACAAGCTTTGCTATCATCTGAGAAAAGTATAATAGATTTTTCACTACTACAAGGAATATCATCTATATCAAATAGGGAAGTAGTAGCAGTTTTTTTGCCAGAAAGTACTAAATTTACTAGTTTGTCATTATCTATTCCAAACTTCCATGTAGGTAAAAATAAATCTACAACATCATTCATATTATGTACGATTTCTACATTTAATTTAGAATTTTCTAGTTTATTTCTGCACATAAGAGCTGTATTAAATCCAAGTGAATTTGCTTTTTGTAATATGTCCAATCTATCATCTATATATAATGTTTCATTTGGAATTACACTAGGATTTAATTCTAGAAAAGCTTCAAATAAATTTGCTTCTTTTAATGTAGAGTACATAGAAGATATTATAGTAGCTTTAAAGTATTTATATATTTTTTTATTTTTTAGTACTCGTAGTGTAGA
>CANROM010000096.1 GCA_947632225.1 uncultured Clostridia bacterium | reverse complement strand
CCTATTTTTTTGTCTTTTTATATTCTTGACATGCAGAAATAAAACTAGAGAATATATTTCTATCGTTTTCATCTGCATTTCTTTCTGGGTGCCATTGAATACCTATGTTAAACAATTCGTCCTTTTTTTCTATTGCCTCAATAACATCTCCGGATTTAGCACAAACAGTATAGTCACCACTATTTGGTACTTTATATCCGTGTAAACTATTTACTTTTATATTTGCTTTTTTAAGTATCTCATAAAGTTTAGAATCAGTCAGTATTTCCACATCATGAACATACTTCTCATTTGGAAGCTTATGCCCTTCAATTTTTATATTTTTATTATCGTTGTTATAATTGCACATAACCTGCATTCCCATGCATATTCCAAGTAGAGGAAGATGCTTTTCGTTAGCCACTTTACAAATATATTTATCATAAAAATAAATCATATCACCACCAGGCATAAGAATACCATCACACATTGAGATTTGCGTATCTAATATCTCAATATCACTATCTGTTAGATTATTTTCACGATTGTTAATATATACCATATCTTGAGTTGGAAGTATAATCATTGGAATACCGCCAGCACGAAGTATAGATGTTCTAATATTTTCCAATATACATAGTACATTTCTGTTATTATCTGTAATGTATGGCCTTGCAACCACACCAATTATAGGTTTCATAAAATCACCAAAAATATTATACCACAAAATAGTTAAAAATACATTCCTTGGTATAAGTTCCTTTCCTTTAAAATTTTATCAATACCATTTAATACTAATTTTTTATGAGTATTCCAACTAGGAGCAACTAGTATATTTTTTGGAGCATCTCCACTTATTCTATGAATTATAATGCTAGGCTTTATGTGAGTTATAACATACACTAAAGACTCAAGATAGTGCTCTAAGCTAATTGGCGAGTACTCTGAATTTATTAGCATTTCTTCTAATTTTGTATTTGATACAACATAAGTAGAATGAATTTTTAGTCCTTGAATATTATGAGAATTTAGAAAATTAACTGTATTTTTTAAATCTTCAAGATTTTCATTAGGTAGACCTATCATTATATGTGCAACAATATCTATATCGTATTTATTTAATATTTTTACAGCGTTACTAAAATCTTGTGAAGAATAGCATCTGTTAATTAGAAGTCCTGTGTCATCGTTTGATGTTTGGAGTCCAAGTTCTACACAAACATAGTATTTTTCTTTGTACTCTGAAAGTAGGCGTGCTATATCTTCTGTAATACAGTCTGGTCTTGTTGCTATTTGCAGTCCAACAATTCTTTCATCAATAAGTGCAGCATTATATTTTTTTCTTAGATTTTCTATACTATCATAGGTATTAGAAAAATTTTGAAAATAGGCAATAAACTTATTTGCACGTGCACCTCTATAGCTTTCTAGGTGATTTTTAACTTGTAAAGAAATATCTGTTGTACGAAGATGATCACCAGAGCCTCTTTCACTGCAGAAAATACAACCAGAGTTGCTTTTAGTTCCATCTCTATTTGGACAAGTAAAACCACCATCTATGCATATTTTTAAAACTCGTTCACCAAATTTTTTCTTTAAATAACTGTTTAAATGATTATATCTTTCATTATCCATAGTAAAGCTATTATAACAATTTTTAAATATAAAAACAAGAAAATTTGTATAATTATATTTTTTAAGCAAAAAATATAAATAGGAGATGAGAATATGAGAAAAGGTGATGATAGAATAAAATGTAATGTAGCTAAATGTGCACATAACTGTATAGATGACTCGACTTGTAGATTAAATTCAATAAAAGTATGTGAGTGTATGAATGATAGCCACAGTAATAAAAGGGAAGATCAAACTGCTTGTGGCTCTTATGAATATGTAGGAAATTTAAACAAGTCTGAAATACTTGGTGGAAACTAAAAAAAACACTATCAAATTATGATAGTGTTATATTTTTAGCTAACAATTTCAAATGTAGGGTATTCGTAACCAAATTTATATTCTTCAAAAATGTATCCGCCGTTAACTTTTTGTACAACTCCGTCCCATAACACATATTTTTCTTTGTTTTTTAGATATTTATTTGTAAAGATATCATAAAAAACTCTTGGAACATATAGTTCATTATCTTTAAGTAAAGTTACTTGGTAAGCGTTTACAGGAATAAAATTAGTTACATTTTCTAATATAGGTTCAACTTTATCAATTGTAGTTGTATTTACTGTATTATCAAGTAGTACAAGCTTTAAACCTCCATTAGTATCTACATCAAAATTGCAAACATGTAGAGTGTTCTTTTTAAGATCCTTAGCGATATATTGAGTATCGCTATTATGTTTCTCCACTAGGTAAATATTGTAATATTTATTCATATTTCCTCCTTTTTGTACGTATTAACGTACTTAATATAATATTTAACAATACAATTATATTATATCATATCTTTAAAATTATGTAAACTATAATTAAGGAGAAAAATTACTTGTTGCAAAAAAAATAATGTAGTAATATAATATACTAAGAAGGAGAAAGATATTAAATGGAAAATACCAAGATTGAAGAATTTAAGAAAAATATATACGGTAAAAAAGTATCAGTTATTGGGCTAGGAGTAAGTAATATTCCTGCTATAAAATATTTAAATAAATTAGGCGCATATATTGTTGCAAGAGATAAAAAAGAAGAAATACCAGAAGAATTAAAGAATTTAGAAAATATAGAGTTTATACTTGGAGAAAAATATCTTGAAAGGCTTGATGAATCAGACTATATATTTAGATCTCCTGGTGTAAAACCATCTTTACCAGAAATTGAAAATGCAGTAAAAAAAGGTGTTATACTTACATCTGAGATGGAGACATTTATTCATTTAACAGATGCAACAATAATAGCTATAACAGGCTCTGATGGCAAGACAACAACAACAACTCTTACATCACTATTCTTAAAGGAAGCTGGTAAAAAAGTGTATGTTGGTGGAAATATAGGTACACCACTTTTAGATAAAGTTGAAGAAATTAAAAAAGAAGATTATGTGGTATTAGAGCTAAGTAGTTTTCAACTTATGACTATGAGAGAAAAGATAGATAGGGCTGCTATTACTAATGTCGCACCAAATCATTTAGATTACCACAAAGATTATGAAGAATACATAGAAGCAAAAGCTAATATATTTAAAGGTCAAGATGAATTTGGACTATTAGTTTTAAATGAAGATAATGAATTTACTTCAAGATATGAAAAAATGGCAAAAGGCAGAGTAAGAAAATTTAGTATAGAAAAAGAAGTTGGATGTGGAGTATATTATAAAGAGGGAGAAATAATCTCAGCTGTAGGATGTAAAAATGAAAAAATAATGGATTCAAAAGACGTTAAAATTGTTGGAATGCATAATATAGCCAATATATGTACAGCAGCTTCTTTAGTAATAGATATAACAGGAAAAGATGCTATTAAAAGTGTAGCTATGACTTTTGGTGGCGTTGAACATAGAATGGAGCTTGTAAGAGAGCTTAATGGTGTTAAATGGTATAATGATTCTATAGCAAGTAGCCCATCACGTACTATAGCAGGGCTTAAAGCTTTTAACCAAAAAATAGTTTTAATTGCAGGTGGTTATGATAAGCATATTCCATATGATGTTATGGGAGAATATCTAATGGATAAAGTTAAGCTAATGATACTTGTTGGAACAACTTCTCCTAAGATTAAAGAGGCTGCCTTAAATGAGGCTAAAAGGCGAGGAGTAGAGCCAATGCCAATAGTTGAGTTAGATAATTTAAAAGATGCTGTAGA
>CANROM010000095.1 GCA_947632225.1 uncultured Clostridia bacterium | reverse complement strand
GGTGGCTTTAAATCTGGATATGTTAAATAATTAGCTGCAATATGTCCTTCAATATGATGTGTTGGTACAATTGGAATATTAAGTGCATATGCAAGTGATTTAGCATACGCTACTCCAACAAGAAGTGCACCTATTAGTCCAGGTCCATATGTTACACCTATATAATCTATATCTTTAAAATCTAAATTTGCATTATCTAGTGCCTCTTTAACTACAAATGCAATATTTGTAAGATGCTTTCTAGATGCAATTTCTGGCACTACACCTCCAAATTTTTTGTGAATTGGTATTTGCGTTGAAACTACATTTGCTAGTACCTCTCTGCCATCCTTAATAATTGCTACTGAAGTCTCGTCACAACTACTTTCTATTCCTAAACAAATCATTTTATTCCTCTTTCCTATAAGTTAATAATAAACATCAAAAATTTAGCTATTAGTTGATAAATTGGATTTATAATAACATCTACAAGATTAGTCATTAGCATAATTAGTATAATTATAAAAGAATATTTTTCTAGTGTATACATAATGCTCTTTGTTCTACCTGGTAAGAAGTAAAATAATACTTTTGAACCATCAAAAGGTGGAATTGGTATCATATTAAATACTGCAAATACAACATTAAACTCAATAGTCATAAATAGCATAGATGTCAAAATTTGTGCTACTTTACTTGTAGCTGTCATTTGCACTACTCCTGTCATAAGCAATATTTTAAATACCACTGTTAAAAATATTGCAAGTAATAAATTAGATACTGGACCAGCAAGAGCTGTAAGCATAGTACCCTTTGCTCTATCTTTAAAATTTCTATCATCAATCATAACAGGTCTGCCCCATCCAAATCCACAAAGTGCAATACATAAAAAGCCAATTGGATCAATATGTTTAAACGGGTCAAGTGTAAGTCTTCCTCTTATCTTTTGTGAGATATCACCTAATTTATATGCTACCCACGCATGTGCATACTCATGTATAGATAAAGACGCAAGAAGTGCAGGAAGTGTATATATAAAACTTAATAACCCCTCTTTTGTAAATATATCAAACAAAAAATCATCTCCTAAGTATTTTAAAACTAAATAATATTTTACTATATTTAGTGTATTTTTGCAACAATAAAGATAGGATTGCTCCTATCTCTACTAATTTTTTTAACTTATAATTGTTGGTGCTAAATAACTAAATGCAGGAAGATTTCTTAGTACAAAAAATACAATAGTTATAATCAATAAAAATATTGCTAAAGCTTGCGTTATTTTTGCGACCTTTTTATCTCCCTTAAACCTATAATCTAAAAAGCATATAATTGCAATAGCAGGTATATCTATAAATATTATCGCATTATATCTAATAGCTTGATACCATTGTCCTTTAAGAAGTGATATAACAGCTCTTGTTGCTCCACAACCGGGACAATACAGTCCTGTTACTTCCCTAATCATACAAGGAATCTGTATAACTCCTAAAAGTACAAGAACAGCTAAAACAATTACAACAAATAATAAAATCACATTACTTTTCTCAATTTTTAAGTTGCTTTTATTATTATAGTACATTTGACTGCCTAGCTAGAGTATTTAGCTCATTTTGAATTATACAGTAGTTAACTATTGAAAGTCCAAATATACTTAATATTAAGTAAAGAACTGAGTTATCTTCTGCTTTTATTCCTGCTTTTTGATTAGCTGCGTACATAGTTTTTCCCATTTTATAGTTCCAGAAAAAAGTATAAATTCCACATGTAATAATGGATAATAATACTTGTACTACAATGTTCCTCTCTTTTATCATAAAATATCCTCCTATCCTATACAATATATTTTAATGATACATCGTTAATTAAAACTTTGCAATAAAAGTACCAACATTTTTTAAGCTTTATACCTATTTTCTTTCATTGCTTTAACAAAATCTCTAAATAAAGGATGTGCATTATTTGGTCTAGACTTAAGTTCAGGATGAAATTGAACACCTATATTCCATGTATTGTCTTCTAGTTCAACAATTTCAACTAATCTATTATCTGGAGAAACACCTGCTATTTTCATTCCATTTTCTTGTGCAAGCTGTCTATATGCATTGTTAAACTCATATCTATGACGATGTCTTTCGTATATTAGATTTTCGCCATACGCCTTATATGCATTAGTGCCTATATCTAATGTACAAGGATATTTTCCGAGTCTCATTGTTGCACCTTTTTGAGTAATGTTAACTTGGTCTTCCATTATATTTATTACTGGATTTTTTGTATCTGCACTAAATTCTAGACTGTTTGCATCCTTAAGTCCTACTACATTTCTAAAGAATTCAACAACCATAAGTTGCATTCCAAGACAAATTCCAAAACGAGGCAAATTATTCTCTCTTGCATATTTTATAGCTGAAATTTTACCTTCAATTCCTCTATTTCCAAACCCGCCAGGTACAATTACTCCGTCAACCCCATCTAAAAGTTTCTTTGCTCCCTGCTTTTCTATATCTTCTGAGTCTACCCATCTAATTTTTACATCTACTTTATTCATAACACCTGCATGACTTAATGCTTCATATATTGATATGTATGCATCATGTAGAGAAACATATTTTCCAACTAGTGCTACTTCTACCTTTTCTTTAATATTCTCTGGTTTTTTACACAAATTATGCCACTCTATTAAATCATTTTTTGTTTCCTTTAGTCCAAACTTTTTCATTATTATTTGTGCAACATTTTGCTTTTCAAACATAAGTGGTACGTCATATATTGAATCTACATCTAAATTTTCTATAACATTTTCTGGCTTTATATTGCAAAATAGTGAGATTTTTTCCTTTAATTCTTGTGGCAATAGCATACTTGTTCTTGTAACTATTAAGTCTGGTATTATTCCCATTCCCATAAGCTCTTTACAACTATGTTGAGTTGGCTTTGTTTTTAGCTCTTCAGACTTAGGTAAAAATGGAATTAGAGTAACATGAACAAATAATACATTATCTGAGCCTTTTTCAGTTCTTACCTGTCTTATTGCCTCTAAGAAAGGCTGTGACTCAATATCTCCAACAGTTCCGCCAATTTCTGTTATAACAACATCTGCTCCAGATATCTCTCCTGCTTTATATACAGTTTCTTTAATTTCATTTGTTATATGAGGGATAACTTGTACTGTCTTGCCTAAGAACTCTCCGTTTCTCTCTTTATTTAGTACTTGCATATAAATTCTGCCAGTTGTGATATTTGAATATCTATTCAAACTCTCATCAATAAATCTCTCATAATGACCAAGATCCAGGTCACATTCTAAACCATCATCTGTGACGAAAACTTCGCCATGCTGACAAGGGTTCATTGTGCCTGGATCAATATTTAAATATGGGTCAAACTTTTGAATAGTGACTTTTATCCCTCTAGATTTTAATAATCTTCCTATTGAAGCTGCGCTTATGCCTTTTCCAAGTCCTGATACAACTCCACCTGTTACAAAAATATACTTCTTATCCATATTTTGCCTCCTACTAATTTTCTTTATTATATTATACCAAAATTTTTATTTCAACATGTTATGATCATTTTTATTTTTTTTGATATCTTTTTGTCATGTATTCTGTTTGCTTGACTTTATTTTTACTTTAAAGTACAATATACTTATATAAGAGGGGAATACTATGAAAGATTATTACGAGATTCTTGAAGTTAGTAGAAAAGCTTCAAAGGATACTATAAACAAAGTTTTTAAAATGCATATGAAAGCAAATCACCCAGATTTATTCCAAGGTGATGAAAAAATAAAGGCAGAGGAAAAATCTAAGGAACTTACTGAAGCATATAACGTCTTATCTGATGACTTAGAAAGAGAAAAATATGATGCTCAACTACAAGAAGAGGAAGCTGCAACAAGTGATAATTCTCAGCTAATACAAGAAAATGAGTATCTAAAGCAACTTGTAGCACAAAAAGATGAAATTCTTACAAGGCTTACTGGTAGAGATTATTCTCAATATAATAACTATGCAAATCCTA
>CANROM010000094.1 GCA_947632225.1 uncultured Clostridia bacterium | reverse complement strand
GGCTTTTAGCTTGCTTTTTTTTGCAAAAATACAACTTTTATGATAAAATATCACTGTTTAAATAAAAAGGTGGAATTTATGAAATATGGAACTTTAGAAACGCCAAATTTAATACTAAGAAAAGCTAGAAGAGATGACGTGGATGCAATATGGAAAAACGTATGGTGTGATGATGAAATATCTAAATGGATGATTTGGCAAACTACAAGAACGCGTGAGGAAGCAGAGGCTCGTATTGAAAGAACAATAAAGTACCAATCTGAAAACTATGCATATTTTGTATGCTTAAAGAGTACAGATGAGCCTATAGGATTTGCTGGAATAGTTGAGATAAATGATGGTATATTTGAAGAGAGTGGTATTTGTATTGCCCAAAAGTGTCAGTCAAGAGGATATGCCAAAGAAGTGGTAAGAGCTCTTGAAAGCTTAATTTTTAATGAGCTTGGAGGAATAAAATTTATATATACGTGTTTTAATAATAATGTTAGGTCTAAAAAAGTGTGTCAAGCACTAGGCTTTGAGTATTTTGACAATGTTAAAAAGACACGTGAGTGGGATGGCTATGAATATACACTTGACATGTATTTTAAAGATAAGAATATGTATGAAAATAATAAATAGAGGTGAAATATGGAAAAGATTTTTAATAAGTTAGTAAGGGACAATATACCAGAAATTATATTAAAAGACGGATGGACGCCAATAACTAGGATACTAGAAGATGCAGAGTATAAAAAAGAGCTTGAAGATAAACTTAAAGAAGAGTGCAATGAGGTTATTGAATCAGATTCAACAACTAGAATAGAAGAACTTGCAGATGTACTAGAAGTTGTAAGAGCACTAGCTAAAATAGAAGGCAAGAGTTTAGAAGATGTACTAGAGGTCGCAGAAGCTAAAAAATTAAAAAGAGGTGCTTTTGATAAAAAAATTTATCTTGAAAAGAACGTAAAATAGATTATACTGACCACTCGTTCTAAACATTTTTTGAAAAATTGGTGTATAATGTATGTGAGAGAAAAAAACAGGGGGAATTGTTATGAGTTGGAGAGATATAAAATTACCAAACATAAAATTTAAAAAAATGAAGTTAAACGAAAATATTTTGGAGGAACTAGAAAATATTGACTATGAGAAGGAGCAAAAAAAGAATGTTAAACGTAGAACTACTCCTTATGAAGATCCTACAGATTATAAAACAGTAAAGGAATTCTTCTTAAACTCAATAGAAAAGTTTCCTGAACGTCCATGTATACTTGAAAAGAAAGAGCATAAGCAGGAATACACAACAGTAACTTATGAAGAGTATGGTAAAGATGTAATAGGACTTGGAACAGCCTTAATTAACCTACTAAATTTAAAAGATAAAAGGGTAATAATTATTGGTGAAACACAATATGGATGGTATATATCATATATGGCTATGCTTTGTGGTGTAGGAATTGCTGTACCAACAGATAAAGAACTTCCATTAAATGAGCTTGAAAATATAGTAAGAAGATCAAGAGCTTCAGCTATAATTTATTCACCTAAAAAGGAAGAAGAAATAAACAAATTAAAAGAAATTGAAGATCTTAATATTGAGTATTTTATTAAGATGAAGTCAGATGAAAAAATTGAAGGAAAAGATGTTGGACTTGAATATCTAGTAGATGTTGGTAGAAAGCTAGTAGAAAGCGGCAATCATGAATTTGAAAAAATTGAAATTGACCCTGAAGAATTTAAAATATTATTCTTCACTTCTGGAACAACATCAAAATCTAAAGGCGTAATGCTAAATAATAGAAATTTAGCAGAAAATATAAATGCAGTATCTTCATATGTTAAGATATATCCTACAGATAGACTATTTTCAGTATTACCACTACATCATTGCTACGAGTCTACAATAGGATACCTACTTCCAATTTCTACAGGTGCTTCAGTTGCTGTATGTGAAGGACTAAAGTATATAGTTCCTAATTTACAAGAATCTAAGCCAACAGCAATATTAACAGTACCTTTACTTGTTGAAAGCTTGTATAAGAAAATAAATGAAAAAATAGTTAAAAGCAAAAAAGATAAGCTAATTAAGGCAATGATATCATTAACTAATACTTTAGAAAAAGTTGGTGTTGATGTTAAAAGAAGAGTATTTAAAGAGATTTATGATAATCTTGGCGGAAACTTAAGAATAATTGTTTCTGCTGCAGCTCCAATAGATAAAAAAGTTGGACTATGGTTACAAGATATAGGTATTTCTTTCTTGCAAGGTTATGGACTTACTGAGACTGCCCCAATAGCTGCATTAACACCAGAGTATAAGCCATGTGTTGGCTCAACAGGAAAAGCAGTTGTAAAAGCAGATATTAAAGTAAAAAATCCAAATGAAAATGGTGAAGGTGAGCTTTTAATTAAATCTCCAACACTTATGATAGGATATTATGAAGATGAAGAAGAAACTAAAAAGGTAATTGATGAAGATGGATACTTTAATTCAGGAGATATAGGATATATAGATGAAGAAGGATACATATATATAACAGGAAGAAGTAAAAATGTTATAGTTACTCAAAATGGAAAAAATATATATCCAGAAGAAATAGAAATGCTATTAGACAAAGAAGATGAAATAAAAGAGTCTATGGTATATGGTAAAAAGCCAGAAAAAGATAGTAAAAAGGAAGAAAAAGAGTTAATAATAACAGCAAGGGTTATACCAGATTATGATAAAATAAAAGAAATATATGGCGATATAAGCGAAAGTGAAATATATGATGCTATATGGAAAAAAGTAAAAGAAGTAAATAAAAAGCTTACTACATATAAAGCTATTAAAAGCTTAGAGATAAAACAAGGTGAGTTTGAGAAAACATCAACTATGAAAATAAAAAGATATAAAGAATTAAATAATAATAAATAATTTTAGAAAAATTGGAAAAAATATGTAAAGAAAGTATTTAATTATAAATACTTTCTTTTATATTATTTTAAGTAAAAAGGAGATAAAATTATGAAAAATAGCAAGGTTATAGTTGTTGTTATATTAGTTGCTTTAGTAGCGATAGTAGGTATAGCTATATTTTGTAATAATGTAAGAAAATATGAGCTAAGAATACCAGGGCTATCAGATGTAAGCTTTATTTCTCTAGAGCAACAGGATAAGGGTGTGGATATTAGAAATGAGGAAGAAATTCAGAGTATGATGAATACGCTAGGAGGCGTAAATAAGGTTACTAAAATGCCTAGTACTCAAGATAAACCAGTGGACTCAGAAGATGAAATACTTATTAAACTAAATAAAGATGAAAGCTCATTTAAAACTCTATACATATATCGTAAGGCAGAAAAATATTATCTTGAGCAACCATATAATGGAATATATGAAATAACTCAGGAGCAGTATAATGAATTAAGTAGAGTATTAGCTAACAATTAAGCAAATAAAAGCGGGTATATATACCCGTTTTTGCTATATATTATTACTTTTACTTGCATTTCCTACCATTTTAGTAGTATAATATAATTGTTGGAGAAAAGAAATGAAAATAACTACGAAAGGAAGATACGCACTAAGAGTAATGACAGATTTAGCTGTAAATCAACAAGATAAATTTATATCATTAAGTGATATCTCTAAAAGACAAGGCGTGTCTATTAAATATTTAGAACAAATAATAGCTATACTAAATAAAGCAGGATTTTTAGAAACTGCTCGTGGTAATAATGGTGGATATAAACTTGCAAGAAAGCCAAACGAATATATAGTTGGAGATATATTAAGAGCAACAGAGGGAAACCTTATGTCTATATATTGTAACGGTGGCTGTGAAAGAAAAAATGCTTGTAAAAGATTTTCTTTCTGGGATGGATTAGACAAAGTTATTACTGAATATGTGGATAGTAAAACATTAGAAGATTTAATATAAAAGAGAACTATTTTTGTATAGTTTTCTTTTTTTATATTATAGGAATTATCTCTAAAACAAAAAAAGAATATTTATTATATAATGGTACAAAATATATTGTTT
>CANROM010000093.1 GCA_947632225.1 uncultured Clostridia bacterium | reverse complement strand
AAAGTTCAATATAGAAAGCCAAGTGTGTTTTCATCAATTTTGCTAATTCTTATTGGTTTTGTACTTGCTGTAATAGTATTATCTTTAGTATATGTATTTGTTCTTAAAGAGGACAAAACTGAACTACCAAATAACGAGCAAGTTGAAGAAAATAATGAGGAACAAGAAGAAAACAACAAAAATGAAGAGACTCAAAAGTTAGACTTAAGTGTGGAAGGTGATTTTGTTAAGGGATTATATGCTAAAATACCTTTACAAGCTAGAGGATATGAGCCATATTATGCTAGTGTAACAAGATTTGATGATATAAGTGATAGTAAAAGATTGCTTTATACTTTAAGGAAACTAGAAAAAGAGTATAGTTATAAGCTAATAAAGGGAGCAGCAGGATTAGAATCAAAACTAACAAAATTACAAATGATGAATCTAGACACAATAGAAATAAAGAAATTTGACTTTAACGTAGTAGAAAAAGAATACAAAAGTATATTTGGTTCATCTAAAAATATACCATTAATTAGTACAGATAATACAGTAGGATATTTATATGAGTATTGCACAGAGGATAGCTGCTTTTATGGTCATCCATATGCTGGTGGTGGCGGACAAGACTTTAGGCCATATCCTACTATAGAAAGATGTGAGCAAAGTGAAGATGGTAAAGAAATATACATATATGATAGATTCATAGCTTTTGATACAGATGAGTTTGTTCCAGAACAAGTAACAAAATATGCATTATATGATAGAGCATGGCCAGGTAGTGATAAGAATAAGAATGACTATAAAATAGTTGGAGGGCTAGAATATGAACGTGATACTAGTACCAATGGCAGTTTATTTAATGGAAAGAAAATAGAAGAACTACTTGAAGAATATAAAGATAAAGCTGGTAAATTTAAACACACATATAAATTAGATGATACAGGAAATTATTATTGGTATTCGTCTGAAAAGATATAAAAAAGAACTCCTTGAATTTTTATTCAAGGAGCTATTTTTTTATTTTATTATAATATTATCATCTTTTACATCAAGAGTGTATAATTTATCTTCTTTAACATCATTTTTTATAAAGCCTATAGCAAGTAAGTCTTCAATATATGTTTGTACAGCACGTCTTAAAGGTCTAGCACCAAACTTATCGCTATGTCCTTTTTGTGCAATAAATTTTACTACCTCAGGAGTATATTCAAATAATATATTTCTTTCTTTAGTTTCTTTTTGTAGTTCTTTAATCATAAGCTCAGCTATATTTAATATAGTATTATCGTCTAGTTTATTGAATGTTATAATATCATCAATTCTATTTAAAAACTCAGGACTAAAGTAATCTTTTAATGCTTCTGCAGTTTTATTTTCTAGCATTTCATTTTCCATTAGTTTATTTGCAAAACCATATCCATCAGACTTAAAGTTTGTTCCAAGATTTGAAGTAAGAATTATAATTGTATGTTTAAATGAAACACTTCTACCTTGTGAATCTGTTAGAATACCTTCATCTAGAATTTGTAATAGTATGTTATATACACTAGGATGTGCTTTCTCAATCTCATCAAATAGAACAATGCTATATGGATTTCTTCTAATTTTTTCAGTTAGTTGACCTGCTTCATCGTATCCAACATATCCTGGAGGTGAGCCTATCAACTTAGAAGTAGAGTTAGACTCCATATATTCTGACATATCTAGCTTAATAACTGCATCTTCATTATCAAAAAGCTCATAGGCAAGTGCTTTAACAAGTGCTGTTTTACCAACACCAGTTGGACCAACAAATATAAATGAAGGTGGTCTTTTAGTTGCAGTTATATTAGCTCTTTTTCTTAAGATAGCATTAGATAGTTTATTTATTGCATAGTCTTGACCTAATATTTTTTTGCTTAAATTTTCTTTTAATGAAAGTAGCTTCTCAGTATCAGAAGTCTTTATTCTCATAACTGGTATTTTTGTCCACAATTCAACAACTTGAGCAATATTGTCATATGTAACTTCTTGAGGCTTAGAATTTGCAACAAGTTCATCTAAAGTAGTTTTTAACTTGCATTTTATTTCTTTATTTTTAGCTGCTCTTTCAAATACAGAGTTATCTACTGTAGAAGGATTTTCTTTAACTTCATTTATTTTTGCAAGTTCTTCTTGAATTTCTTGTTCTTGCTCAATAGCATCATCTAATTCTTTTTGAACTTTTTCTATTTTTGCAAGATTCATATCTTCAAGATTTACTCTAGCACAAGCTTCATCTAATAAATCTATAGCTTTATCTGGTAGAAAACGATCATGTATATATTTAGAAGATAGATTTACAGCATACTTTAAAGTCTCATCAGGAATTTTAACCTTATGGTAGTCTTCATAGTAGCTCTTTATTCCTTTTAGTATTTTAAAGCAATCTTCTTCACTTGGTTCGTCAATCATTACTGGTTGAAATCTTCTTTCAAGAGCACTATCTTTTTCAATGTACTGTCTATATTCTTTTAGTGTAGTAGCACCAATAAGTTGAACAGATCCATTAGCAAGAGCAGGTTTTAGCATATTTGCAGCATTCATAGAATTGTCATGCTCAAGACCACCAACAATGTTGTGAACTTCATCTATAGCAAGTATTACATTGCCAAGTTCTTTACATTCATCAATTAAGCCTTTAACTCTAGATTCAAATTGACCTCTAAATTGAGTACCTGCTACAAGGGAAGTCATATCTATCATATATACTTCCTTGTTAATTAACTTGCCTGGAACTTCTCCATTTACAATTTTCATTGCAAGAGCATTTATAACAGCTGTTTTACCAACACCAGGTTCACCAATTAAAGCAGGATTATTTTTAGAACGTCTATTAAGAATTTGAATCATTCTTTGAAGTTCAACATCTCTGCCAATTACTTTATCTATTTTACCTTGTCTTGCTTTTTCAGTTAAATTTTCACCAAATGTATCTAAGTATTTCTTTTTCTTATTTTTTACTTTCTTTGAGTCTTTAGAATCATCCTTTTTATTATTTTTTGAAAATGGAAGAATATTTCCAAGTATTCCACCAATTCCACCTTTTTCTTCTTCGTCTTCATCATCAAGTCCAGCAAGCTCATTAGTAGGGTCAAGTGAACTCATCATCTCATCAAACTGACTTGACATATTTTCAATGTCTTCTTGTGACATGTTAGACATTTCTTTCATTATATTACTTAAAGGATCAATTCCTTGTTTTTTTGCACATTCAACACAAAGTCCTGTTGTTTCGCCAGTAGGCTTTCCATCTTTATCTAATTTGTTAATAAAGACAACAGCAAGATTTTTTTTGCATACAGAACATAACATAAAATGTATCATCTCCATATCTATTTTGTTTTAGTTATAATTAACAAGTAGATTATAACATAAAAGTATGGTAAAAACAAGAAAATACTGTGAAATAGGAGAGGATAAAAGCAAAAAAAAGAAGATAGTAATTATATAACTATCTTCTAAAGTATTATATTGAAATGCACAAGAATTTATTCTTCTACATATGATGTAATTCTTCGTGTATTACCATTTTGCATATAACTAATCTCTCCATTTTCAACTGTAAGCTTGAATTTGGCATATTTTTTATTTATATCAGATTTTAAATTTATATTTAAATTTCCTGAGCTATCGTCTACATAGTCAAGGTAAAGAATATAAGTATCATCTGGAGATTCTACTACTTTTTCTAATGATTTTAATTCTTTTTGATATTTGTTCTTAAACTTTTTACCTGTTACTAAATTAGTTAATGCACTCTCATCTAGAAGTATATTACAGTTTTCAGGAACATCATACAATTGGTCTTCATAAAGACGTCTTAGCATAGCAACTTGTGCTTCTTCGTCTTTAGGTAAAAAAGAAGTTGGGTTATATAGCGAATCTGCAAGTAAATTTGCAGTGCACACTGATGAAATTATAAATAAAAGTAGAGCAACAGCTAGTGTTATAATCTTCTTTTTTTTCATATAAACCACCTCATACTTAAATAATATAACATATAATAACATTTTTCAACTAAATAATTTATAAATTAACTTTAAAAAATCATTTGTTTTTGATATAATCTAACTAAATTATATAAGGAGAGAGAAT
>CANROM010000092.1 GCA_947632225.1 uncultured Clostridia bacterium | reverse complement strand
CAAGAAATCTTATTATTTGACACACTAGAATAATAAGTCAACACTAGAACTTTTTTGGGAGGGACTTTTTTAAGCTAGTGTTTTGGTTTATAAAAGAAGTCCCAAAATTTATTATTATGCATGCAAGTATGAAAGTTATTTTTCATATATAACCTCCATTATAAATGAGGTAGACTTTAATCTACCTCGTTTATTTTTATTTTATGCTTAAATAAAATTACAAAAAAACTGCTTTGCAGAGTAGTTTTTAAGAATGTTTTTATATTTAATTTTGTTGCTAATTAAACATAGTAGTCAATTATTTTGGCTACTTTTTTTATGTGCTTAAAGTTCATTTAAGTAGATAAAAGGAGAAAGACTATGAGATATGCAGAAGTAAGGGAAAATATATATAATTCAATTTTATGTGAAAGTATGAATAGAGGATATATTCAACAGGTAGATTTGATAAAAGAGGAACAGTGTGCCTACTGCAAGAAAATGAAAAAGAGTAATTGCAGATTAAAAATAGAAAAGGAAAGGTGTATAAATTATGAAAAAATGGACAAAAGAAAGCGCAAATAAATATGTGGAAAAAGTACAAAAAGGAAAACAGGAAATTGGACTAACATATTTAAGTGCTAAAGATTTTTTAAAAAATCATAAGCAGGGAAATTCAATTGTAAGTATTTAACATAAATTTAAAGTAAGCAGTGCAAGAAATATTAAGAAAGCGAGGTGACTTTATATGACAAAAGCACAAGAAAATTTCTGTAATGAGTATTTAATTGATTTTAATGCTGCTAGAGCATATAAGGTTACTTATAAGTCATGCAAAACAGATGAGACAGCCTATGCTAATAGTAGTAGATTGCTAAGGAATGCTAAGGTTCAGGAATACATCCAGAAAAGGATAAAAGAAAGAGAAGAAAGAACAGAAATCACGCAAGACCAGGTAATAAATGAATTAGCCAAAATAGCATTTTTTAATCCTAAAGAGATATTTAATGATAATGGAAGTTTAAAAAATATAAAAGATATAGAGGATAAAGATGCAGGAGTTATAATAGGCATTGATTCATATGAAGAATATATTGGTAGAGGTGAAGAAAGAGAAGCAATAGGCGAAACTAAAAAGATAAAATTCGCTGATAAACTAAAAGCTCTAGAATTGCTAGGTAAACATCTTGGAATGTTTAAAGAAGAAATTAAAGTAAATGGAAAAGTAGAAACAACTAATCCATTTTCTGGATTAACAACAGAGGAATTGAGAAAAATTGCCTACCCAAAAAATTGATTTTAAAGAAATTCAAAAGCAAGCAATTCTAGAATTAGCTAGGAGAGATTTTTTTGAGTATTGCAAGTTAATGGCAGGCGACTTTTATAAAGAAGATAGAGCTTTTTTAAAAAGTATGTGCCATGAATTACAAGATTTTTACGAAAGTAAAGACCCAAATGATAAAGTATTAGTTCTTACTTTGCCTCCAAGACATGGTAAATCGAGAACAGCTGGAAAGTTTGTAGAATGGATTCTCGGAAACAATCATAATGAAAGAATTATGACTGGATCATATAATGAGGATTTATCAGGTAGTTTTGCAAAATCGGTTAGGGATACAATAGCAGAAAAACAGACACCTGGAATTATAACATATAAAGATATATTTCCTAATACAGATATAAAATACGGTGAAGCTACTATGAAAAAATGGGCATTAGAAGATAGTAAAGTGCCCAATTATTTAGCGACATCCCCAACTGGTACGGCAACTGGTTTTGGATGTACTTTAATGATAATTGATGATCTAATAAAAAATGCTAAAGAAGCTTATAATGAAAGAACATTGCTACAACATATCGAGTGGTTTAATAATACAATGTTGTCTAGGACTGAGAATGGATTTAAGCTAATCATAATAATGACAAGATGGGCTAGTAATGATCTAGCTGGATACATATTAGAAAATTATCCAAAAGTTAGGCATATATGTTACAAAGCTATTCAAGATGATGGTTCAATGCTTTGTGATGATATTTTATCTAAAGAAGAATATGAGTTTAAGACAAAAAATATGAATAAAGATATCATAGAAGCGAATTATAACCAGGAACCAATTGATATTAAAAATAGACTATATAGTAAATTTAAGACATATGAAAAATTACCACCTGCACATTATATTATGAATTATACAGACACTGCAGATGAAGGGGATGATTACTTATGTTCTATAGATTATCAAATGTACAATAATGATTATTACATATTAGATATAATTTATACACAGGAATCTATGGAAATAACGGAGCCCGAAGTAGCAAAAATGATGACAAAAGACCATGTGGGGTATGCAATTATAGAAAGTAATAATGGTGGTAGAGGATTTGCTCGTAATGTACAAAGAGAGCTAAAGAACTTAAAAAATACACATACTAAAGTTAACTGGTTTCATCAAAATCAGAATAAAGAAGCTAGGATTTTAAGTAATGCTACGAGCGTAATGAATAATATTTATTTTCCTGTAAATTGGGAAGATAAATGGCCAGATTTTGCTAAACACATAAAACATTATATAAGAGGAGGAAATAATGAACATGATGACGCAGAGGACACATTAACAGGTGTATATGAGCATCCAAAACCAAATAATATTACATTTGGTTATAGCAGTATAATATAGGAGGAAAAAAATGATACAATGGAACAAAGATACATTAGAAAATCCAGATAGTGTAGCAACCATATTAACTTATGCAGATAATGAATGGAATAGTAGAAAAGAATTATATGAAAGAATAAGAAGGAAGGCAACAAATTCTGAAATCGTTAGTAAAGACGACACTAAAATAAAAATACCATTTGAAAACTATATTACATCAATGGCAACTGGATATTTCGCAGGTAAAAAACCAGTATATGATGTAGAAAAAGTATCGAGTGATAAAAAAGCAAATATAGTTAAAAATTTTTTCAATAAATTAGCAAAGCAAGATGACAAAGTAGATGAAGAATTAAAAGAGTTAATAGAGTATATAAGTAAATACAATGATGATGGAACGGAGTTTTTTGAGTTAGCTTTTGATTTTTTTGGATTGCGAGCTGGATATGAAATATTATATGAAAACAATTGTAATGAGATAGTATATACAAAGGAAAGTGCACTAAATACAATAGGAATATTTGATTATTCTACACCAGCAAATCAAATTGGACAATTAAGAAAGTGGACAGAAAAAGATGCAAAAAATAATGACATAACAATTGTGGAATTAACAACAATAAATGGAAAAAGATACTATTCACCTACACCTAAAGATTATAAGAAGTTAAATGAAGATGAAAACAGAAGAGAAGAAGGAAAATGGAGCATGTTACCTTGTATTGCAATAGAAAATGAAATGGGATTAACAATTTATGAGTTGATAATCTCTTTAATTTGTGCATATGAAAGAGTAATACAAAATAGTAGAAACACATTTGAATATAATGATAACGCAAAATTGAAAATAACAGGATTTACACCAGACAATGATTTACTTGTAACAGAACTTGACGAAGAAGGTAACCCAAAACTTGACAAAAATGGTCAAGAAAAGAAAGTTATAAATGAAGCTAGAAAAACAGAAGATGAAGCTATATTAAAAATGAAGGTATTTTATACACCTGATAATACTGGTGATATATCATGGGTGGAGAAGACTGTACAAGATACTGCATTACAGAATCATAAAAAGACTTTAGTAGATTTAATATCAATGATGAGTGGTGTTCCCAATATAACAGATTTAGGTTTTACAAATGCAGATAATGCAAGTGCTTTAGACAGAAAATTTTTTGCTTTAGAGCAGTTTATAACACAGGCTGATAAACAATTTAAAAAAGCTATTTTAAGAAGATGGGAAACAATTATAGACAGAATAAATAAAAGAAAAAATAAAAAATATGATTTTAGAAATATAAAAATAGACTTAATTAGAAATTTACCAACTGATAAAGGTATAGAAACAGATAGAATACTAAAATTAAGAGGCCTATTAAGTGATGAAAGTATAATTGATATGTTACCAGATGATTTAGATAGCACATCAGAACTAGAAAAAATAGATAAACAAAATGAAGAAAATATAAAAAAGAATTTAAAAAACATGAAAGACATGGGACAAGATGTAAGTGGTAGCACTTTAAATATTAAGCAAAATGATTCTAATAATAAATTTAAAGAATTAGAGCAAGATGACGAAGTAA
>CANROM010000091.1 GCA_947632225.1 uncultured Clostridia bacterium | reverse complement strand
AATATTGGAGGTAAAATAGTGATTGTACTTGGTATAGATCCAGGCTTTGGAAGAGTTGGATATGGAATAATAAACTTTAGTAATAATAAATATAAAGTCTTGGAATATGGATGTATAACTACTACGGAAAACAGCTATTTTCCTAAAAGACTTAATAAAATAGAACAGGACTTAGAATGGGTTTTGTCAAAATATCCAGATATTGATGCTGCATCAATTGAAGACTTATATTTTAATACAAATATAACAACAGCAATAAAAGTTGCACAAGCTAGAGGTGTTATTTTAAATGTGCTATCTAAACATAACATAGATATATATGAATATACACCTATACAAGCAAAGCAAGCAATTGCAGGCTATGGAAGAGCAACAAAACATCAAGTAATGGAGATGCTCAAAAAGATACTTAAAATGGACGATATGCCTAAATTAGATGATACTGCAGATGCACTTGCCCTTGCTATATGTCATACACAGTATAATAGATATGGTACATTTAGTGGCACAGATAAAAGTAAAAAGACTACCAAAACAAAATTGCAAGAAGTATACGAAGAAGAGGCAAAAAAAGATAAAGAGATGGAAAAAAAGAGAAATCTTATGATAAAAAAAGCTCTTGAAAAAGAAAAGAAAAATAATAAAAGAAATACGTCTGTTAACAATTTAAAAAAATAATCATAAAATACACTAACTAGAAATAGGAGGTGTATTTTTTTGCAATTAGGAGTTGCTTTAAGTGGTGGTGGTGCTAAAGGAGCTGCACATATAGGTATTTTAAAAGCTCTCGAAGAGGCAAATATTAAAATTACGTGTATATCTGGAACTAGCAGTGGAAGTATAGTTGCAGCACTATATTCGTGTGGATATTCACCAGAAGAAATATATTATATATTTAAAAAATATTGTAGATATATAACAGATTATGATAAGCTTATACCCTTTAAAGTTTTAGGTACATTATTTACAGGAAGAATAAATTTAAAAAGTGTAGCTAAGGGAAATAATATTGAGTGTATAGTAAATAATGTTTGTTATAAAAAAGGTAAGATAGATATAGCTCAACTTAATCTTCCATGTGCTATTCCAGCTGTAGATATTGCTAACGGACAGATTGTATACTTTTGTAGTAGACAAGTAAGAATGGATAGAAATGAGACTGTCTTTGATGATAAACCAGAATATGTATATCATGAAAGAATATCTAATGTAGTGAGGGCTAGCACTGCATTTCCAAGTATATTTGAACCGAAAAGAATAGGAAAACACTTATTAGTAGATGGAGGAGTAAGAGTAAACAGTCCTGTTACTGTATTAAAAAGATTAAGAGAAAATGATGAGAAAATTCTTGTAATTCACTTTGAAAAGTCTGGTGGTAATAACTTGCCAAAAAATATAATTGATACAGCTGTAAAGTCTTTTGATATTATGGGCCATGAAATAAATGAATGGCAAATAAGCCAAGCAGATTACATAGTGGATATAGAAAGTAGTAATATATCATTACTTGACGTTTCAAAAATAGATTATATGGCAAATCTGGGATATAAGGTTATGTGGAAATATTTAAATAATGGGATAATAGATATTAAATAATACTAAATTAAGCTATAAAATTGAAATTTATTCATATTTAATATAAAATGTTATTATCAAAAAAGGAGAAGAAAAAATGGAATATACAAGCAGAGATTATTTAAATATGAAAACACCACTTAGCTATCAGATGTCTGAATATGATTGCGCTACAGCATGCTGGTTAAATGCTGTAAAATATTTATGTACAAGAGGTGAAATTCAGCCTGCAATTATTAAGCAAATAAATGAGTGCACATTAGACACTTTTAATGAGAATAGAGAAATTGGAAAAAGAGGTACTTCTATCGAAGCTATGAAATATTTATGCGAATGGATAAATAAATATACAGATTCTTTTAATATGAATATACATACTAAATTATTGCAAGATAAAGAGGCAAATATGGATAACACTAAATTTATAGATTGCATAAAAAATGGCGGAGTAGCGATACTAAGAGTATGGGATGAGTGTCATCATTATGTTTTATGTACTAAAGTAGATGATAAAAATTTATATTTATTTGATCCATATTATTTAGAAGAAGATGATTGTGATGAAGTATATCAAGTAGTGCTAGATAAACCATATGAATATAATAGAATAGTAAAAAAAGAAAGAATGTATGAAAATTCGAAAAACACATTTTCAATTGTAGATGATGATAACAGATTTATAATTTTAATATATAGAGTATAGTAAAAAGCAATTGCATTTGTTAAATAAATGTAATTGCTTTTTGTTTTTTACGTAATTTTTTGGTAAGTATAATAACATATAAAAACATGATAACTAGTAAAAAAGCAATATTTATTGAAATAAAGAAAACTTAATTATAAAATATATTTATAGTGTGTAATACTAATATGGAGGTAGAATATATGAAAAGTAAGTATAAAATATTAAGTTTAGTACTATTGCTTGTTTTAGTATTAAACGTACATACTGTGTTTGCGGCTAAGCAGGGCTTTTACTATAATGCTTTTAGAGATGCTGGCTATAATATAAAATGGCACCAGTGGGTAAAATCAGAGAACACTATAGGAAATTGTGGATATTTTAGAACAACTCAAGATAAAAATGATAGAGCATTTTGTATTGAACCCGGAATACCAGCAGCACTTTATGATACACATAATGGATATCAGTATGATGTCATAACAGATAAATCTCAGTTTGCAAGTTTGACAGGATATAGTCAAGATGTTATAACTAAACTGGAAATAATATCTTTTTATGGATACGGATACAATGGTGATACAAGCGATGAAGCATATCTAGCTACACAGCATTTGATATGGGATGAAATAAACGCAATAAATAATGAAGTGACATATCGTTTAACTGATGGAGATATAGCAGCTGTAAATAATAAAAAAGCAACTATATCAGACAGAGTAAATAATGCATATAAGAAACCAAGTTTTAATAGTGAAGAATTACTTGTTGGAAGAGAAACCGCTTTAAATGATTCTACAGGCGTTTTGAGTGGATTTACTGTAGCTCAGCAAAGCAATTGTGTAGCTAAAATACAGGGAAATACATTATATGTAACTGGTAATAGTGTTGGAAAAGCAAGTGTAGTATTAAATAAAGTAGTTGGAACTAATGGTAAACAAGCTAAACTATTTTATTCACCAAATTATCAGAAACTAATGTCTTTTGGATCACCAAGTCCAATTTCTGTTACGATTGAATTTGATGTTATAGGAATACCATTAAAGATTACAAAAGTAGATGCTGAAACAAAGAAACCTACTCCTTTAGGTGATGCGAAACTTGAAGGTGCTGTGTATGGAGTTTTTGACTCAGTGGGAAAAGAAGTTACAAGAGTAACTTTAGATGAAAACGGAACAGCAACAACAATACCTTTGCCACCAGATACTTATACATTAAAAGAAATAAGTAATCCACAAGGATATAATCTTTCAAATACTTCTTATACAGCTACAATAACGCAAGAAAATTTAGAACCTGAGACAACTGTGGAAGATAAGGTTATAAGAGGACATTTAGTAATATATAAGACATTACAAGAATCAGATTATGATGAGGAAATTGCACTTGAAGGAGCACAATTTACAGTGAAATTAAAGAGTGCAATAGGAACAGAAAAAGAATCAGAGTATACATTTACAACTAATGTATCAGGAAAAGATGGAATATGCGAATGTCGTAATTTACCATATGGCACATATGTTGTGGAGGAAACAACAGTACCAGACTCTGCACTAAAAGTACCTAATTTTGAGTTTTCTGTTACAAAAGAAAATGAAACATATGTATATGGAAATAGAAGTGGTACTATACAGAGAGTTGCAGATGGTGAAAATTTAATTGATACATCAAAGAAAATGAAAATAAAAATAAAGAAACAGGACTTTGATACAGATTTATATGGAAAAAATCAAGCAGGAACATATGGCTGGACACAAGGAGATGCAAAGCTTAAAGGAGCTGAGTATACAATATATAGAAAATACGAAAATGGAGTATTATCAGACGTAGTAGATACAATAACAATAGACCATCAAGATGAAGATGGATATTGGTGTGCAGAGTCTAAATATATGTGGACAGGCACATACTATGTAAAAGAGACAAAACGTCCAGAAGGATATTTAATAGACGAAAATGTTTACACATTTTCTAAAAATCCTGCAGAGCAGAAAGAGGAACGTATAACAATAGATACAGCACTAGAAAATAGCGGACGTTCAACAGATAAAGTAGAGCGTGGAAGAGTAGAAGTAGTAAAGTTTGACCAAAATACAGATATGGATGAAAAGGCGCCAGCGACAGGGGCTGTATT
>CANROM010000090.1 GCA_947632225.1 uncultured Clostridia bacterium | reverse complement strand
GTTTTAGTGAAATTATTTAAATTCTTTATATTTACAAATAATTAAAAATATTATATAATATACTTATTAGTTTAAAGGGGGAAAGGGAAATGTTATCAAAGCCAAACGTAAATGAGATTACACCTAGAGTTGGAAATAGATATCAATCAGTTTTAGCAATTGCTAAAAGAGCTAGAGATATAGAAGCTGCTAGAGTTGCTAAAAAAGCAGAAGCAAAGGAGAAAAATGCTGAATTAAAGGAAACAGTTGTAGAGCCAGTAGAAGATGCAGTGGATATTGCATCTAAAGAAATTGCTGAAGGAAAAGTATATATAAAAATAAACGGAAAATATTCTATTACACCAGAGTCAGAGATGGAAAGAGAATTACAAGAAATACAACACGAAGCAGAACTTGCACAAAAAGAAAATAAGGAGTAAGTTTTATGAATATACATATTATATCTGTAACAGGCGATATAGCAAGTGGTAAGGGAACGGTAACTGCTATATTAAAACAAGAATTAGGATACGAAATATACAAAAATGGGGAATACGTACGAAAGCTTGCAAAAGAGATGAATATGTCTATTGTTGAATTTCAAAAAGTACTAAACGAAAATGAAGAAATAGATAAGCAAATTGAAAAAAGTGCGTCACTATATGCCTCAGAGCATGATAATTTAATTATTGATGCAAGGCTTGGATTTTATGCTGTACCACACTCTTTTAAGGTATATTTAAGAGTAGATCTTGAAGAATCTGCAAGAAGAGCATTTAATGATTCTTTAAGAAAAGATACTGAAAAATATAATTCAATTGAAGATGCTATGAAGGATATTAAGTATAGATTTGAGCAAGAAAATATGAGGTATCTAAAAACATATAATGTTAGACGTGATGATATGTCAAATTATGATTTGGTTATCGACACAACAAGTAAAACACCTGAAGAAGTAGCAAGTATAATTTTACAAGAGTACAAGCTATGGCTAAAGGATAAGGAATAATATAATATGCCTAAATTTAATTTAGGCGTATTTTTTTGCTTAAAAACATATGTTTATTTCTTGACTATAAAATATAACTACTATATAATATTAGTGAGGTGCAATATGATAGCTAAAATACTAATAAATACTTCTGTAAACAGCTTGAATAAGGTATATGATTACCTTGTACCAGAATCTATGTTAAATGATGTAGAAATTGGCAAAAGAGTTCAAGTAAGCTTTGGCAGAGGTAAAAATTTAGAAGAGGGAATAATAGTAAAATTAGATGAAAATGATGAAAATACTAACTATAAATTAAAAGAGATAACTGCAATATTAGATGATATATCATATATAAATCCTTTTAGACTAAAACTTGCAAAATATATTGCATATGTATACTTTTGTAATGTATATGATGCCTTAAAACTTATGCTACCACCAGGAACTAAATCTAAAAATAGTAGTAAAAGCTTAGAAACTAGAAAAGATAGTCTAATTTATCTTGTAAAAAGTACAGATGAAATTATGCAAGATATTGAATCTAATGTTATTAAAAGTGCTAAACAAATACAACTTTTAACATTTCTAATGTATAATGATTATGTGCTAGTAAACGATATTGTAGAGGGTCTTGGAATATCTAGGAGTGTAATAACTACAGCTCAAAAAAATGGATATGTAGCTATAGATAAAGTGGATAAAGAAATAGACTATTTAAAAGATTTAAAAGTTGAAAAATCATATCCACTAGTTCCTACTGATGAACAAAAATATGTAATAGATAATATTAGCAAATACATATATGATGAAGAGTATAAGCAGTGCTTGATACATGGTATAACTGGTAGTGGAAAAACAGAAGTGTATTTGCAACTTATAGATAGAGTATTAACTCAAGGAAGAAAAGCTATTGTTTTAGTTCCAGAAATATCATTGACATATCAGACAGTAGAAAGATTTGTATCACGTTTTGGAAGTGATATAGCAATATTACATAGCAAAATGACAATAGCACAAAGAAAAGAAGAATATAAAAGAATAAAATCGGGAAAAGTAAATATAGTAATTGGTGCACGTTCTGCAATTTTTGCACCACTTGATGATATAGGACTAATAGTAATTGATGAAGAACATGACTCAAGCTACTATTCACAAACTAAGCCTAAATATTCAACTAAAGAGATAGCTGCATATATTTGTAAAGAAAATAATGCTGTACTAGTATTAGGCAGTGCTACTCCTGAAATAAGCACATATAATAAAGCAATTGAGGGAAAAATAGAGCTATTTGAAATGAAAAATAGAGCAGCAAATGCTGTACTTCCAGAAATTGAAATAGTAGATTTAAAAACAGATAGAATTATGGGCAATACATCTAATATATCTGTAAGACTTAAAGAGGCAATTCTTGAAAATATAAAAAATAAAGAACAAACAATGCTATTTTTAAATAAGAGAGGATATAATTCATATCTTACATGTAAGACTTGTGGATATGTGTTTAATTGTCCAAATTGTGATGTTGCAATGACTTATCATAAAACAAATAATTTACTTTTATGTCATTACTGTTCACATGTAGAAAGAAATATAAATATTTGCCCTAAATGTGGATCAGAGGAAATATCTAGTTATCAGTTAGGAACAGAAAGACTTGAAGAGGAACTAAAAGAGTTATACCCTGAAATTTCTGTTTTAAGAATGGACGCAGATACAACAGTTGCAAGAGACTCACAGCAAAAAATATTAGACAAATTTAAAAATGAGAATGTTAATGTTCTTATAGGTACTCAGATGATAAGTAAGGGTCATGATATGCCAAATGTAACCTTAGTAGGCATACTTGGTACAGATGCACTTCTTGCTATGAATGATTTTTCTTCTTCTGAGAGAGCTTTTTCAAATATATATCAGGTATCAGGAAGAGCAGGAAGAAGTACTAAGAAGGGAAAGGTGTTAATTCAGGCAAGTGATACAGAAAACTACATATTAGAGGCTGTAAAACATAACAGCTATAAAGAATTTTTTGAAAAAGAGATAGAATATAGAAAGACATTTGGATATCCACCATTTATAGACATTGTGCTTTTTGAAATAAGTGGTCAAAACTTACAATCCGTAAAACAAGATGCTGAAAAGCTATATAATACTTTAAATTATAACAATCAAAATTTATATAGAGTATTTACTCCAAAATCTCCGTATATCCAAAAATTAAATAATAGATTTAGAGTAAATGTCATGGTAAAAGTAAGGTTAAATACAAATATATATAATAGTTTATATGAAAAGATAAAGATTTTTGACAAATCTAAAAGAAAAGATACACTTATGATTGTCACTCGTAATCCAATATTTATATAAAATAAATATTGAATATTTTTCTCTTTTATAATAAAATTTATTTGTTGAAAGGTTGATGAATATGAATATAACATTTTATGGGGCTGCACAAGGTGTTACAGGCTCATGTCATATGGTTGAGGTTAACAACCATAAGTTTCTAATAGATTGTGGCTTATTTCAAGGAAGCTTAACAGATCAAATGTTAAATTATGAGGAGTTTCCATTTAATATTGATGAAATAGAGTTTATGATTTTAAGTCATGCTCATATTGATCATAGTGGTAGAATACCAAAATTATATAAAGCTGGATATAAAAATCCTATATACTGTACTAACGCAACAAGAGAACTATGCAAGATAATGCTACCAGATAGTGGTCATATACAAGAAAAAGAAATTGAATGGGTAAATAGAAAAAGAATGCGTGCTGGTAAAGAACCAAATGACCCTATATATACACAACAAGATGGTATTGACTGTCTTGAAATATTTGTTGGACTTGAATATGATACTGAAGTAAAAGTAAATGACGATATTTCGTTTGTTCTAAAAGATGCAGGACATATGCTTGGCTCATCTATAGTAGAATTGTATGTAAATGAGGATGGAAAAAAGAAAAAATTAGTATTTACTGGTGACCTTGGAAATACTAACTTACCAATAATTAACGACCCTGTAAATATAGATTCAGCGGACGTTTTAATAACTGAGTCTACATATGGTGACAGGTTACATAGCAGTATACAAGATCAATCTAGCAAATTTATACAAATTATACTAGATACAATACGTAGAGGTGGTAACGTAGTTATCCCATCTTTTGCTGTTGGAAGAACGCAGGAGATATTGTATGAGATAAATAAATATTTAACAGATGACTCTATAGCAGAAGAACTTGAAAAAGTTCCTGTATATGTAGATAGTCCACTTGCAGTTAATGCAACTAAGATATTTGAAACTCAACATAAGTATTATGATGAGGAAGCTTTAAGATATCTTTTAAAAGGTGATGATCCTTTAGTTTTTGATAATCTTCATTTTGTAGAAACTTCAGAAGAATCACAAGCATTAAACACAGATATGACACCAAAGATTATTATTTCTGCAAGCGGTATGTGTGAAGTGGGAAGAATAAA
>CANROM010000089.1 GCA_947632225.1 uncultured Clostridia bacterium | reverse complement strand
ATGTCAAACTTAGATATAAAAATGCTTTATTTACAGTCAATTATAGAAAAAGAAAAAGATGAATCAGGAACATTACACTTAAATGTTGATTATAAAAATAAATATCCATATGCAAGTTGGATGTAAGGAAAATTTACATTATATTAAGGAGGATTACAATGAAGGACAAGGGCTTAAGAATTGGATTAGGAATAACATGTTTTGTACTTGCACTTGCACTAACACTTCAAATAAGAACAATGTCAATAGAAAATTCAGTTGTATCACAGACATTTGCAGATGAAGAGTTAAAAGATAGCTTATTACAATGGAAAGAAAAATATGAAAAAGCATCAGATAATTTAGCTAAATCTAATAAAGAGCTAGAGATAATTAGACAATCAGCCTCAACAAATGCAAGTGATTCTGAAGAAAAAACAGCACAAATAAAAAAGAACAATTTATTATTAGGATTAACAAATGTTTATGGCAAAGGAATAGTTATAGAAGTTGCAGATGGAACATCAAACATTCAAATATTAGATGCAAGTACATTACTTATACATGATGGAAATTTAAGAGATATAGTAAATGAACTTGCAAATGCAGGAGCAGAGGCAATAGAGATAAATGGCCAAAGAATAGTAAGTTCTACATATATAGTATGTGCAGGAAATGTAATATTGGTAAATGGAGAAAAAATAAGCTCACCTTGCATAATAAAAGCAATAGGAAATCAAGAAAGCTTGTATGGTGCAGTTGAAAGAGCAGGTGGAATATTACAAAATATGAGAATGAACGATTTGTCAGTACAAGTGAAAAAAGATAATAATATAAAGATAAATAAATATAGTGGAGCACTTACACAGAAATTTATGAAAGACAGAGGTGAGTAGTAATGACATTAAAAAAAGATAAACAAACTATTATTATGTCTATAATTGCAGGCTTGATGAGCTTATTGCTAGTTGGTTCAATGTTTATACAATTTAGAGCAGTAGATAAATCGGAAGAATCTAATTTAGAATCTTTAAGAACAGATGAGCTTAAAACACAAATAGCCTCATATAAAGCAAGATATGAAGAAACAATGGAGCAATATAATACTAATCAAAATACAATATCAGAATATGCCACAAGTATAGCAGAAAATAAAGAATCAACAGATTTGCTAGATAAGGAATTAAATGAGTCAAATACATTACTAGGGCTTACAGATGTAGAAGGAGAAGGAGTAATTATAACACTAAAAGATACAGACGAGGCGTGTTATGCAGCAGATGATTTGCTAATGCTTATAAATGAGCTTAAATATGCAGGAGCAGAGGCAATATCAATAAATGATAATAGAATAATAAATTTAACAGATATAATTTCAATAAATAATAGTTTTATAGTTGTTAATTCAGATGCAAGAGTTAGTTCACCATTTGTAGTAAAAGCAATTGGAGATAAAGATTATTTAATGAGTACATTAAATTTAAAAAATAGTGGCTTTGTTGACTTGATGAGAATAAATAATTTAGAAATCGAAGTCGAGTCATCAGATAATGTACTAATATATAAATATTCAAAAGAAATAAATGCAGAAGTTATGAAGGAGGTTGAATAATATGATGATATTAACAATTATAATAGGAAGTTTACTAGGTGTACTTCTAGGATTTCTTATTCCAACAATACCATATACAGCATCAAAATATTTAGCAATAGCAATAGTTGCAGCCTTAGATTCAGTATTTGGAGGAATTGCGTCACATATAAAGAAAAACTTTGATTTAAAAGTTTTTGTATCAGGATTTTTTGTAAATGCTCTAATTGCAATGCTATTAACATATTTAGGTCAAAAGTTAAATGTTGATATATATTTAGCAGCAATAATAGTTTTTGTAGGAAGAATGTTTAATAATTTAGGAATTATAAGAAGATATTATTTAAGTAAAATTTCTCAAAAAATATCAAAAAAATCTAAAAAATAAATATGTTCTACATTATTACAAACTAATTACAAAAATATTACAAAATTATTTCTATTTCTATTGACTTTTTTGAAAAAATAATATATTCTAAAGCAAGTAAAAAAAATAGGACTGGGGGTAATTTACTTTGGCTATAGGTGATATAATTGTAGGCATTGACATAGGCGCATATAAAGTCAGCTTAGTTGTTGGTGAAGTCAATAATTTTAATCAAATCGAAATCATTTGTAACACCTGTAAAAAATCAAGTGGCATACAAAAAGGAAAAATAGTTAATGAATATGCTCTTTCAGAATCTATTTCAGCAGTAATAAAAGATGCAGAAAAAGAGATGAATATGAAAATTAATTCTGCGTACATTACAATTTCAGGAAAATATGTCACAATTTTTCAAAATAGTGTTACTAAAACAGCTAAAGATAAATATTCAGGAATATCGTCAAGAGATGTACAAAATGCAATAATGCAAGCAAAAGATATAGACATACCTGATGGAAAACAATTAATAGATATAATAACAAATGACTTTGTTTTAGAAGACGGAAAAAGAGTAGAAGATCCAGTAGGAGCTTTCAGTTCAATGTTTACCTTAAATGCAGAACTTATCCTCGCAGACAAAGAATATATAAAGGTTATATCAAGTATATTTAGAAAAGTTGATATTGATATAGATGGAATAGTACCTATTACATTAGCTGAAAAAAATTTTATACTAGATGAATCAGATCAAAAAGATTACATAATGCTCTTAGATATCGGAGCAGAAAATACAGATATAGGCGTATTTGATGGAGATAAATTTATATATACTAAGGCAATACCAATAGGTGGAGCAAATATTACTAATGATATTAAATTAGTATTAGATATATCTTTAGAAGAGGCAGAAAAATTAAAAAGACAATATGGACTAGCATTAAAATCTTATATGGATAATGATACAGAAGTAGTATTAAATACAGCAAAAGATGGAAATAAGATTGTTAGGAGCTCAAATATTGTAGAAATAATTGAGGCAAGAATTGAGCAAATATTTGAACTAGTAAATAAAGATATAACTAACGAAGGTATAAAACCAAAAATAAATAATGTAATTTTAACAGGACAAGGTATTACTAATATAAGTAAAAGCGATATAGTTGGAAAAATTACATTAAATATACCAGTAAAAATGGCATCAAATAAAATAGCAGGAATAATAAAACCTTGTTATACAACAGCATATGCTTTGGTTAGATATATTGCATTAAGACCATTTGCAAAAACAGTATCAAGTAGCTTAGATATAAATTCAAATGAAAACTTCTTTCAAGGTCTATTAGAAAAAGTCAAAGATTTCTTCTATTCATAAAATAAACATAAAAATTAATAGAGAAAGTAAAAAAAGGTAAATAAAATAGGAGGGAAAAGTTATGTTATTAGACAATAATAACTATGAAGAAAACTTAAATACAGATGAAACAGCTGTAATTAAAGTAATTGGTGTAGGTGGTGCAGGAAATAACGCAGTAAATAGAATGGTTGATTCAGGAATAGAAGGAGTTGATTTTGTTTCTATAAATACTGATAAGCAAGCACTAATGCTATCAAAAGCAAAAACAAAAATTCAAATTGGAGAAAAAATAACAAGAGGTCTAGGAGCAGGAGCAAATCCTGATATAGGAGCTCAAGCAGCAGAAGAAAGTAAAACAGAAATATCAGAGGCAATTAGAGGAGCTGATATGGTATTTGTTACATCTGGTATGGGTGGAGGAACAGGTACAGGAGCAGCACCTGTTGTAGCATCTATAGCAAAAGAAATGGGAATATTAACAATAGCAGTAGTAACAAAACCATTTACTTTTGAAGGAAAGAAAAGACTTACTCAAGCAGAAAGAGGAATTGAAAGTCTAAGAGGAAAAGTAGATACTTTAGTGGTAATACCAAATGATAAATTACTACAAATAATTGATAGAAAAACAACAATGTTAGAGGCCTTTAAAATGGCAGATGATATATTAAGACAAGGTGTTCAAGGTATATCAGACTTAATCAAAATACCAGGATTAGTAAACCTAGATTTTGCAGATGTAAAAGCAGTAATGCTAAATACAGGAATGGCACATATGGGAATAGGTAGAGCATCTGGAGAAAATAGAGCAGAAGATGCAGCAAAACAAGCAATACAAAGTCCATTATTAGAAACAACAATAGAAGGAGCAAGAGGAGTTATTATTAATGTAACAGGTGGAGAAAATATGGGATTGCACGAAGTAAATACAGCAGCAGAATTAGTACAAAGAAGTGTTGACCCAGAAGCTAATATAATCTTTGGTGCAGTAGTAGATAAGAGTTTGGATGAAGATATTTGTATAACAGTAATAGCAACAGGATTTGATAAAGAGCCAGGAACAAAAGAAACAAGTATCGGAGCAAAACCTTGGATAAAAACACAAAGCACTCCAGTACCAGAAAAAGAAGGATTAGATATAGACATCCCTCCATTCTTAAAAAAGAATAAAAATGCAAATAAATAATAATATATATAGCGAAGACTTTAAAAGGTTTTCGCT
>CANROM010000088.1 GCA_947632225.1 uncultured Clostridia bacterium | reverse complement strand
AATGTATTTATACTTATCTCTTTAATATCTGTTTCTTTAGAAGGTAGAACTGTTTCTTGCACAACTGGTTTTTCAATAGGTTTTTGTTCTTCTTCCTCTTTATTCTCGTCGATTGTTATTTCTGGTTCTTTTTGTGGTTCCTTTTGTGGCTCTATTTCTGGAATTATCTCACTAGGAATTTCTGGTTCACCACCAGTAATATGAACCTCTTGAGTTAAATATGAATATTCTACAACATTTAAGTCAAGTAATATTACACGTAGATATACATCTTCACTATTATATTTATATCCTTCTGGTGCACTTGTTATTCTATATTGATATAGACCACAAGGAATATTAGTTATTACTATCTTACCATTTTCATCACTTACTAAATGATGATTTGTATATTTAAATATATCCAAATCGTTTATATTTACATATTGACCTTCATTATAATAATATAGTTCTATTTGTACATTTGATACAGGGATGCTATCATTTATTCTGTCTGACATCTTACACATAAAGTTTAATTCTATTCTGCCATCTAATATAATCTCAGGTTCAGAATAAATATCAACATTTTCACTAGCAAGTATAGTATTACTCATACTCACTACAATCGTAATGCCTATAAGAACTGTAGCTAACCTTTTCATTGTACTCACCTCTATACTTATATTATACCATAATTTCAGCGTTATGTTAAGCTTTTAAGCTTTACTGAGGCAATTTTACTTGTAGATATCTGTTAGCAAAAATATTTTGTTACTATATTTTGAAACATCCAGCTTTTTATTTTTTATGTAATCTTTAACTTTAATTTTTACATATTTTATTCACTTCTTTTATTTGATTTTTTCAGCATTTCGTGCATATTATCCACATTTTCAGGCTTTTATTTTAAAATGTTACACTTTTGTTACAAAAACGTGAATTATATAAAAAAATAAAACTCTAAATATAGAGTTTTACATATTATATAACTTAAGAATATTTTGTTCTTGTAGTCTTTTTAGTGTTTGATTTATAATTTTAGCTCTTCTTTCACCAATTCCTTCTACATCATCAAGTTGAGCAACTGAGGCATTACAAACCATCTGTAATGTTCCAAATGAATCTACTATTTTTTCAATTATGCTCATTGGCATTTTAGGTATTTTATTTAATACTCTATAGCCTCTAGGTGATACGTTCATATCTAGTAGCTCAGTTGTACTATCTGATTCGTATCCAAGTATTTTTATTATTTTTTCTGAGTCAATTAGACCTTTTCTATCTAACTTCCTTATTTCTTCAAGGACATTTTCAGCAGATCTTTTGCCCTTTTTCTTAGATTCTATCATGTAGTCTTGAATTATTTGTTTTTCTTCTTGCTCAACGTTATCTATAAGTTCAAGAAGCTGTATGTTTATTAGTCTACCCTCATCTCCAAGTTCAATAATTGTTTTTTCTACTTCATTTTTTAACTTAATTATCATCTCACTTCTATATATAGCATTTGCAACAAGCTCAAGGTATACGATATCGTCAAACTCATGCTCAGTTAAAACACTTAATAGATTATCAAAAACTTTTTTATATTTTTCTAATGTTTCTAGCATTTGTGTTGCTTCAATTATAACAGTTTCAGTATCCTTTACTACGTATCTATAGTCGCCCTTAAATATTGTTATTATTCCTCTTCTTTGAGATATACATATTACAAGCTCATTAGTTTGTTTTGCAACACGTTCAGCAGTTCTATGTCTTGTTCCTGTTTCTGATGTCTTAATGTTATGATCTGGAACAAGTTGTACATTAGCTCTAAGTATCTTTTTTAAGTCACTACTTACTACTATTGCTCCGTCCATCTTACTTAGCTCATATATACTAGCTGGTGTAAATTCTAAGTCTAATTTAAAGCCACCATCTGCTATATTCATTACTTCTTCACTTTCAGAAACTACAATTAAAGCTCCTGTTTTTGCTTTTAATATGTTATCTAGGCCTTCTCTTAATATTGTTCCTGGTGCTACTTTTTTTAATAATTCTAATACTTCTTCTTGTTTCACTTTTACCTCCTTATGCATTTACTTTGCTTATTGCTTCATCTATAGTTGCAACGCCAATTAGTGTTGCATCAACTTTATCTTTTAAAGTTTCTATTTGCTTTTTATTAGTATATATTCTGTTATACCCCAGCTTAGAAATCTCTTTTATTCTCTTTTCAAAGTTTGTTATATTTCTAATCTCTCCAGTAAGCCCAATTTCGCCCAAAAATACAGTTTTAGGATCAAGTGGTATATTTTTATAGCTAGAGTAAATTGACATTGCTATACTCAAATCTACGGCTGGCTCATCCACCCTCATGCCGCCAATGACATTTACATATATATCTTGTGTACTTAAGCTTAAATTACATCTTTTTTCTAGAACTGCAATAAGCATATTGAGTCTATTTATATCTATTCCATTTGCTACTCTTCGTGGCATATTATAATATGAATGAGTAGTTAAAGCTTGCACTTCCATTAGTATAGTGGATGTTCCCTCAACTGTTGCAACAATTGCAGTTCCAGGAAGATTTCTATCCGATTTAGTCAAGAATATATCTGACATATTCTTAACTTCAACCATTCCCTCGTCTTTCATATCAAAAATACCAATTTCGTTTGTTGAGCCAAATCTATTTTTTACGCCTCTTACTATTCTATGACTTAGAAATCTTTCTCCTTCTATGTATATTACTGTATCTACCATATGCTCTAATATTCTAGGACCAGCAATAACTCCATCTTTAGTTACATGTCCAATTACTATAGTAGTTATATTATTTCTTTTAGCAATATACATTAGCCTTGCTGTTACTTCCTTTACTTGAGCTATACTTCCAGGAGTTGAGCTAATTTCCTCATCATACATTGTTTGTATAGAGTCTACTATACAAAACTTTGGTTTGAGTTCATCTATTTTTTCTTCTATTTGATCTACTTTAGTTTCATTAAGAAATAGTATATTTTCATCTTTAACTTTTAATCTATCTGCTCTTAGTTTAACTTGCGTTTCAGATTCCTCACCAGATATATATAGTACACTACCTATTTTAGCAAGATTAGAGCAAACTTGCATAATTAGCGTAGATTTTCCAATACCAGGTTCACCACCAATCAAATTTAGTGAGCCTTCTACTATTCCACCACCAAACACTCTATTTAGTTCTTCATATCCAGTGTCTATTCGTATTTCTTTTGTAACTATAATATCGTTTAATTTCTTTACTTGGCTATTGTTAGAAAATGTAGATAAATGACTATTGTTACTTTTTGAAGCACTTTTTTTATTTATTTTTTCTTCAACAAAGCTATTCCAACTATTACATCCAGGGCATTTACCTAACCATTTTGCTGATTCATATCCACATTCTTTACAAAAAAATACAGTATTTGATGCCATGTCAACCTCCTATGTTATATTACGTTACTTTAACACTTCCTAATTATACCATTTTTAAACTTTTTTAACAACTGAAAACATAAAAATAAAGGCATAAAATGCCTTTATTCTACGCATATGTCTCGCCACGATAAGCATTTACTATTTCATTATCCATTACATAATATGAATCTTTATCTTCATGCTCTCCAAATTTAGAAATATCTAAATTAGTTGTACCATTATTTTTATCTACTTTTAAAGTAATTTTTTTCAAATAGTACGTATATTGTGTTGAAATAGTTATAGCTACTCTACCTTTGTCATCTTCGTTTCTTCCTTCTGGTTCATATGATGCATAATATGCTGTATATGTGTATTCATCTGCATTTTCACTAACATAAGATTTTATTAATTTTTGTCCACCCTCTAAATCGTTATAACCAACTAATGCCATTACATCTCCTATACTTTCTACAACTTTTTTACTTAAATTTGCAGTATTAAATCTTGTTTCATTTAAATACTTATCTTTTAGCACTATAACTGCATATTTGTACTTTTGCTCTGCTCCACCATAACTATCCTTTATTTTATATTCTACTTGAGTAGTAAGCAAATAGTAGTATTCTTCTTCCACACAGCCAAGATATTTAGATCTAAAGTATGATGTAGAATCATTTGCCTTTTCTACTTTTTCATTATAATAATTTGCTCTTTCTTCAACAAAATTATCAAAAATATTTTTTGCCTCTTTAGTACTTGATGCACTTGAGCTAGCCAAACTAACCTTATACTCTAAATCTTTTATTTTTTTGTATTCATTTGCAAGAGATTTATCTTGTATTTTATAATAAGAATTGTCGATAATTCTTTTTATTTCTGCTTCAGATAAACTTAATGGATCATCATTATTATATTTTAAGTAGTTTTTTACTCCTATAAATAATACTACTAAAGCAATTATTACTAATAGTAATACTATTAAAATCTTTTTCTTATTCATATTCTACCCCCATATCATTATATCATTACATTTTAACTTATTCTATAATGTCCAACTATTTCATCAGAAAGTAGTTCCAATATATCTTCTTCATAATCTCTTAAAAG
>CANROM010000087.1 GCA_947632225.1 uncultured Clostridia bacterium | reverse complement strand
TATAGTGTTATTAAATGACACATAAAAAAATATAAAGACTATCGAAAATAGTCTTTTTTAATTACGTTTTTTAAGAAAGTGAGGGGATTAGTATTATGTTAGAAAACAAATTAGAAGTAGAAGAAGTTGTAAATTTAATTGAAAACAAAAAAATCAATGAATTGAAAAAATACTTAGAAAGGATAAATGGTGCTGATTTCCCGACGATTTTTGAAGAACTAGATGAAGAAGATATATTAGTAGTTTTTAGATTATTAAATAAAGAGAGAGCAGCTGAGATATTTACAGAGCTTGATTCAGACCTACAAGAGAAACTTATAAATTCATTTTCAGATGTAGAACTAAAAAATGTTGTAGATAAGCTATTTATGGATGATACAGTAGATATTATTGAGGAAATGCCATCAAATGTAGTAAAGCGTATTTTAAGATCAGTAGATGAAAAGGATAGAAAAGTTATTAACGAGATACTAAACTATCCAGAAGATAGTGCTGGTAGTATAATGACTACAGAATTCATTGACTTAAAAGAAGAAATGAATGTAGCAGAAGCATTTGAAAAAATAAAAAAAATTGGACTAAAAAAAGAAACTGTATATAATTCATATATTCTAGATAAAAATAGGAAGCTAATAGGCGTAATAGATATAAAAGACTTACTACTTGCAGATAGAAATCAAAAATTAAAGGAAATCATGGATACTAATGTTATTACAGTTACAACACATGATGATAGAGAAGACGTTACTAAGATTTTTGATAAGTACGACTATGTAGCACTTCCTGTAGTAGATAAAGAGGGAAGACTTGTTGGTATTGTAACAGTTGATGATGCCATTGATGTTATCATGGAAGAAACATCAGAAGACTTTGAAAAAATGGCCGCTATGCAACCAAATGAGGATGAGTATTTTAAAACAAGCGTATTTACCCACGCAAAAAATAGAATACTTTGGCTTTTAATTTTAATGATATCATCTATGTTAACAGGTAGTATAATAACAAATTATGAAACAGCATTTGCAGCTGTGCCAATACTTGTTGCATTTATACCAATGTTAATGGATACAGGCGGAAATTGTGGATCACAAACATCTACTTTAATTATTCGTGGACTTGCTACTGATGAAATAAAGCTAAAAGACTTTTTTAAAGCATTATGGAAAGAAATAAGGGTAGCACTTGTAGTTGGGCTAATTTTATCTTTAGCTAACGGAGTAAGAATTTTATTGCAGTACCACGATATAAAACTGGCAACTGTAGTTGGACTTACTTTAGTTGCAACTGTAGTTATGTCTAAATGCTTTGGATGTATACTACCAATGCTTGCTAAAAAACTAAAATTAGATCCTGCTATTATGGCAGCACCACTAATTACAACAATTGTTGATACTTGCTCAGTGCTTATATTCTTTAATATAGCTGTTGCAATTATGCACATATAATAAAAAACGCTCAAGTTGAGCGTTTTTTCTGTATTATCATTTGTATTTCATACATCTTTCACATATAACCAATATAATAATGGCAAGAATTTAAATATAGTATTGTATAAACTAATCTCTAACAAAATGCAAACTTGTTTTAAATTCATAAATTATTTACATTATATACATATATTATACATACTATTTACACAATTGAAGTATATAATGTAGATGTAAAATGAAAGAGGTGAGAAATGAAAACAGAGTTTGTAAGTTTATGCTTTAAAATTTACACTTATCCATAATTAAAGAAGAATAATTATAAAAACAATTCCTATACAAAAAATATAAAGAACGGAAAAAATATAAGGTTTTTTTCATATATAAACTTGATTACTTTGGAATGAGCACCGTTTGCTCATTCCTTTTATATTGACTATTTTAAGGATTTGTGTTAATATTTCTCTGAGGTAATAATATGAAAAAAGTTAATGTGGCAAAGCCTGGACTTAGAATTATGAAAACCGTTGTTTCTGTGCTAATTGTTATGATTTTATCTACACTTAGCAATGGACTTTTAAATTCATATGATATGGTAGTAGTTGCAATTCTTGCTATACAAGCTGACGTAACAAAGAGTTTTAATGAAATAAAGAAGAGAATTGCATCAACAATAATTGGCGGTATAATAGGCACTATAGCAATGTGTATAATGTACATTGCCAAGTCTGATTTAGTTAATGTAATTCTAATTCCACTTGGAATATTTTTAATATTATATTTGTGCAGTAAGCTTATAAATAAAAAAGAATATATAATTATTGCATATTACGTATTTTTGGCAATAACTCTTGATGAAGCTCCAGAAATAGGATGGATATATCCTATGAGAGTAATGATAAATACAATTATAGCAAGTATAGTAGCAATGGTTGTAAATTTATATAATCCAAAGAGAAAATCTAAAGTAAGTATAGTCAAAGAAGATACACAGGAATAAAATAGTAATAAAGAGCACTATGTTTTTGGTTAACAAAAATGTAGTGCTTTTTTTAACAAAATGAAATATAAGAGTAAAAAAAGTAATACAACATAAGTTATGAATACAAATATATTAGTAAAAGTTGAAAAAAAATTTATATAAGAATAAAATATAATTGAGGTGAAAAATAATGAAAAAATTAAGGAGTTTTGTACTATGTTTTCTTTTAGTTTTATTTTTTGCTATGGAAAGTAATGTAGTACATGCAGCAGATTGGCAGTTATCATTTCCAAGAAAGATTTTGATTCCGTTTAGCTATGTAAGTAGTGACGGTCAATATAGGATGGATGATTCCACCGATAACTATGGAATAATGCTTTTCGTTCTTTCAAAGGGAGGGGAAAGAAATATTGTTTGGTGTATTCAACATGGTATTTGGACAGATAAAGGTCAATATTATGACAGAAATACCTTTACAGACTACTGGAATAGTTTAGGAGATTCATACAAAAACAATATAAGACTTGCAGCATATTGGTTTAGAAATGCACGTGGTGGAAACGAATCAGATAGTTTCTATGCAGATAGAGCTGCAGTTCAAATGTATATATGGCAAGAGACATTAAATGCCCAAAGAAATGATCCAGGAGGAAGAGTTGATTGGGATCATATAGAGTACTTATGTGCACATGGCGGAACTAAGTATCAGACACCACAATATACACACAACGCTTGGAATGATTTAATGGCATGGATGGCTGAACATCCTGTAAAAAATGCAGATGATTACCCAGTAAGTTTCCAATATACTGGTGGTGGTGAAGACTTAGGTGGAAATAACTTTAGAATAAGTCCAGGACAAGTTGTTACTTTAAGGGATACACTTGGCAATTTCCAAGACTCAGGATGGACAGTAGATACAACTGGTTTGCCAGAAGGTATACAAGCATATAAAAATGGAAATGACTTAAATATAGTCGCTACAGATACTTTCAGAGGAACATGGAGTGGAACAGTTGGCGTTAAATTTGTAACAGATAACTTAGATGATGGTTCACAAGAATATGTATTTGCTGGAGTAGGTAGCTCAGGAACACATGCCGGACAAGCTTTACAGCAGTTGGTATGCCCTGGTTCAATAGTTTCAAACTCATCTAGAATGGATGCAGTTAAAGTAGAAGCTGTATCATACAAAATTAGATTAGTAAAGAAAGACTCTAAAAATAATTCTACTACAGCTAGAGGTGATGCAACTTTAGCAGGAGCAAGGTATTTAGTTACTGGTCCTAATAATTTCTCACAGACTTTAACTACAAGTAGTAGTGGCACAGCAGAAACAGACTGGTTGCAACCAGGTACTTATACAATTAGAGAGGTTTCTCCTTCAACAGGATATCAATTATCTAGTAGGGTATATACAGTAGAAGTTGCTAATCAGACTGAGATATATATTGAACAAGATGTAACTGAGGATATCATAACTGGAAATGTTGAAATACATAAAAGATTACAAAATTCAGATTATGATCCTGAAATAGATTTAAAGGGAGCACAATTTAGGTTAAGACTAAAAAGTGCTATAGGAACTAATAGAGAATCAGAGTATACTTTCTATACTAATGTATCTGGTAATGATGGAATTTGTAGAGTGGAAGATTTACCATATGGTACATATGAAGTAGAAGAATGTGTGGTACCAGATGAGGCTCTAAAAGTAGATAACTTTGATGTATTTGTGTCAGAGCAAGATAAAACATATAAATTTACTAAAGTAGATACTTCAAAGAAAATGAAAATAAGAGTAAGAAAGCAAGATTATGACACAGATTTATATGGAAAAAATCATGCAGGAACATATGGCTGGACACAAGGTGATGCTAAGCTTAAGGGAGCACAGTATACAATTTATAGAGATAAAGGATTAACAGACGTAGTAGATACAATAACAATAGACCATCAAGATGAAGATGGATATTGGTGTGCAGAGTCTAAATATATGTGGACAGGCACATACTATGTAAAAGAAACAAAACGCCCAGAAGGATATTTAATAGATGAAAATGTATACACATTTACAAAAGACAATAGAGAACAAACAGTAGAGCATGTACT
>CANROM010000086.1 GCA_947632225.1 uncultured Clostridia bacterium | reverse complement strand
CCACTAAGAATTATATCAAAAGAATGTCGAGAAAACAATCATTTTGTAAATAAAGTTTGTGAGAATTTATGGAAAGGGAATATGATTTTGCTTATTCAAAAAAGTTTATGTATAAATATAGCTAAAAAAATTTGCTCAACAAACAAGTCATAGTTTGTTGAACAAATAAATTATTAATTATTAGTTTTATATAACATATTGTATGGACATATATTTTGCTTCTTTTCTTCAAAGTTCCATGTATGCATTGAGCCACCTAGACATATATCCCAATTTTCACATTTCTTACAATCTTCGCAGCTCATTCTATTTATATCTCTAAAATATTCAAATTTGTTATTCCAAACATAAGCAAAGTCATCTTTTCTTACGTTTCCTTGAATCAGATTCTTAACTCTAGGAACATTAGGACAGACATATATATCGCCGTTATAAAGAATACTTCCTACACTTATACCTGTTCTGCAGTTAAATATAGTTTTCCTAGCTTCATACTCATAGTCAAAACCTAAAAATCCAGGGCAACCATACGTAAGCTCTAATTTTCCTGTTAAGTTTTTTTCTTTTATAAAATCTAAAAGTTTTCTTAACTCGTCACCATCTAATAATAACTCTTTATTTTCTTTAGCTCGTCCTATAGGATCCATTGACATTAGTCTCCAAGAATCTATGCCCATAGAGCTAAACTTTTTATACATTTCTTCAAGTTCTCCAATATTTCTCTTGTGGCAAACTGTTGTTATTTGTATATGACTTAAAAAATTTGCATTTTTTAGCTTTTCAATGTTATCTAGTATTATGTTGTATGAACCAGGAACACCTCTAAATTCATCGTGAGTTTTTTCAAGTCCATCTACACTTACGGATATAGTTTCCATATTAGCTTTCTTTAATTTTTCTATGTTTTCTTTGTTTAGTAATATTCCGTTAGTTGTCATACCCCAATTAAATCCTAAACTTGTAGCATATTCCATTACATCGCATAAATCTTTCCTTACAAGAGGCTCTCCACCAGTAACGTTAATTAATATTGATTTAGCATCCATTTTTTCAGATATAGACTTAAAAGTAGCTTTTATTTCTTGGGTTGTAAGTTCATCCTCGTAAATCTTTGCTTGAGCACTACTTCCGCAGTGTTTACACATTGCATTGCATGAAAGGGTGCATTCCCAAAACAAATCTATAAGAGGGTGAGTTTCAAGTTGTCTAATTTTATATTTTTTCATTATTGTAAATAAGCCTAGTTTATATATTTTTTTTAGCATATACATTCTCCTAATTTATAGTGTTGATATTTATATCTATAATATGACAAATCAAAACACTAAGGATAAATAAAATAGCTAATATTATCATAGTTATAATAACTTTTTTCTTTCCAAGTTTTTTTGAAAATATTAAAGTAAATAACCCAACTATAAATATAATATAATTTAAAGCAACTGAGACAGTTTTATGTAGTTGAGCAGGTACCCCGTATGCAACTTGTGCAATCCCACCAGTTGCATGTTCTTCTAGTTTCGATATATCCATAACATCACTCCTTAAAACTTGTTAACGATATTTCTTATTTGCTTGATAATAAAATTTTATCATATGTGTTTCCTTTAGGCAAGTAAATACTTTTAATTGTGTAAACTATAAAATAATGTAAAACTTCTTTATTCTTGGCATTTTATTTATCCATTTTGTTATTTTTATCAGTATATAAAGTTAAAATAAACACAAAATAAATTAAAAATAGTTGCAAAAATTAAAATTTTATGATATTATTTATACAAATTCCGATTGGTATTCGCAATTTGTATAAATGGAGGAAAATATGGGTAATATGTATATTAATAGAAGTATAGAAAATAAATTAGATGAGATGTATGGAAATTTTCCATCTATATTAATTACAGGAGCAAGACAATCTGGAAAAAGTACGGTTTTGCAATACATAGCTAATGTAAAAAAAGAAGAAATAAATGAGGTTAGTTTAGACGATTTAAATGAAAGAACTATGGCGATTGAAGATCCAGAGACCTTTTTGAGGTCACATGGTGTACCACTTATAATAGATGAATTTCAGTATGCACCTAATTTATTGTCATATATAAAAATTAAAATAGATGAAGCTAGAAAAAGTGAAATGTTTGGTGATGGAAAAAAAGTAGGTACATTATATTTTTTGACCGGATCACAGGTATTTGAAACTATAGAAAATATAACTGAGTCTTTAGCAGGAAGAGTAGGAATAATTGATTTATATCCGTTATCTACAAGAGAAATATGTGGATTAAAAGAAGATGTTTTTGTACCAGACATAAATATAATAAAAAATAAGAAAGCTTTAAAATATGAATATATGGATAATATATTTGATAGAATTTTTAGAGGTAGTTATCCTGAATTATATAAGAATGATAAGATTAATATTGAAACTTTCTTTTCATCATATTTAAGAACATATATAGAAAGAGATGTTAGAAAAATAATTAATATTCAAGATGAACCAAAATTTTTAAAATTTATTTCAAGTTTAGCTGCAAGAACGGGTCAAGAATTTAATGCTTCTGATATTGCAAAAGATGTAGGGGTAGATTCTGAAACTATATCAAAATGGACTGGCGTTTTAAGCAATACTTATTTAATATTTTTGTTGCAACCACATATGAATAATAATATTAATCGTATAGTAAAAAGACCAAAGATATACTTTATGGATACAGGACTTGCATGTTATTTAACAGGATATGTAAGTAGTGAAACTTTGAAAAAAAGTGCATATAGTGGTCAGATTTTTGAGACTTATGTTATTTCAGAAATTGTAAAAAGTTATGCAAACAATCAAAGAGACCCTAAAAAGCATCTATATTATTATAGAGATAATAATGGCAAAGAAATAGATTTATTAGTTATATATGAGGATAATATTTATCCTGTAGAGATAAAAAAAGGAGCAAATCCAGATAGAGATTCTGTAAAAAATTTCAATGTTGTAGAAAAATTTGAAATGAACTCACCAAATGGATGTGTTTTGTGTTTAAGTAAAGATATTCATGCTATTGATGATAGGAATTACATGGTACCTATTGAATATATTTAAGCATATAATATGTTAAAAATGAAAAATAAATTTATAAAAATAAAATAAAAAGACTTGAAATACATAAAATTTCAAGTCTTTTTTAGGTTTGATTATATCATAAATAAAATTAATAGAGAAGTATAACTGGTGACATTTTCACAGAATTTTGTTCATTATTGATATAATTTTCTGAAGGTGGTATAATATCACTAATAGTGGAAGAAGTATCACTACCTTTCGTCAAGGACGTTGAACTAAGGTTATTGTTAACATTAGTTAAAGTAGATGGCTTCTTCCACATTGGTTTTATAATAAGAGATTTGCTTTTTTCTGGTACCACTTCAACAACATATGTAACGTTAGATTCATATTGCTTTATATATCTTATTGTAGCACCTATTTTATTTTTACTTCATTATATCATTAATAAAAGAGAATTTTTTAAAGCAAAATATAATGACAGGCAAAAAATACATCTTTAAATTTGTATAATTTGTGGAAGTTAGTAACATATTTTTTATTTAAAGTAAAAAATTATTAGTGTATTTATTAAATCAAATTAATTGGTAAAAATTTAGTAGGGAATAATTAAACAATATATGCAATTTTATTATTAGGAAAATATTTGCTTAATTGCTCTCTAAAAAACAATTCTCCTTCTTTCCTAATATCAGATTTATACCTGTATTTACCTTTACCTCTTCCTGTCATTATATCTTTATTATAAAGATTTATGGCTTTAGGGAACGCTTCTGAATTTATCTTTGTATGGACATAGCTATAGGTCATAAATATTATTTCAAAAAATACATCTTCCTTCACTTTATTTGAAAGATTTTTTTGCAGTTTTTGAATTAAATCAGTATATAGCTCTTTCCATTTATCTACAAATATAACTGGAGCAATAAGTATGCCTACATTGTAACCTGCATCCTTTAATTTATTTATTGCTTCAATTCTTTCTTTTAATCTAGATGTACCGAATTCTACTTTATTTATTATTTCTTCTGGATTTACACTCATTCGTATTATTATTTTATTTCTATGGTCTAAATTTAATAAGTCGCTTACCATACCAAATTTGGTTGGAAATGTTAATTTACCCTTTGATGCATTTTTAAAGTTTTCTATTGTCCAAACTAAATTATTAGTGATAGTATTCTCAAGTATTAAATCGCTATTGCTACCTATTTCAAATACCAATTCTTTATCCGATTTCTCAGAAGTTTGTATTATTTTATTTAGCATTTCCTCTCTATTGACGAACAATCTTAAATATGCGCATTTGTTGTAGTTACATACTAAATAACAGTACATACAAGCAGCAGTACAACCAGATGAAGTATATGGTACTAAATAGTCTGATATTTTATGATTTGGTACAAATTTGTGAGTTTTTCTTACTCCAATGATAAGGTTTCTTTTCATATCCATAAAATCTGCATTAGA
>CANROM010000085.1 GCA_947632225.1 uncultured Clostridia bacterium | reverse complement strand
GCCTCGTATGAAGTTAATATATGATCTTGCTTTGCTTTATCATAATAAAGATCAGTTACTATAGATTTAGGAGTATCTATTATTGGTGTATTATCTACTTGCTCCTCTTCATCTATGTTTGCATCATCTACATCACCTTCAGTATCTGTATTATCCTCTGGAACAGCTTCCTCTTGAGTTAATGCTGTTGGAACTTCTTGTGAATTTACAACATATATTCTATATGCTAGTAGCTCCACTCTATCTGAATATTCACTTATCTTATATGGTATCTCTATAGCATAACTTAAACTTTGATTATAATTTTCAGCTGGTCCAATTATAAATGAATCACTACCTGCATCATAAATTAAAAGATTATCTGCATTTATATTTTCAACATTTTTATTTACAAAGTAATCATTAAATATATTCTGCATATTCTCTTTAGTTATATATGTGCTATTGTACTCTTCTGAGTATTGCCTATACTCTTTATATTCTTCTTTCTTATATAGCTTATCTAAAGCAATCAATAGCCTAGCTTTATCGCTTATACCATTTTCATCTATTTCATCGGTAATATAACTTGCGTATACATTTGAATACCTAATTATATTCTTTAATTGTACTCCTATTCTACTTGTTACAACGATATTTTGTGGCCTTTCCTCTCTAGGATTAGTGCTTTCTTGTGGTATATCATCTTCTTCATTAGGCGTTACGACTTCTTCATTGCCTATATTTATGAAAATATACACAAAACAACATACTGCCAAAATAATAAATACTGTACAAACTATTGTTATAACTTTATTTTTCATAGCTCCCTCCTTTATATTCCGCTCATTATCGCATCAGAGAATACTTGTCCAAAAGTTTCAAATTCAGTATAGCTCTTAAGCTCAAATGAAAAAATTTTCTTTATATCAGTTCTTATTACAAACAATATAGCGCTATATGTAGCTTTACTAATTTTTACTAGCCTCTTTAAGTCTGCACTACTTTTACATTCTTCACACAGAAAAACATTGCTTACAAAATCATAATACACATATTCTTCCTGAGAGTCAAGTAACGACTTAGAACAGTTTGAACACTTGTCCTGACGTGGTGCAAATCCAAGTATTGTAAATAACTTAATTTTAAATGCATTTATTATACACCTTTTATCTTTTTCAAATTTATCTAAGGCATATACTGTATTTAGGAAAAGCTGTAGTATCTTTTCACAGTCCTGATTTTCATCCGTTACTGAATTTATCATTTTCGTGAGTTCAAAGGCTATTTGTAGCTTATCAAGGTCTACCCTTACGTTATAAAATGTATTTATTACAGAAGCCGAATTTAAATAGTAATATCCTGTATTTTGATATAATACAAACTCGCTATATACTAAATATTGAGAGCTTGCAAGATATGGACTATTTGTTTTTTTAGCACCTTTTGCTATAACAGAAACTTTTCCAAGTGTGTCTGTTAATATAGTTATAATCTTATCATTATCTTTATACGTTACTTCTCGTATTACTATTCCTTTCACTTTGACAAGCTTCATTTGCTATTCCACCCTTTTTTTCATCTACACCTACATTACCATTATTTAAAGCATTTATTTTTCTATATTCCATAAAAGTCTCTACATTTCCAGTAATTAGAAACTGTTCCCAAGCAAAGTTCTCGTACATATAACCACCTCTAAGATTATTATATGTAGCTTGACTTCTTCAATACATTCTATATCTTTGATTTTATATTTTTTAAATAATTTTCATCATCTTGCCAATCTTGTCTTACTTTTACCCATATCTTCAAATTGACTTTATCTTCTAGCATTTCTTCAATATCTACTCTTGCTTGTGAGCCTATCTTCTTTAGCATTGCGCCATCTTTTCCAATTATGATACCCTTATGTGAGTTCTTTTCACATATTATATTTACATCTATATCATAAACACTCTGTTTTTGACGATTTTTTCTTTTTTTAAATCTTTCTACTTCTACTTTAATTCCATGTGGCACTTCTTCATCTAAATTATTTAAAGCTTTCTCACGAATTATTTCCTCAATAATTTCTCTTTCTGTAATATCTGTTATCTCATCTTCTCCATAGATTAGTTCACTTTCAGGAAGATATTTAATAATACTTTCCTTTAGTATATCTAATCCATCTGCTTTATATACAGATATAGGTACAATATCTTTAAATTCTGCTCCTAAAGATTTAAAGTAGTCATTATATATTGTTATAATTTTAAGTATTTTTTGTTTTTCAATTTTATCTATTTTATTTATACACAATATAACATTATTTTTACTGCCAGCTATATTTTGCATTATTGTTTCGCTAGCTTTATCTATTGTAGGACGTGTTGCGTCTACCATATATAAAATTACATCAACAGACTTTATAGCACTCTCTACATTTTTCATCATATACTCGCCCATTTTATCTTTTGGAATATGGACTCCTGGTGTGTCTATAAATATCATTTGTGAATTTTCATCTGTTATTATTCCTTTTATATTAAATCTTGTAGTTTGTGGTTTTGGTGTTGTTATTGCCACTTTAAACCCTACTAGCTTATTTACTAGTGTAGATTTTCCTGCATTTGGCTTTCCAACAACTGTTATATAACCCGCTTTAAACATATTTTATTTCCTCCACGCCCTTTATTATATCAAAAAAGAAAACAAATTACAATGTATTACAATTATTATAACGATAATAATGCGAAATCGTTAACATAAAAATTGACTTTTCTGTCAAAATATGGTATAATAAAAGAGCAATTGTGAAATTGTGCCACACTATGCGATTGATGTGTGGGTTTAGGGGGGAAAATAATGATAACTATGTTAAGAGACATTAAAGATAAGATGTTTCTTACCAAAGGTAAGGAAGTTGCTGCTTTTATTTTAGACTACGATAGCAACAAAAAAGTTTTTGCCGCACAAGTAAACGGTAAAAATGCTAGAATCGCACTTGAGGATATTTCTTTGTATCCTAAATCTTCTATGAGAAATGATGATATCGATAATTCATATCTTGATAGAATTTTAGGTAAAAAGGTTAGCTGTGAAGTTATAGGATATGACGATGAATATATTCTATCTAGAGCAAAACTTATGCAAAGAAAAGTAGAAAAATATGAAAAGGGGGATACAGTAATTGCAACTGTTAAGTCAGCATCTGATAGGGCTCTATACTTAGAGTTTGATGAAGGTTTAAGTGGTATAATGTATATTAACCAATTAACTTCTGCAAAAGTTAAAAAGCCATCAGATATCTATTCTGTTAATGATACAATTGCTTGTAAAATCATTAAGAAAAGAGATTCATTTTTTGAATTGTCTAGAATAGAATTTTATAAGGATGTTGACTTTAAGATACAACTCGGTGATACTGTAAAGTGCAAAATCACTAAAAAGCTTGATGACAACACAGGTTACTTCGTAGAAGTACTTGCTAATCCTTTATATTGTGGTATTTTTGATCTTAACAATTATAATAAGAACAGAAGATACAAAGTAGGAGATACCATTGATCTTAGAGTAGCAAAAGTCAAAGCAAACAATCAACTTAGTCTTAGAACTACATGTTAAAATCAAAAGTATTAAAGTTTTTTAATACTTTATTTTTTTGTCTTTTTTAGGAACCCTATACTATTATTTTCATATACTATAAGTAATAGAGGTGAGTATATGAACAGTTGTTGTTATGATTTAGCTATAAGACAAAGAAAATGCCAAAATGGTATATCTGTTACATCAGATAATGTTTTTACTAATATAGAAAATAACTCACAATATTTACTTTCATACGGATATACTGTAACGATTATCTCAAAAAATGCTAATACTGTTACCATAGAACTTGAAAACCCTGGACTACTAGATAAGACAAAATTTAATATTCCTGTTGATACTTTTAAGACCTTTGATTTGCCTCTTTACAATGGCACATTTGTAGTATTAATAGGAGTAGTCAGCGCTACTTGTCCATGTCCCTCTATAATTAGGTGATGCTATATGAATATAACATTAAATATAACTGATACATGTTGTAGTAAATGCTATAAAAATACTACGCAGAAAACAGAAACATTTACATCAAGAGATCAGTCTATTTCTCTTCAATGCAATTATTACTTAAATGTACTAAGTGTTGAAAATAATGTATACAGTATTTTAATTCAAAATGGTGATTATGTTATAATCCGAAATATCCTACCTCAAGTTTCAACAAGTATTTCAATTCCTTCAAATTGTACGCACATTTTAACTATTACTAGTGTGTGAATCAAATCCAAATAATATTATACTTGTTGCAACAGCAATTTCAATTTGGATATATAACAACCTTTCTAGTGATAGTGTTAACTATCTTGCAAACTTATTTCAAGTAATAGGTCAAAACTTATCCAGTATGCTGTCAGTAGATACTAGTACAAATAATAGTGGAAGCAATAATATAGACATTCCTAATAGCTCATCTTAGAGAACAAAAGTGAATCAAAGATTCACTCCATTGCAAATTTCTTGCAATGTTCTTTATAAAGAGTTTGTAGCCTTTAA
>CANROM010000084.1 GCA_947632225.1 uncultured Clostridia bacterium | reverse complement strand
GTGTATTCATTATATTTAGTCTTAGCAACTTTATCTGCTTTAGTAGCAATTATAGTAAATGGAATTTCTTTTGCAACTAGCCAATCATACATTTGTCTATCATTTTCTGATGGATTGTTTCGTATATCTACTAAAAAGAAGATATGCTTTATCTCTTTAGTGTTAGATATGTATGTGTCAATTAGCTTATTTATCTGTGATTTTTGCTTTTCTGACATAGTAGAATATCCGTATCCTGGTAAGTCTACTATATAGAAGTCGTTGTTTACATTATAATAATTTATACTTCTTGTTTTACCTGGAGTTTGACCAACTTTTGCAAGTTTTTTCTGGTTACTAATAGCATTTATAAAAGAAGATTTTCCAACATTAGATTTTCCAACTAGTACTATTTGTGGTTTATCTGTTTTAAGTAGCTTAGAAAATTCAAAAACAGAAGTCTCAAATTTAACATTTTTTAGCATAATAATTTTTTCCTTTCTTAATATTTAATATAATAACATATTTTTAGTAATTTGTAAAACCTAATATATTTGACATTTAGAATATAAAGTGCTATAATTTCCGTATAAAAAATGATCAATATATATATTAAATAATATATATTTTTTCTACATTAACAATTGTTATATGTTGATCTAGGAAGGAGTATTTTTTATGAAAGAATATGATTTAAAAAAATACTTGAACATCGAAAGTAAAAGAAATGACATCATATTATGTGATGATGAGTTTCAAAAACTAGATGCAAATCAAATCGAAACAGAAAAATTTAAAATAAAAATGCTTTTTGATATTGCACTAGACAGCGATTTTATAATATATTTTGACGGCAGATATGTAATAGAACCATATGACGGACTTGAATTTAAAACAGAGGAAGAGGAGTTTTATTACAATAATTGTAAATCTTACATTGTAGTTGTAGATGAAAAACACAATTTTATAGTTAGATTTAGAATTAAATGGTTACAAGGTTTACCATATGAAAAAGTATACAAACTAGTAGAAAGAGCTTGTAATTATACCAAAGCACATCCAGAAGTATCTGATTACAAATTATATTAAAATAAAGAGCCCTTGATTAAAAATCAAGGACTCTTTTTTAAAAGGAGATGAATGTATTTTCATACATTCAAAGTTTAGCACACACAAAGTTTATAGCAAGTGACTTTGTGTGCTAAAAAGAAATTTATCATTTCTTTTTAGGCATAATTTTTGTCATACCACCCATATATGGTACAAGTACCTCTGGTATATTTACAGAACCATCAGGATTTTGATTTAACTCAAGTAGAGGAATCAAAATTCTAGGTGATGCAATTGCTGTATTATTAAGAGAGAAACAATATTTAGTATTTCCATCTTTATCTTTATATTTTATATTGCTACGTCTAGTTTGGAAATCATTAAATGAAGAACAAGAGTGAGTCTCACTGTATTTTCCACGGCTAGGCATCCAAGCTTCAATGTCATGTTTTCTAACTTGGCCAACACCCATATCACCTGTACAAACTTTAACAACTCTATATGGTATTTTTAATTCTTGCATAATTTCTTCTGCATTGTTTAGTAAGAAATCATGTAGCTTATATTGCTCATCATAATCTGCTTTGCAAAGAATAACTTGTTCAACTTTAGTAAATTGGTGAACTCTATATAGACCACGAGTATCTTTTCCATATGTACCAGCTTCACGTCTGTAGCAACTTGAAAGACCACAATATAATTTTGGTAATTGATCTTCGCTTTCAAAAGTTTCACCACTGTGGTAAGAAACAAGAGATACTTCAGCAGTTCCAACAAGATATAGATTATCTTCTGTAACAGCATAAGCTTGGTCACGGCCACTAGGAAAGTAGCTTGTTCCATACATAGGCTCTTCTTTAACAAGAGTAGGAACGCTCATAGGTGTAAAGCCTTTTTTAACAAGTTTGTCTATTACATATCTAGAAAGAGCCATTTCAAGTAGAAGACCTTCATTTTTTAGATAGTATGATCTAGAACCTGCAACTTTAACACCTCTTGGTATATCTACAATATCTAATGCTTCTGCAAGATCAACATGATCTTTAATTTCAAAATCGAAAGTAGGAATTTCGCCTACAGTTTTAAATAGAACATTATCTTCATCAGTTTTTCCAATTGGAACTTCTGGAAGTGGAACACCAGGAACTTCATACATAAGTGCATCAAATTCTTCTTTAAGTGGTGTAATTTGCTCATCATATTCAGCAATTTTATCTTTTAATTCTTTAACATGCTCAATTGCCTCTTTTTTAGCATCTGCTTCTAATTTTGGAATAGAAGAAGAGATGGTATTTCTTTCTTCTTTAATTTTATCTGCTTCTTGATTTAGTTTACGAAGCTTTTCATCAACTTCAAGTAATCTATCAATATCTACGTCAATTAGTTTGTTTTTTGCTGCCTCTTTAACAAGATCGCTGTTTTCTCTAATGTACTTTATATCTAACATAAATTTTCACTCCTTAAATTCTTTTTAAAATAACATTTGTTATTATATGACAAAACGTAAAATTATTCAACAATTATTCGTCCTCTTGAACATCTTTTGTCATCATTTCCAATAATTTTTCATATATTTCTTCAGCACTATTAGTCCAATTTTTTGTTATATTACGTGCTTGGTCTTTATTTGCTGCATACATAGTGATATTAACAAGTTCATCATTACCATCTTTAATGTAGCAGGACACTTTAAACTCATCATTTTTAACAGGCAATACGATATTGTCTATGGAGTAATCTGTCTTAATCTTAACAATATTTTTATTTATTACTTTCTTTATATTGTGAAGATTTACTCCTGGTATTAATTCTAATAATTCTTGTAGGGTCAAAAGACCCGAATTTGTAATGCTATATAGAGTTTGATGTGCATCATTAAAAGATTCTGTTATATAGCCATTACTTTCAAGCTCTTGAATATAAGTGCAAATATCAAAATAAGTGATATCATCAAAGTCTTCACAAAACTTTGCTATTTGCTCTACAGTAAGAGCTTTAGAATTCTTTTCAAGTATATATAGTATTATAATTTTGTTGTCAAAAATATCTAAATCCTTGGCCAAGCAAATCACTAACCTTTCTTAAAATTGCTTTACAAATCTCTGGATATATGATAACATATTTCTAGTAAAAAATAAAGAGAAGAGGCAAAAAACATGGAAAATTTATGTAAAAACTACGTTATTGCAATCGACGGAGAAGCCGGAACTGGCAAATCAACACTTGCAAAAAACATTGCTAAAAAATATGGCATTGTATATATGGATACTGGTGCTATGTATAGATGTGTAACTCTTGATATGATAAATAATTCAGTTGAGCTTACACAAATAGACAAAATAACTGAGTTATTAGATAAAATAGATATAGAGATGACAAACGAAGATGGCGAAGACAAGTTTTATCTTAATGGTGAAGATGTAACCAGAAAGATAAGGGAAAAGCAAGTAAATGATTTAGTATCTCAAGTATCACATATACCAGTTGTACGCGAGAGAATGGTAGATCTTCAAAGAAAGCTTGCAAAGGGTAAAAAAATTGTAATGGAAGGACGAGATATTGGCACAAATGTATTTCCAAATGCTGAGGTTAAAATTTACCTTACAGCAAGTGCAGAAGAAAGAGCAAATCGTCGTTTCTTACAAAATAAGGAAAAAGGAATAGATATTCCATATGAAGATATATATAACAATGTAGTTTTTAGAGATAATAATGATAAAAGTAGTAATGTTGCACCTCTAAAAAAAGCAGAAGATGCTTTTGAATTAGATACCACTAACTACACTCTTGAAGAGGTAGAAGATATAGTAATTAGAAAAGTGAAGGAGAAGATACAGCTAGATGTTTAAAAAATTATTTTTAATGTGTGTAGATTTTGTATGTTGCCATTTATTATTTAGAATAAAGTGCATAGATAAAGAAAAGATAGATAGTATGGGAAAATGCTTGGTATGTCCAAACCATTCTACAGGATTTGACCCATTTTGGGTATATACTAGAACTAAAAATATGTGGATAATGGCTAAGGCAGAGCTTTTCAATAATAAGCTACTTGCCAAACTACTTGTTGCATTTAATGTATTCCCAATAAAGAGAGGTCAAAAAGATGCTGGAAGTGTTATGCATGCAATAAATGTAATAGAAAAAAATGATAATGCTAAGCTTCTAATGTTTCCAGAGGGCACTAGAATACCAAAAGGAAAGGAGAGAGGAAGAGCCAAAGTTGGTGCTACTTTTATCGCATCAAAAGCAAAAGTACCAATTGTTCCAGTATATATAACTAAAAACCCAAGACTATTTAGTACTGTAACACTAGTTTATGGCGATCCAATTGAAATACCAGAGAATATAAATGAGGATAAAGCTGAATTACAAAAATATTCAGACTTATTACTAGATAAAATTTATGAACTTAAAAACAAGATAAAATAGAGAGGAAACTCTCTTATTTTTTTGCCTAACTTTCTTGACAAAAACGGACAAATAGAATATAATATTGACAGCAACTAGACATAAAAAAGAATAAAAATTTATTCTTTACATTCTCTAAAATAATTTTTAAGGAGGAAATATGAAAATTAAAATGAGGAGTGTTCAAGCTTCTAAAGAGTTTGAAAAAAAGTATCATCTTGTATTACATAA
>CANROM010000083.1 GCA_947632225.1 uncultured Clostridia bacterium | reverse complement strand
CACCAAAATCAATATATTTTGTACCATTATATAATAAATATTCTTTTTTTTTGGAGATAATTCCTATAATATAAAAATAAAGAGGCAACTATGCCTCTTTATCTATATTTTTATTTGGTATTATAAGTATTGCTTTATTCATTCCTAAAAAGCCAGCTTTCTTTATAAGCCTACATTTCTCTTTTTTAGTTTTTAAATTATCATCATATTTGAATATATATTCAATTACTTTAAATAGATCATTGAAGTCCCCTTTAAGTCCAGAAAATGATATATAAATTGGCTGCTTTCCAATCTCATCAGTATTTCTAGTTAGCATTTCATATACATCACGAATTTTAGAAAGCTTCTCAGTTTCAATCTCTTGTCTAGGTATCTCAAATAATAGCTCTCCTAATATTCCTTTGCTTTCGCCTTCTATTTCATTAAATTCATGATATGTATATCCATTTTCTTTTACGACAAATTCCTCTATATTTTTAGTATTACTATTATTGTTTAAAATATTTAATGGATAGAAATAATACTTATCTAAAATTGCATAATATATAATGCATTTCTCTTTCATGGTAAGAATAGATGGTACGTCATATAATCTTATCTCTTTATTTTCACTATCTATTCTATATCTTATCTTTAAATCACAATTTATATTTAAATTTGTCTTACTATATACTATAAGTTCCTTTCCTATAGCAATAAATCTATCTAAGTTATTAACTATCATAATTTATTTCCTCTATTTCTTTTAGTATTTTATCATACTCACTATCAATAATTTTCAATTTTAAATTTACTTTATCATTAAACTCACTACTAGATATTATTACATAATCATCTTGAATATATTTATCTAGTTTAGATTTTAATATATTGTATATGTTGTAACTACAACTCAAACTGTACTCTAAGTAGTTAAATATCTCTTTTTTTGTACATGCATCCATACAAATTCTAGCACTATTTAAATATGCTCTAGAAAGTGGTCCTGCACCAAGCAGTATACCACCAAAATATCTTACTATTACAATGCATACATTAGTTATAGCCTCTTTTTCTAGTACTTCGTATATTGCTTTTGTACCAGTTCCTTTTGGCTCACCATCGTCTGAAAATCTAATATTAGCAACATTATTATTTAAATACGAGTAAATATATACAATATGTCTTGCTTGCAAATTATCTTTTCGTATTTCTTCTATTTTATTTAACGCTTCCTGCTCATTTGTTATTGTAAAAATATAAGAAAAAAATTTAGATTGCTTTTCTACTAATAATCCCTCTGCCATTTGTCCATATTTGCCATTTAAATCAATTTTATTATTTAAGTAGTAATATTTCATTATTTCTCCTTTTTCAGTCTATAAATTCATTATAGCAAAGCATAAATAAAAAGTAAAGAAAAAAGTAAGGCTAATTTGATGCCTTACTTCTTAATTCAGATAATTCATATTTTGGTTTCTTATGCTCAGTAACAACTTCTTTAGTTATAATGCACTTTTTAATATCTTTATTTGAAGGTACTTCATACATTGAGTCCATCATTACATTTTCCATTATAGCTCTTAGTCCTCTTGCACCAGTTTTTCTTTCTACTGCAAATTCTACGATTGCATTTAGAGCATCTTGCTCTATTTCTAACTCAACGTTATCCATTTTAAACAATTTTTTGTATTGCTTTAGAAGTGCATTCTTTGGTTTAGATATTATATCAATTAGTGCATCTTTAGAAAGTTGAGATAAGCTTGTGATTATAGGAAGTCTACCTACAAGTTCTGGAATAAGTCCATATTTTACTATATCTTGTGGCTGTACCTTTGAAAAGATATTTCCATAATCCATATCTTTCTTATCTTCAACTTTAGCGCCAAATCCCATAGTTTTAGTGTTAGTACGAGCTTCAATTATTTTCTCTAAGCCATCAAAAGCTCCACCACATATAAATAAAATATTAGTTGTATCAATTTTAATAAAGTCTTGTTGTGGATGCTTTCTTCCACCTTGTGGAGGTACATTTGCAACAGTTCCTTCAATAATCTTTAAAAGTGCTTGTTGTACTCCTTCTCCACTAACATCTCTAGTTATTGACACATTTTCACTTTTTCTAGAAATTTTGTCTAATTCATCAATATATATTATTCCTTTTTCAGCCTGCTTTATATCATAGTCCGCTGCTTGAATAAGTCTTAATAGTATATTTTCTACATCTTCTCCAACATAACCTGCTTCAGTAAGTGTTGTTGCGTCTGCAATAGCAAAAGGTACATGTAGTATTTTAGCAAGTGTTTGCGCAAGTAGAGTTTTGCCACAACCTGTTGGTCCAAGAAGTAAAATATTACTCTTTTGAATTTCTACATCATCAAGTTTATCTGTATTGTTTATTCTTTTATAATGATTATATACAGATACTGCTAATACTTTTTTAGCTTCATCTTGACCAATAACATATTCATCTAGAACATTTTTTATTGCTTCTGGTGAAGGAAGCTCATCTGTAGCTATTAGCTCCTTTGAACCTATATCTTCTTGTGATACTGTCTCGTCATCACCCATTATTTTATGACAAATTTCAACACACTCATCACAGATATATACATTGTGTGGTCCTTCAATAAGTTTATTTACTTCTTGTCTTAATCTACCACAAAATGAGCAAAATATAGGTTTTTGGCTATGATTACCACTACTATTTGAACCTTTACTTGCCATATTATTTATTCTCCTTACCTATATTGTTTATATTATCCATTACTTCATCAATTAAGCCATATGCTTTTGCTTCTTCAGCAGTCATATAATGATCTCTTTCAGTGTCTTTTTGTATAGTTTCAATTGATTGACCAGTTCTTTCACTTAATATTCTATTAAGTTTTTCTCTAGTCTGTACCATATGGTCTGCATGAATTTTAATTTCTGTAGTTTGACCAGATAGACCGCCACCACCAATTAAAGGCTGATGTATTAAAATTTCAGAGTTTGGAAGTGCATATCTCTTGCCTTTTGCACCTGCAGCTAGAAGTACAGATCCCATAGAAGCAGCCATACCAACACAAATTGTGCATACGTCTGATTTTATATATTGCATTGTATCGTAGATTGCCATACCATCTGTTATACTTCCGCCAGGAGTATTAATATACAAGAAAATATCTTTTCCTGGTTCTTCTGCATCCAAGAATAATAGTTGTGCTATTACAACAGAAGCAGAAGCACTATCTACAGGCTCAGATAAAAATATTATTCTTTCTTTTAAAAGTCTTGAGAAAATATCATAAGATCTTTCTCCTTTACTTGTTTGTTCAATTACGTATGGAACTAAACTATCTTTAATCATAACACTAACCTCCTAAATAAAATTTACTTTTCAACTACATTTTCTGTTATTATCTTCATTGTTTTTTCTTGTGATAGTTGCTCTTTCATATAGTTTCTAGCATTTTCATTCTTTAATAATGAATCATCATCTTTATTACCATATTGAGCAGCTAACTCTTTTATTCTTGCATCTATATCATTTTCTGTAACTTCAACATTTTCTTGTTTTGCTACATACTCAAGTCCAAGACTTAATTTTATTCTCTTTAAGGCTTGATCTCTCATTTCTTTTTTGTAATCATCTAGTGAAATACCTATGTACTGTAAATATTGATCCATGCTAAGTCCTTGATATGATAGATTTGCATTCATTTCTTCTACCATTTTATCTACTTCTGAATCAATCATTTCTTCTGGTACATTAACTTCTACTTTTTCTACAAATTTATCTAAAGCTTCTTGTTCCATTTCAGCTTTTGCTTGATTTTCTTTTCTTTCTTTTATCTTTTTATTTAAATCTTTTTTGTATTCTTCTAAAGTCTCAAATTCAGAAACATCTTTAGCAAATTCGTCATCTATTTCAGGTAATATTTTTTCCTTTATCTCATGTAATACAACTTTAAATATAGCTTCTTTTCCAGCTAATTCTGTGGCATGATATTCTTTAGGGAAAGTAACCTTTACATCTCTTTGCTCATTTACTTTCATTCCTACCATTTGATCTTCAAAACCTGGAATAAATTGTCCTGAGCCAATTGTTAGCTCAAAGTTTTCTCCTTTACCACCATCAAATGGTACGCCATCACTAAATCCTTCAAAATCTATTATAGATATATCTCCATTTTTTAGTTCTCTATCTTCTACAGTAACAATTCTTGCATTTTTTTCTCTTACTCTATCTAATTCTTCATCTACATCTTTCTTTGTTACTCTTGTACTTACTTTTTTAACTTCAATTCCCTTATAATCTTTAACTGTAGCTTCTGGTTTAACACATACAGTTACAACAAAAACAAAGTCTTTATCTTTTCCAATTTGCTTTATGTCTAATTCTGGTCTAGATACTATTTCAAGATTATTCTCTATTACAGCAGTTCTATATGCATCATCAACTGTATTTTCTATTACAGTTTCATATAAAACTCCTTCTCCATATGTTTGCTCAACAATAGCTCTTGGAACCATACCATCTCTAAATCCTGGTACTTTAAATTTTTTAGCATTTTGTTTAAAAGCTTTATCTAACTCCTCGTTAAATTGCTTTTTGTCCATTGTAAATTCAATCTCTACTTTTGAATTTTCCTTTTTTTCTACTTTAACATTCATTCTTATTCCTCCAATATATAAAATTTGCATATTTTAACTCCTATATTATATCACAAAATATTTAATTTTCAAGTA
>CANROM010000082.1 GCA_947632225.1 uncultured Clostridia bacterium | reverse complement strand
GCTAGGTAGAGATACCTAGCTAATTTATTCTTGCAATGTTTACATAAATGTGATATAATATTTGCGGAATAAAAAAATAATTCCAAATACTAATGTAGAAGGAGGAGAGATGTTATAATGAAAGTTAGTATAACATTAAAAGAGGGGTTTTTGAAAGGATACGTATTTCAATACGAAAACATTTTTGGAGTACTTACTATTGATAATGGTAGCACACTAAAAGAATTCTATATTTATTTTATGCCAGAAGAACAAATAATTGAGGTAACTCATAAAGGAAGTTGCCCAAACAAGTATTCGCTAACTAAAGAAGAAAGACTAGCTGTAATTGAGAAGATATTATCTGAATATACAACTATTTCAAAGTCTATTATTCATGCTACAGCTACATTCTATCTAGAGCAATATAAGTTAGTTGATACTACCAACATTGATAATGACAAAAAGGATAAAGCAATATTAGATACATCAAATAACAAAAAAGCTAAAACTATTTTCTTTGAATATTTAGCAAGTAATAAGGCAAACGAAAGCAAGTTATTACTATTTAGAGAGCTAAAAGAAATCTATAGTTATATAGAAAGAAATTATCTAAAAATTGAAAAAGAAGATAGTAAAATTCAACTTAGTAATAATTTAAGTAAGTTTCAAAAAAACGACATAAAGTATTTTACTTACTTAATGTTAGAGAAATATAGTAGACTATACGATATAAAACTTAATGTCAATTCAAAAGAATGTACCTTAGAATTTCTACATGAGGCAGAAACTAGATAATATCTAGTTTCTTTTTTTGTGAAAAATTGTGTTGAAATATGTGCTTCTTTGTGAGATAATTTAATTATTGGAGGGATAATATATGAAAAATAAATTAAGATTTGTTATATTAGCAGTAATGGTATTTGCATTTAGTGCAAATATATTTGCAGCTACAGATGTAAATTATTCTTTTAATGTTTTAGAAAAATACAAAATAGTGTTAGATAACCAGACATATACAGTACCTAATACAATAGAGTACAGTGATGGAAATGTACAAGATATAACACCATTACATGAAACATTAACACAGTTCTCTAGTCAATCTAAGAACTTAGATTTTAATTCAAATAAACAGTTGAGCTTTAGTGGTGTATTTTTACCATCAATTACAGGTGAATACGCAACTGTATTCTCAAGTGTAGCTTCAAAAAATGATAGTATAAATATAGAGCACCTAAAAAGACTTTTTCAAAAAAACTATATGCTTAATTATAGAGTAGAAAAATATAATGCAGCAAACAAGCAAAAAATGGAAACAGAAGATAAAAATGAGCTTGAAAAACTAGATTTTATGATATCAAATTACAAAGAAGATATTGATGCATTTAGAGAGCTTAATATTAGCGATATACCACAAAGTAAAGAATTTGTTTGTGCTGTACCATTTCTTGCTAGAGGAACTAATGCTACATTAAGTGTAGATATGGCTAATAAAAAAATAACTGAAGATATGAATGTAACATATTACATTTTTTCAATAGTTTATAGAGATTTAAGACTTGAAAATCTAGAATACAATGTAAATAGTAGTCAAGAGTATACTAGAGTACCAGATTTTGATATGGATACGTATACTTATGATGTAACATTACCAGCAACAACACCAAGAGATGCTAAAATTGAAACAAAAGGCACTTCTAATATGAATTATGTATTAGAGCAAAATAATGAGGAATATGATGTTGGTATAAGTGTACAAAACGCAACAGTAAGTCTAGTAAATGGAGTTGGAACTGCTAAGGTTAAAGTTGTTTTTGATATATCAGACTTCAAAAACAATGATGATTATTCTTCAAATATTGAAAGAGAATATACAATAAACTTTAAAGTATCAGACTACTTAAAAGGTGATGTGAATAAAGATGGATATATAAATTCTCTTGATGCTGCTTATGTACTAGATAGATATACAAATAAAGATGCAACTGATGAAGATATAGCACTTGGAGATATGGATAATAAAGGTGATCTAAATGCTACAGATGCTGCCGCTATAATAGATTTATATACAAGTAATGGCGCTAAACAGTAAATAAGGGAGTCTAGAAATTATGGATAAGGTATTAAAAAAGACATACACTCTTGTAAGTGTTATGCTATGTATAATTATTGCCTCTTTATCAAAAAATGTATATGCTTCAGGGCTTACTAGCCCAAATGATTTAATAAAAGTAAATAATCATACTATAACTACATCAACTACAATATCTCAAGTAAATTCAATGTTTGGTACACCTGTTGAAGTAACAGACTGTGCATTTGGCGGTAAAGCCTATTCTTATACAGATGATGGATATAATTGGTATCTTCATATAGAAACTAATGCAGAAGGTAAAATAGTTGGATATGGAGCAATAAATGGCAATTTTGTTGCCAGAAGATACGCATACAACGATGTATACAATAGCACATATTGGACTTTAAGTGGTACTATTGTATGCGAATTTAACCCACAGTATATTTATGGAATATATGAATATAATACAACAAATGCAGATGTTAATACTTATTGGAAAAACTATTTAGCAGATAGCTCTACTTATCTATATAACTTACAAAAGCACACAATTATAGTGAGTAAAGTATTAGCTAAAAAGCAGGGCTATAATTGTCCACAAACATATTCATCAGAAGATGTATTCTATATGAATGAACTATTGAAAGAAAATGGTAGTAATTATGCAGATTATGCCACAAACAATGGTAAGTCAAAAAGTATAGTATCAATATATACTAGAAATAGCTCCATATATGAAGATCTATTTAACCCAATAAAGCTTGGAGAAATAACAGAAAATTACGAATATGCTGAATCATATAAATATTTATTGTATGATATAGAAATAACAGATGCAAATTCAAAGAAATACCAATCAAGAACTATATATATCAACCCTGACTTCCTTGAAGAAAGGAAGAAGGTTTCTTTAAATAGTGAGGAACAAAATAGACTCGAACAGGTAAAACAACTATTTAAAGACTTTACTGCACATGCAAGCTCTTTTAGTAATATATATGACGAGGAGCCGGTATATGACTCACTACCTTTAAAGGCTGGAAAATATAATAAGAACGCATTACTTGCCGCAACAGATTGGCTAAACATAGCTAGAGTTGGACTAGGACTTGGAAAAGTTGAATTAAATGATGAATTTGCAGATTGTGCTCAACACAAAGCTGTTTTAGTATACTATGCAAATTCAAATGATTATTATGCAGACCATTATATGCCTAAGCCTGAGGGTGTAGAGGATGACTTTTATAATAAAGCTCAAAATCATATGAATGAAAATCTATACATGGGTACAATTCAAAGCAGTATAGATTATGCGTTAAATGATTCATATGGTGATCCTACAGAGTGTGGTCATAGATATAATTTACTTGATCCTGAATATACTGATTGGGGTGTTGGCTCTGTTGGCGATGGTCTTTTTGGAGGACAAGGATGCCATAAGTTTGGAGGCTATAGAGCTTATACAGGTGATTTAGTAGCTTGGCCAAGCAATGGAATATTTCCGTTAGAGCTAGTATCTAGAGGTATAGGTAACTGGACTGCTCAATTTTATAATAATTATGAAGTAACACCAAATACTACTGTAACTATTGAGTGTTTAAATACTAATGCAAAGTATGATATAACTTCTTCTGGAAACAGCAAGTATCTTAAAGTTACTGGAAATAACTTGGTTACTTTCAGAGACGATAATATAGTTTATGAAAATGGTGATGTATTTAAAATTACACTTCATAATGTAAAAAATACTAATACAAATAGTTTACAAGAGTATACCTATAGAAGTGTATTCTATAGTGATTCTATGAGTGGTACTCAGGCAACAGATATTAATCTAAGTACTACAGATGTGAAGATGTCTGTAGGTCAATCTATAAAAATTACAGCTAAAGTAATGCCAGAAGATGCTACAAATAAGCTAATTAAGTTTAAGTCTAATAGTACAAATGTTGTTGAAGTAATTCAAAATGGTACATTAGTAGCAAAGTCTAGTGGTGTTACAACTGTTACAGTAAAATGTGGTGATGTAATAAAAACTATAAATGTTGCTGTAGATGGAATATTAAAAGGAGATATGAATAAAGATGGCAGTATAAACTCAGTTGATGCTGCATTAGTGCTTGACAGATATACAAATAAGGACGCAACTGATGAAGATATAGCAATAGGTGATATGGATAACAAAGGAGATTTAAACGCAACAGACGCCGCCGCTATAATAGACATTTACTCAAATAATGCTGATAAATAGAATATATAAGAAACTTAAAATTATAGATAAACCTTAAAAAGGAGGCTTTTATGAATAAAAAGAGGAAAGTTCTTGTATCAATAACTATTTTTGTTATGTTTTTTACAGCTTTTGCTATCGCTAATGCAAAAGAAGAAAACAACAAATTTAGTGCTGTTTCAATACCAAATGAAGGAAAACAAAGTGAAATTTATAATTCTAACAAAGACTTACAAGAAGAAGCTTTAGAGAAAGAAAATAATACAGATGGAATTTCTGCTATAGCTGTAGATCCATATGAAGGAACTGCAATTGAAGACAAGAATAATATGTCAAAGACTTACGTAGAAAGAGATGGTAAGCATTATACTTATTCAAGATCAAATGGATTAAATTTTATTTCAATTGAAAGATTTTGCTTTGAAACAGGAGAATTTGAAACAATCTTTACTAACTTTAAAGCAAATATAGAAGTAGAATCTGTAAGAGGATACTATGT
>CANROM010000081.1 GCA_947632225.1 uncultured Clostridia bacterium | reverse complement strand
CTTGAATTTTTTTGTAATTACCTATATAATAGTAATAGTTAAATGGAGGAAGAAATGCAAAAAAAATATTTGTTTAAAATTACATTTTTGTTTTTAAGTATAACATTACTAATGAGCAATATAACAGCTGCAGAATTAAAAAGCAAAGATAAGGTAAATATAGGTGAGACTTTTACTGTTACTTTTGATTTTAATACTTATGTAGCAGCTTATGACTTATTAGAAGTAACATATAATAAAGATGTACTAGAATATGTATCAGGAGATGCATTACTTGAAAAAACTTGGTATGATGATACTAATGAATCTAAAGGTGTTAAAACTAAAACATATACTTTTAAAGGAAAAAAAGATGGTGTTGCAAGTATAAGTGTAAAAGTTGTCGGAGCATATAGTGCAAATGCTAGTATGGATAAATTAGACGAAGAAATAATTGCAACGAAGGTGGTATCTGTCGGAAGTGGAGTTACTAAGGGAGATATGGATAGAAATGGATTAATAAATGCAACAGATGCAGCATATCTTCTAGATAGATATACAAATAATGATGCAACAGCTGAGGATATAGCAATAGGAGATATAGATAATAAAGGAGACTTAAATGGTATAGATGCTGCCGCTATAATAGATTTATACGTTAGAAATTAGAAAATAAACTTAAGTATTAAAGAGGTGTATGCCTCTTTATTTTTTGCTTTTTAGCTTGTATCATTATATATAAATTTGACATAATATTATAAAAATGTTATAATGTTAATAGCTGTTTAAAAAATGGAGCAAATAAAAATTTTTATTTGAAATGGAGGGAATAAATTGAATAATTTATTAAACAGAAAAAACTTTAATAAGGAGTGGGTGGATATGAAAGCCAAATCAATCGACATTAAAATGAATTTTATTAACTTTGATGCACAAACAGGAATTACTATTACACTTGAAAATACTAGTATGAGAAAGTATACTGATATGCTTGAAGGATACTTACATTCTGTAACAAAAAGAAATAGAAATGCAAATATTGAATATGGAAAGGAATGCTCTGAAAACGATATACTTTGGGAATATTTTCACATTTTTGATCATGTACCTAAAAATACAGAACATACAATAAATACATACTATTTCTATACTCCAGTGGAGAAAAGCAAAGTAATTGCATTAAGAATTGAGGATACTAAAGAATCAATTCATAGTAGCAGGATAATGAAGATTGTAGAGCTTGTATCTAATAATCTAGATGATATACTACACAATTTTAAAGATATAGTTAAGAATTCTTCAGAAATAGTAATAGACTTTAATTTTAGAAATATTACTGCAAATTGCTATACTCAAATTGTTAGAGCTTCTTTACTTACGGAATTGAGTTTAAAGTCTGATATGATGTCTCTTAATATGCGTACTAATGATATGCCAATGCAAGACGTTTATAAAGCTAGTCTTATAAATAACAATTCTTGCAATAAAGACAATAATGAGATTATTACATACTATTATTTCCATAATACAAAAAAATCAATACTAGTTATTAAAATAACAAATAACGACTCTGTATTATCTATTAAGGAAATAAAACCATTACTAGAAACTACTCTATAAGTATTACAGGAAAGCTTTTAATTAAGCTTTCTTTTTTATGCTCTGGTAGGAATTAACTTGACATAATGTTGAATGTGATATATAATATGTGTGCAACGTTGAATGCAGATTTTTTCTATAATTATAGAAATAGGAGGAAATATGAAAAACAAATTTAAAGTAAGTTTAATTGGAGAGGAGTCATTTAAATCTTATATAGTACCAGATATACTATTATTTAAAGAGGCAAAATTAGTATGTAACGATGAAGAAATTATATTGCCTTTATATGATAATGATTATGTTTGGATAAAAACTGTATATAGAGGAATTGACAAAGAAACGCAAAAAGCTGTAGATAAGTACTTTTTAAGGACTGATGGTATAGGAAATACACAACTCGTTTTAACTATTGATGATTATACACAAAATTTAAACGAATATGAAATACTATCATATTTAAAAGATTTAACTACTAAACTAAAGCTTATGAGAAAGTTCTATGAAGAAGAAATAAGCCATATTGATAAAGCCTAAATTTAGGCTTTATTTTTATGTATATTGCATCATTTACTTGACATAATGTAAATAAAAAGGTATAATAATTATGCAACGGCGAAACTTCACAATTATCTTAATAGATAGTTTGGTTATTTATTAAGTGATTACTTAGAAAGGATTTGGAATATGTCACTTTTTAGAAATTCAGAGTTTGAAGAAAGAGAGTTTAAATTTAAAGGCTCACTTATTACTCAGGGGTATAATGAATCTGTCGGAGTTAGCATTAAATATTCAACACCATATTATTTTGATGAGTTTGACGATAACAACCTTCTATTTAAAAGGTTCTCAAAATCTAAAATAAATGGTAAAATTGCTTTTGTTGATGTTTATATCGAATCAGATAACAAAACAGATAATATAATAGATAATGAGTATGTAGATACAAAATATAAGTACTATGGCATGTATAGGTATAATATAATAAAAACTGTAGAAAATAACACATATTATGTTTTAGCTGTATGTAATAATAGAAATTATGTTGTATCTATATGGGATCCATATCATATTATAACTCGAAAAGAACTTAAAAAACTTCTAGAAATTAGACTAAATTACGATGAAAGATAGAAATTTATCTTTCTTTTTTGTTCTCTATTTCCTTGAATAATTATGTATACTATGTTATAATAAATAGAGCAGTTATAAATTGCTATATTATATAATTATATTATAGAAATGGAGATGATTATCAATATGAAGAAAATGCGTGTGGAGCACAATTGCTTGATTGGATATATTCAATATCAAGACTTAGAACTTTTAATTAAAATGAAAGAATTAGTAAGGCCAGAGTTTTTTAAAGAGCCTTCAATTTTAAAAGGTGAATGTGATGAAGATGGATATTATAGAATAACAGATTTAAGAAATGTAAATTTTGTTAAAGGCTTAAAATGTATTCCTAATTACGATTACCTTCTGAAGTTGGCTGAAAATGAAATATGTAGTATGGAAGAGAACGCTATAGGTGAGTATAATGCTGTTAGCTATATCCTAGAAAGGCTATGCAATACTCCTAGTATTATAACTGAACAGGAAATTGATATATTATCTAACTCTAGTATTATAGAGCCTAAATTGGTTGCTGCGTTTTTTGAAGCTTCTAAATTACCAAATAAGGATGAAAGATACAGATATTTGGCATTATGTATGAAGGAGCAACTTACTCATTATTGTAATGCAATCTCATATATGGCTCAGTTAAAGAGGCAAGAGCAAGTTGAAAAGAAAGGTTTCTCTCTTAAAAGAATATTTCCAAAAAGCACAAAAAAGCAAGGATAATACCTTGCTTTTTACTTATTTATATTATTTAAAGGATTTTTCTCTAAAGCTTCTTTAACCTGGTCATTATCTACATGAGTGTATATTTCTGTGGTAGATACACTTTCATGGCCTAGAATTTGCTGTAGTGAACGTATATCTACTCCACCATATTTATGCATAAGTGTAGCCGCTGTATGTCTAAGTTTATGTGGTGAGTATTTTTTAGGATCAAGGCCAGCCATAGTTATATACTTTTTAACCATCATTTCAACTGTTCTTTTTCCAATTCTTGTACCTCTTTCAGATACAAATAAAGCTTCATGATCTTTAACATCTTTTGGTCTTACAGCAATGTATTCTTTTAAAGCATCCTGACAAGCGTTATTTAGGTAAACAGACCTTTCTTTATCTCCTTTACCTATAACATGTAGGGAGTCATTTCTAATGTCCTTAAAATTGATTGCTACAAGCTCAGAAAGACGTAAGCCACAGTTTAGAAACAAAGTAATAATACAAGAATCTCTTTTTTCATTTTTTCCTTCGATAGAGTGGAGGAGAGCTACGCTTTCGTCTAAAGATAAATATTTTGGTAATCTTTTTCCAAGTTTTGGTGTTTCAAGTTCAACTGCAGGATTTTTATTCAAAATTTTTTGTTTAAATGTCATAAAATTAAAAAAAGATTTTAATGCAGCAATTTTTCTGGCACGTGTTGTTGGTTTGTCTGAACGGATGTTCGTAAGATAATTTAGATACTCATATAAATCTGTAAGTTCAATTTTTTTTACAAATTCAATATCTAAATCTGTTATGTCAGTTTCATTTATAATGTCATCAGTTATATTATTAAATTTAATTTTTTCTTTTGCATACAATTTTAAAAATCTAAACGCGTCACGTAAATCATAATGATATTCACGAATTGTACTTTTAGATCTATTTTTAATATTTTGCATGTATAATAGAAATTCTTTTAAAAATCCAGGTATATCATCATACATATAAAAACCTCCAAAAAAGCGACGTCCAAATTTCGATTTTAAGACGTTTTTATAACTTGGGTAATGTAGTTACTTGGCAGTAAAATTAACAAAGCGCTTTAAAATCGAAATTTAGAGCTTATACAAAAAATTAAGTATAATATTTTAGTAATTAAAATTAAGTAAGTAACAAGAAAGTAAAAATCTAAAGCAAACATATAGCAATACAATATACAAGAATAATTAAATAAAATAAATAAGAATAAAAACCTAAAAAGTATTGATATATGTGTATAAACTAAATATATCATAAGTATAAACATTAGTCAATAAATCCTACTCCTTTTTTCGCAAAATTATTATTTTGCGCAATCGTATAATTCACAAAAGGTACCCATATAACGTCTACTCTATTTATGTATATAAATATATTTTATGTGTAAATTTAAATTAGTTTTTATTTTATTTTTTCGTTTTAAAATTTTTACTTTAGAATTTTTCTTTTATCTTATTTTGTATAAAAAATTTTTTATTTCTTTAATTTTTTAAAATTTGAAAAATTTATTATTCTCTACTTTCCAAAAATTTATATAAATTTATAAAAAA
>CANROM010000080.1 GCA_947632225.1 uncultured Clostridia bacterium | reverse complement strand
TTAAATGATAGACTAATTTTTTTAAATGTTCCAAGTATACCAGAAAGTGAAGAGGCACAAGTAGAAATACTAAAAGAAATTTATAGTGATAGCATTAAAGATATTAGCAATGAATATGGAATTATATTAGATGAGAGCGCAACAAGAAATATTTTAACTGGTGAACAGCTTAAAGATACTAGCTTAGATTTACTTAAAGAAATAGAAAGAGAGAGCATAAATACACAAGTATATACTATATCTGCACAATATGATGAAAAAACAGGAGTAATATCATTAGATCTTGTAGAGAACTATGACGAGAAAATGGGTGGTTGTTCAGAAGAGATTAAAATTAAGTACATATTAAAAGAGAAAAATCAAAAAATAACATTTAAACAGTATGGAAATATTAAGAATTCAGATGTAATGCATGCACCAACAGAAGAGAGTGGTGAAAATTCTGTAGAAACTACCAAAATTCCAAGAGCAGTGAGAATAAAAGGAGATGTATATGTTGAAAATGGACCATCAGATATTATAAGATGCGGAATGACTGATGGAAGAATATTAACTACTGTTGATGAAGGTGAACTTCCTACAAAAGATAATGAATCAAACTTTGGAGTTGGATATCATTATATAGGGCCATTAGATAAGGATTTTGTTATTGTATCAATAGACTGGAAAGACTACATATTCGTAAAAATGCAATAGATAAGCTTGGCTTTTAGCCAAGCTTATTATATTTTATTTGTATAGTCTTTATTTATATTCTCATTAGATATTATACTATGAATGTTGGTAGATTGAATATCTAGAGAAATAGAATTACCAACAGTAGTGCTTAAATTTTTAATTACATCATCATTTATAGATGTAAGTATTGGTATGTTTGCATATTGATTCATATATGATAAAATTTCTTTTTTTCTATCTTCTTTTATTGCAAGAATATGTGCATATACATTGGAATCTGTGTTTAAGGATATAAAGTCCTCTTTAGTAATATCTAGTAGTATATTTATCATTATTCTTTTTATTTTACTTAGTTGGTAACGTTTGCTTTTAATATTTTGTATAAACTCATCATAGCTTTTAGAATTATTAAGTTCGCTATATATTTTGTTTTCCAATCCTTCTGTTACTTCATTTATTTTAGAAATATAGTTTACGCCTTTAGAAACTATAGTGTACTTTAGAAGAGTATACATTTCTTTATTAAACACTAAATTTTCAGGTAGTACACCTGGTATATACTTACCTACATATTCTTTTTTCTCAAGTAAGTTTCGTATATTGGTAGCACTAGTAACATTTTCTTGCTCTATTCTTTTTATTGCAATTGGTACAATTGTGCTTTTTAATTCAATTAGTGTTTTTATATATTCAATAGCTAGTATATTATTTGAAAGTGAAGAAATATCTGTTTCATACTGTGTAAGAAATTTGCTTATAGCGTTTTGACGAGATACAGCAAATGATAGACCGTTTCTAAGCTCATCAGTTATACCCTCCCATATTGCTCTATCATTAAAGATTAGCTTATTTGCTATTTGCTTTAACTCCTCTATATCTGCAGTTTCACTACCAAAACATAGATAGTCTATGCAATGCAAACTATTTAGAATTGTTACTGCACCACGAGCAAAGTATTCAGAGCTAGCAGTTGAATAAATAGTAGGTAGCTCAAGTACTACGTCTACACCATTTTGTAGTGCAATTTTTGCTCTTTTTATTTTATCTACTAAGGCTATATTTCCAAGTTGTGTAAAACTACCAGACATTATGCAAAGTACAGTATCAGCTCCTGTAACTTCTTTAGCTTTTTCAATTAGATATTTGTGTCCATTATGAAAAGGATTAAATTCTGCAATAATACCAACTATTTTCATTTGCTTCACTTCTTTCTTGATATTAACAATAATGTATGTTAATATATACATATAAAGTTTAGCATAAAAAAATATATATTGCAATTATGGAGGCGTTATGAAGAAAGTAATTTTATACACAGATGGTGCTTGTAGTGGAAATCCAGGCCCTGGTGGCTATGGAGCAATTATAATATATAATGGCGTTGAAAAAGAAGTATCTGGTGGCGAGAAAGAGACAACTAACAACAAGATGGAGCTTATGGCTGTAATAAAAGGACTTGAAATGCTAAAAGAACCTTGTGAGGTTGATATATACAGTGATAGTGCTTATGTAGTAAACTCTATTGAAAAAGGATGGATCTACACATGGCAAAAAAACGGATGGAAAAAAGCAGACAAAAGCAAGGTCAAAAATATAGATTTATGGGAAAGATTATTAAATCTAATGGATACTCATAAAGTTAAATTTTTAAAAGTTAAGGGACATGCAGATGATGAGCTTAATAATAGGTGTGATAGACTAGCAGTATCACAAAGAGAAAAATTTGCATAAGAAATTACCATATAGCATAAAGTGTTATATGGTGATTTTTTATGAATAAGAGTATACAAAAGTATTTTTTAGATAATATATCTACAATAACTAAATTTTTAGTAGTGTATTTAGTTGGAATGGTACTAGGAATTGTTATATTTAATTTAACAGGAGTAAAGCAAGAGTATGTACAAATAATAAAAGACATACTTGAACCTGTAAAGCAAGATAATTTTGAAGGAATAAATATAATAGCAAACGGACTAAAAAATAATGCTATATTTATACTAATGCTATATTCTAGCTTGCTTACAATTATTGCCCCTATTATTCTAACAGTATTTTTAATAATTAAAGCTGTTGCCACAGGAATATATATGTGTACATTATTTAGTATATTTGGAGTATTTAAAGGAGTATTAGTAGTTAGTAGTGCAGTAGTATTACCATTTCTAATTTGTACATTAGGATATATAATAATATGCACAAGCATAATAAATTTAGCAGCAAAAATACGAGAAAAAATAGACTTTAGAGAAATAGTTAAACAAGGATATTGGCTACTAATTTCCTTCTCTTTAATTTCATTTTCAATAGTAATAGAACAACTAATGTCTGAGGTAATGTTTAATATCTATGTTAATATGTAAAAGAGGATAATACTAAACATAGAAACATTACATAATTTTATATAAAAAGCTTGCAAAATACATAGAAATAGTGTAAAATAACAAGTGATTACGAATGGAGGACTGAAAATGAAAATTATAATTGATGAATTTATCGACAGCTTAAAAGCTAGACAAGCTTCACAAAACACACTTGCATCATATGAGAGGGATATAGTTCAATTTAGCAATTATTTTGAAAACCAAGGTAAAAAAATATTTGACTTAAATAACGAAGATATGCAAGAGTACATTAATCATTTAATGGCTGAAGGAAAATCTAATTCAACAATATCTAGAAGTACAGCATCAATAAAAGCTTTTTATAGATATTTAGTAAATAAAAAACTTGCTGAAACAAATATTGCTGAGAATATAGAAGCACCAAAAGTAGATAGAAAAGAGCCTTTAATTTTAACTAAGGAAGAAATTGAAAAATTACTAGAGCAACCAGACCTTTCTGAACTTAAAGGTCAAAGAGATAAAACTATGCTTGAAATATTATATGCTACAGGAATAAGAGTAACTGAGCTTATATCATTAAGAGTAGAAGATGTTAACTTAACAAATGGATATATCAAAGTTAAGAAAAAAAATACAGAAAGACATATACCACTTGGAAATTTATCTTTAAAATGCTTAAAAGAGTATATGAATAAAGTAAGACCATTGTTAATTAGAACAGAAGAAGAAAAAACATTATTCATAAATACAAACGGTCAAAAGATGACAAGACAAGGATACTGGAAAATTCTAAAACAGTATAAAGATCAAGCTAAAATAGATAAGGATATAACACCACATACTATTAGACATTCTTTTGCTGTACATATGCTAGAAGATGGTGCTGAAATAAAAACAGTCCAAGAGTTACTAGGTCATACAGATGTTGCATCTACAATGATGTATACACAAATGGCTAATTTCCATGATAATAAAAATAATAAAACAGAGTTATAATACTAAAAACCTTATTCTTTAAAAGAGTAGGGTTTTTTATTTGTGCTTTTAATTATTATATGTTATAATTACTATTGTAAATTATTTGGAGGAATATAAATATGGCAAAAGGAAAGAAAAAGATAGGCTTAATAATTACTATTATTTTAATAATATTTATGGCTGTAGTTGGTGTAGCAGCTTTAATATTAAATAATATGTTCTCTAATCAAAGCCTAGAAAAACCAGGTGAACAGCTAGGATATGACGTCTTTGTTGGTGATGAAAATATGGAAGTAACTACATCAGTAGATGAGGGAAGAAACTTACAAAAAGAAATAAGCTCAATAAATGTTACATATAAAGATGCTGTAGCTTGGATAAAAGTTCCAGGTACATCAATAGATTATCCGGTATTTAAAGGTACAGATAACACTAGATATTACAGAAATGATAGAGATGGAGAAACTACTAGATGGGGAGAAACATATCTAGACTATAGATGTGATGAAAAAAATCCTGATGCGGAAACAACAAATATTATAATATATGGACATAATACAGAAACAGATAATAGATTTACTCCACTTTTAAATTATAAAAGACAAGAATTTTTTGATACACATAAATATATAGAGTTTGCTACAACTAAGGGTGTATATACTTATGAGGTATTTACAGTATATTCTACAAATACAAAACTATATTATATAGATACAGTTTTTAACTCACTTGCAGAATATGATGATTTTCTAAAACAAATGGCAAAAAATAGTAGATATGCAACAGGAGTAGAAGTTAGTACATCAGATAGCATACTAACATTATCTACATGTGATTATTCTTTAAAGGATGGTAGATTTGTAGTTCAAGCAAAACTTGTAAAGAAACCTTAATAAAAAAGAGTCTTTGTTATTATAGCAAAGACTTTTTTTATTTATTTCAAATTACAACATTTTTTTCAATTTATATTTGGTATAATAGCCAAAAAAGAGGTGAGTAATTTGAAGTATAAGTATTGTGATGGAAAGTTAACAATC
>CANROM010000079.1 GCA_947632225.1 uncultured Clostridia bacterium | reverse complement strand
TTTCCTTTTCCATTATTATATTCAAATATTCCATAAGATCCGTTTACAATATACATTTGTGGTGGTATATGTCCTATATCTACATTGTATACAATAGGAACATCAAATTTAGATAATGCTCTTTCTACTGCATCTTTAAATGTAAATCTATCATCTAGGAAATCTTGCATCATAGATCTACCTATTAAAAATCCCTTCACATTTTTAAAGTATCCCATATTGTCCATACTCCAAAGTCTTCTATAAAACTCAAGTGGTGTAAGTTCACAATTATCTATATACCAAATTACACCTTCACTAAATTGAGAGATAAAATTATTTATATTATCTAACTTAGTACCAGATATTAAATGAATAGTATCTATACAGCCACCTATCATTCTTCCTTCAAATTTTGCACCTTCTCTACTACACTCATAAACATTTTCTTCGGTTAAGTTATAGCCTTTTAGGTTTCCTTCTTCAAACTCTTGCTTTTGATACTTATCAAAACTTTCTTGCACATATTCTTCATTGTCAGTTAATAAGAAATTAAGGCTGTTAGTAATTGCTTTATGCTTAGGATTCATAGCATAGTCACTTATATTTTCCATATGAATAGTAGCAATATTAAAATTAGTAGTAATATATAAATTTAAAAGTGATGGATCAGAAAAACCTTGAAACCACTTAGGGTTATTCTTTATTATATCTTTGTATTCGTCAAGATATGGTAGCATTTCCATTAAAAATTCCCCACCTCTTGCAGAGATAATATATTTAACATTTGGATTTTTATATAACTCCAACAGTTCTTCCGCTCTTTTTCTACCTGACGAACTTACAACACCTTCGTTTTTTCTTACATTTTCAGTTTCTATTACATTTAGCCCTATTTCTTTAAAGCTTTCTTCTGCTAAATCTATTTTTTCTAAATTTGCAGTACAAGATACTGCTGTTGTTGCAATTGTATCTCCTACTTTTAATTTATTTGGATATATTATATTACTCATAGCTCTTCCTCCATTTCATACATTACAACAGATATTAAACTAAGTGCAGCAGTTTCTGCCCTTAAAATTCTTTCTCCTAGACTTACACATCTAACATTTTCTATTTCTTTTAATTCATCTGCCTCTTTAGATGTAAATCCACCTTCTGCTCCAATTATTATTCCAACATCTAGAATATTACATTCTTTTATTTCTTTTAGCTCATTCTTTAAAGAATCTTTTGAGCACTCATATGCAAATAGTACTCTATTTTTTTCTTTTAACTTATCTTTTAATTTTGCAAATTGAATAATATCTTCTACTTCAACATAGTCTGTTCTACCACATTGCTTACAAGCTTCAAGTGCAATTTTATTTAATTTTTCTACTCTTTTTTGTCTATTTTTATCATCAAGTTTTACTATTACGTTATTTGAGACAAATGGTACTATATTTTTAACTCCTAATTCTACAGCTTTTTGAACTACAAAATCTAGTTTATCATTTTTAAGGAGAGCTACGAATAGTGTTAAGTTAGAATTTGGTACACCTAACTCTTCTGCTTTATTTATATACTCAAGTGATATGCTCTCTCTTTTCATTTCTTTAATTTTATATATTCCGTTATTTACAATAATCTCATCATCTATATTATGTCTTAATACTTGGATATGTTTTACTTCTTTACCTTGTATTATAATATTATTCTCATCTAAATACTTAATATCTGTATCACTTACAATAAATCTTCTGGCCATTATTTTCCTCCTAAACTATAGTTAAATTATATTATTATTTTTAAGAAAAGTAAAGAAAAAAAGGCAACATACAAAATTGTATGTCACCTCTAAATTCATAGTATTCTATATCACTATTTTAATATTGGTAATAGCTATTACCGCAATAGTTGCTACCATAACTGTTCCAAGATTGGTTTTGGCAGCATCCTTGGTTATTATTTGATTGACAAGAACTGCATGAATTTTGCTGGTTTTGACAGCAACAACAGCAACAGCATCTGCAACAATTTGAGTTATTATTAGAGTTGTTGTTATTGTTATTATTATTATTATTGCAACAGCACATATTTCCTCCTTTAATTTAGTGTTTTTTAACACTACTATATTGTATGTATTAAAGAGAAAATTGTCACAAATAAAAGACACTCAATTTCTCGAGTGTCTAGTTTTATTAAGCATTTTCTTGTAATACAGGTAGTATTTGTTTTTTTCTTGAAACAACTCCTGGTAAAAATGCAGTGTTGTCTTCTAAAGTTTTGCCAAATGCTTTTTCAAATATTGGAGCACTATTTCCAAGTACTATAACTTCTGAATTGCTATTTATTATATCTGTTATAGCAAATACAAATAAATCTACACCATTTGTAGCAATATCTTTTTGCATTGCAGCTTCAAATTCAGCTTTTCTTGTCATCATTTCTGGTATATCTGCTGTATTTACTTGTGCAACTTTAGCTTTCTTATCATTTAAATTAAACTCTTTGCAGTCTAAGTTTATTAGCTCATCACCACTTAAATCACTTAAGTCTGTTCCAGCTTTTAGCATGTCTAGACCGTATTTTTCATAATCTAATCCAGCAATTTCTGCTAGTTCCTTTACAGCTTTTTCATCTTCATCTGTTTTTGTAGGTGATTTTAATAGTAAAGTATCTGAAATTATTGCACTAAGCATAAGACCAGCTATTTTTTTATCTATTTGAACACCATTTTCTTTATACAATTTAAATAATACTGTACAAGTACATCCTACTGGTTCTGCTCTGTAATATAAAGGCTCTGCTGTTTTAAAGTCACTTATTCTGTGGTGGTCAACAACCATTTTAATTTTAGCATTTTCAATATTATCTACACTTTGTGTAAATTCATTGTGGTCAACAAGTATAACTTCTTGATTATCCTCTACTTTGCTAATAAGTTCAGGTACTTCTACGCCTAAATAATCTAAAGCATACTTTGTTTCTTTATTTAACTCACCAAGTCTTACAGCCTTTACTTCTTTTCCTAACTTTTTTTGTAAATCTGACATAGCAATTGCAGAGCATATTGTGTCAGTATCTGGACTTTTGTGTCCAAAAACAATTAAATTTTCCATTTTTCTTCTCTCCCCTTCTTAAATTTTTTCCTCTTGCTTATATTTTATTCTGTGTAAATTTTCTTTATGTCTTAGTAATATTATAGCAAGAGATATAACTAAAGCTGGTATATACTCACATCCTATTACAACTGAAAGTATTAAGTATAGTACACATCCAGCTAGTGTTCCTTTTACCAAAATTCTAGTTACTATTACAATTAAAGCAGACACTATAACACATACTAGTACATACTTATAATCTAGTACAGACATTAAAGTTATAAACTCAATAATGCCTTTTCCTCCATTAAATTTGTACATAAACGGATAGCAATGCCCTATCATAGTACCTAAAATTACTGTAGATTTATAAATGCTTGATGCTGTATCAACTTGCATTAAATTAGCAAGTAATTTTGCAACATACATAGCTAATAGCACTTTTAAAACATTAAGTAATACTACTATTATACCAAGTGGTACTCCAAGTATTTTAAATGCGTTATTAGTTCCAGCATCCATACTACCTATTCTTCTTATATCTGTTTTGTTTTTTGCCTTGCAAATTATTATTGCAGGATTTACCATACAGATACAATAAACAATAATGAATATTAAAATAATTTTTATATTCATAATATTACATCACCTTATTTTTCAGCACCTTTTCTTTCCCTAATTATCATATGGATAGGTGTACCTTTAAAACCAAATTGTTTTCTTAGATGATTTTCAATATAACGAACATATGAAAAATGCATCAATTCTTTTGAATTAACAAATATTACAAATGTTGGTGGTCTTATTGAAACCTGAGTCATATAATATACCTTTAGTCTTCTTCCTTTATCTGAAGGTGGCTGTGTTATTGTTACAGCATCAGCTAGAACGTCATTTAATAGTCCTGTAGATATTCTTTGACTATTTTGCTTGTCTACTTCGTTTATCATAGAAAATATTTTATCTATTCTCTGACCTGTAGTAGCTGATACAAATATAATTGGTGCATAAGATAAATATGCAAGCTTATCATAGACTTGCTTTTTGTATTTTTCCATAGTGTTAGTTTCTTTTTCAACTAAATCCCATTTATTTACTACAATAATTATTCCTTTTCCAGCTTCATGTGCTATTCCTGCTATTTTTTCGTCCTGTTCAGTTACACCTTCAGTAGCATCAATCATAATTAAGCAAACATTAGCTTTTTCTATAGCATTCTTAGCTTTAAGTACCGAATACTGTTCTAGTTTATCATAGACTTTATTTTTTCTTCTTATTCCAGCTGTATCAACAAATATATATTTTCCGTAATTATTTTCAAAGTACGAATCGATTGCATCTCTTGTTGTTCCTGCAATATCTGATACTATTACTCTTTCTTCACCAAGTATCTTGTTAATTAGAGAAGATTTTCCAGCATTTGGCTTACCAATTACTGCTACTCTTATTGTCTCTTCATCTTCAACATCTTGCTCTACATTTTCAAACTTATCATATATTGCATCAAGTAGTTCTCCGATTCCAAGTTTCTTTCCAGCAGAAATAGGTAAAGGATCTCCTAGTCCTAAGTTATAAAACTCATACATTTCATCAGGTGGATTTCCAACTCTATCACACTTATTACATACTAATATTACTGGTTTTTTAGTCTTTCTAAGCATTTGAGATACTTCTTCATCTGAGACTGTAACCCCTGCTTTAACATCTGTTATAAATACAATTACATCTGCAATATCCATAGCTAGTTCTGCTTGTCTTCTCATCTGCTTTAATATTACATCCTCAGACTCAGGTTCTATTCCACCAGTATCTATTACTTGAAATGTTGTTCCACGCCATTGACAATCGGCATATATTCTATCTCTTGTTACTCCAGGTATGTCTTTTACTATTGCTATTTTTTCTCCAGCAAGTACATTAAATAATGTAGACTTACCAACGTTAGGTCTTCCCACTATTGCAACTACCTTTTTAGCCATTTTTTCCCTCCTTTTTAATTACAATAAATCTCATAAGTAGTATTTTACCATTATTTTTGAAAAAAGTCAAAAAATAAGAAACCCTTAATCGAGTTTCTTATTCTCTATATCATCTTTTTT
>CANROM010000078.1 GCA_947632225.1 uncultured Clostridia bacterium | reverse complement strand
ATTATTCACTATATTCTAATTGATATCCTTCTATTTCAATAAAGTCTCCCTCTTGTATTCCCATTTCTTTTAATTTATCCATTATTCCAAGTTGTTTTAATATCTTTTGCATATATTGACGAGACTCAACATCAAATACATTTACTTTACTCATTAGTCTTTCAATTGGTGCACCCTTTATTATATAGTACATACCATCTTTTCTAATTTCTGTATCTATTGTCCATTCTTGATCTACGATTTCATCTTCTATACCATACATTTCATCTACTACAACAATATCTTCTTTTGGAATTTCTTTTAATACTTGCGCTACATGATCAATTAGTTCATCTATTCCTTGGTTAGTCGCAGCAGATATTTTAAAGAGCTCTAATCCCTCAGCCTTACATTTTTCTTCAAGCTGTTTCATTAGCTCATCATCATTTGCTATATCTGTTTTATTTGCAACAACAATTTGCTTTTTAGAAGCAAGTACATCACTATATTTTTTTAATTCATCATTTATTTTATTAAAGTCATCAACAGGATTTCTTCCTTCTGAGCCTGCAACATCTATTACATGTAGTAATATTCTTGTTCTTTCTACATGCTTTAAAAATTGAATTCCAAGTCCTACTCCTTCGCTTGCACCCTCAATTATACCAGGTATATCTGCCATAACAAAAGGTTCACCCTTTTTAGGATTTACAACGCCTAATGCTGGGTCTAAAGTAGTAAAATGGTAATTGGCTATCTTAGGTCTTGCAGAAGATACTCTAGATATTAGTGTAGATTTACCAACATTTGGAAAACCAATTAGTCCAACATCTGCTAACATTTTTAGCTCAAGCTCAATATTTTTTTCTGCTCCTTTTTTACCTTGCTCAGCAAAATTTGGAACTTGTCTTGTAGGTGTAGCAAAATGTATATTTCCTCTTCCACCTTTTCCACCTTTTGCAATTAAAAACTCTTGTCCTTCTTCAGATAAATCTGCTACAATAACATTTTTATCTACATCTTTTACAATGGTACCCTTAGGAACAGGAATATATAAATCTGCACCAGACTTACCTATTTTTCTTGCACCTTCTCCATTTTTTCCATTTTCAGCTTTGAATTTTTTCTTATATTTAAAATCTAATAATGTGCTTGTATTAGAATCTACTTTAAAATATATATTGCCACCTCTTCCGCCATCTCCGCCATCTGGTCCACCGGCAGCTACGTATTTTTCTCTTCTAAAACTAACAGCACCATTTCCGCCATCTCCAGCTTTAACTGAAATTTTTACGTAATCTATGACCATTTCTTTTCTCCTAATCTTCAAAATAATCTATCTTTATTGCCTTTTTAACATTACTCATAGTTTCCATAGCTCTGTATCTTGCTTTTTGACTTCCCTCTTTAAGTATCATATCCACTTTTTCTGGATTATCTTCGTAGTATTTTCTTCTTTCTTTTATTGGTTTTAAGAATTCTATCATATTCTTAGCAAGTTCCTTTTTACATTGAATACAGCCTCTTTTTCCTTCTTTACATTCTTTACAGATTGTATCTAAGTTATCTTTACTTACTAGTTTATGATAATAATATACCATACATACATCTGGATTTGCTGGATCATCTTTATGAATTTTAGTTTTATCTGTCATTGCATCCATTACCTTTTTAGTAACTGTTTCATCATCATCTACTAAGAATATTGCATTTCCTAAACTTTTTCCCATCTTTTCATTTCCATCAAGACCTTTAAGACGAGGAATGTTAGATAACATATGCTCAGGCTCTTTTAGTGTTTCACCATATATTGAGTTAAATTTTCTAACAATTTCTCTAGCTTGCTCAATAAGTGGTAATTGATCTTCCCCTACTGGTACTAAAGTTCCACCAATAGCAGTAATATCTGCTGCTTGACTTACAGGATAGCCTAAAAATCCATATGTAATACCTTCACCTTTCTGTCCAAAAATCTCTTTCTTTTGTGAAATCTCAGTTTTTACTGTAGGATTTCTTTCAAGTCTAGCTATAGTAACTAAATTAGAATAGTATACTGTAAGCTCAGCAATTTCTGGAATTCTTGATTGTATAAAAAGAGTAGCTTTATTTGGATCTATACCACATGCAAGTAAATCCAAAGTTAGCTCTCGTACATTTTTTCTAACTTTATCTGGATTATTGAAGTTATCTGTTAATGCTTGAACATCTGCAATCTCAATAAACTCATTATAATTTTCTTGAGATTTTACCCAGTTGCCTACTGCTCCAAATAAATGTCCTAAATGCAAATTTCCAGTAGGTCTTATACCAGTTAATATTGTTTTCTTCTCTTCCATTTTATTCCACCTCACATTACTCAAATATTATACACTAAATAATATAAAAAATCTACAATAAGTATTCAATTTATTTTCTTTTTATGTATTCTTTTAACCTTTTTTAACATAAAATTACAACTTTTTTATTGACTAATAACAAGTTGCAATATATAATAGTGGTGTATATAAATATATGAAAAAATAATAATTATTATTTTTTTCTTAGAAAAATTATTATTTTTCTATATTTAAAATTAAAAAGGAGGAATTTTTTAGTTATGGGTAAAAACAATAAAGCCAATATGTTCGTAGACTGTGTACCTCAGCATAATGAAGTGACAGGTTCATGCATATACTGTACTGTTAGATTTCCCAATAAGGAAAAAGTAAAATTCATCGTAGATTGTGGTTTATTCCAAGAAGAAAGGTATCAAGAAGAAAATAATCGTTTTATTTTTAGTCCGGAAGAACTAGATTTTGCACTAGTTACTCATAATCACATTGACCACATTGGTAGGATTCCAAAACTGTATAAAGACGGTTTTAGGGGAAAAACTTATGCTAGCAAAATAACTTCAATGCTTATGCCATATGCATTAAATAACACGGCTGAAATTTTATGTGCAAACGCACAAAAAAATTCCAGGTCTAAAAAAGTTATTGAAGCATCTTCTATACCAGTATTTAAAAGCAGTTCTCATGCTCCACTATACTCATCAGAAGATGTTGAATATGCAATGGAAAACGTAATAGGTAAAGAATTCAATGAGTCATTTGAAGCTTGCAAGCATGTAGCTGTTACATTTATCCAAAATGGTCATCTGTTAGGTGCCTCTTGTATTTTAGTCACAATAACATACAGAGGTGAAAAACCAATCTACTTACTTTTTAGTGGAGATTACTCAAATTACAATGTCTTTTTTGATATTAAGAAAATGCCAAAATTTCTAAAAAATGTGCCATTAAATATTATTCAAGAATCTACTTATGGTAACAGTTCAAAAGAAGAGATTGTAAAGACGTTTAGAACAAATCTAATTGAGTCACTAAAGAAAAACAACTCGGTTATAATTCCAGTGTTCTCACTTGGAAGGAGTCAAGAAATTCTTTATGAACTAAAAAAGCTTCAGGATAGCAATGTAGTACCTAAAAATATCCCTATTTATCTAGATGGCAAACTTGCTCAATCTTACACAAAGTTTTATCTAGATAATTCAGATTTAATAAGAATAAAAGATTTCTTACCTGAAAATCTCACTTTCGTTACCACATATGAAATGAGACAAAATATTTTAAGAGATAAGAAATGTAAAATACTTCTTACTACATCTGGTATGGGAAACTATGGCCCTGCACAACTTTATCTTCCATATTTTATTTCTAACTCTAATTGTTCTATTCACTTCTGTGGATACACTACTCCAAACACTTTGGGGTACAAATTGAAAAATGCAACAAATGGAGATGAAATAGAGATAAATGGTGCTAAGGTTATAAAAAGGGCAACAGTTTATTCTACAAATGAATTTTCAGGGCATGCTAAATCTGAAGATTTAATTGAATTTCTAAGGAGATTTAAAAATGTAAAATCTATACTAATAAATCACGGTGAAGAAGAAACTAAAAAAGAGTATGTAAAAAAGGTTATACAGGAAGTTAGTCCAAAAGCAATTGCAATTTTGAGACCTTCTAACTGTATTCGTATAGGAGCGTACGGTATTATTAAATCGTATCAAGCAATCTAAAAAAAGTGGTGGAAAATTTTTCCGCCACTTTTTAATACATTTTGTACATTATAATACTGTCATCCTCATAGCATTTTTCAAGCATAAATGCATTCTTATCTTCAATTACATTATCTTTCACTAGTTTTCTCTTGAATCTTTTAAGTAGTTTTTCGACATTTTTTCTTTTTAAGTTTTTCTTTTGTATAACTAATAGCATAGATTTTAAGTCCATATATTTTGTCGTATTTACATCATTAAACTTGTATTTTTCTGTATTTGCTATTTTCTCTAAAGGGTAATATAAAATATCCACTTTTCTAATAGTTACACATCTAGAATTAATGTCTCTTATACTATCAACTCTTGCTATCTTTTCATTTTTCCATTTCAACCAAAATTCATTTTTATCTTTACTTTTACAAAATGAAAATAACTCTTTAGGTATGATTTTTCCTCTTTCAGACGCATTAGATTTTACTGTTTCTTTAATATTCGAATCAGTAACTATACCATTATGTATTTTTTCTTTGAGTGATTTTACATCTAGAACAGTCACAACACTATAGTAATATCTTAACCCAATTCTGTCATATTCTTTTGCATCGACAATACTAAAAGAACCATCTATTGCATCAATAGATTCAGAAACTGGATATTTAAAAAATAGCTTTAACTCATCTATAGACTCTTCTAGCTTAGATTTATATGGCTCTACTTTTTTTACCATTTTTTCATAAATATTTCTCATACTATGACTTGTCATGTCTTCTGGTTTAATTTTTAAATCATATCCATGTCTAGCACTTGAAAACTCATATTCAAATTTTGGTTCACCATCTACGCAAGTTAAATACATTTCTAAGAAGTACGCATCAGTGAATTTTTTAGATAACAGCATATATGTCATAACATCAATTTTCATATAATTCCTCCTAAAAATTATTTTATGAGTAGCAATAAGGAAAAGGCTATTATATTCCCTCCCTTCATATAGAAAAAATATTTTCCATATTGCATAAAAAATCTGCGTGTATATTTTATCACAATTATGTATACTTTTCAAGTGTATTTCAAGCGCAATAAAAATCCCCCAGCTTAGCTGGGGGTATTTTACTATGCGCCTTTAAGGCTCTGTTACTCGCAGTGTCTCAAGAC
>CANROM010000077.1 GCA_947632225.1 uncultured Clostridia bacterium | reverse complement strand
AAAAAAGAAGTATATTTCTATACTTCTAAAATTTTTTAATTTTTATTCCATTTCCTGTTTCTAAAAGCTCTATATGATTTAAAGCTTTTCCTGTTCCAACTGCCACACAAGATTGCGCATCTTCTGCAATCATTACAGGAATTCCCGTCTTATCTGCTATAAGTTTATCTAGTCCCCAGACTAGTCCACCACCACCTGTTATATATATTCCTCTTTCAGATATGTCTGCAACTAGTTCTGGTGGAGTTTCTTCAAGTATTGAATGAACTCCTTCTAGTATTTTTTCAGCACATTCAGATAGCGCTTTAAATATTTCGTCTGATGTAACTTCTATTTCTACAGGTAGTCCACTACTTACATCTCTACCTTTAACTTGCATACGCTCAGTAACAGACTTTGGATACATACAGCCAATATTTATTTTTATATCCTCAGCCGTTCTTTCTCCAACTATAACGTTACGATTTCTTTTTATATACTTAATTATTGCTTCATCAAATTTGTCTCCAGCCATTTTTATTGATGTACTTTTAACAGAACCACCTAAAGATATAACAGCAATATCTGTAGTACCTCCACCAATATCTACTATCATACTTCCATATGGTTTAGAAATGTCTATACCAGCTCCTATTGCAGCAGCTATAGGTTCTTCTATTAAGTATACCTTTCTTGCACCAGCATGAGTGGCTGCATCAATAACAGCTTTCCTTTCAACTTCGGTTACTCTTGAAGGGACACATATCATAATTTTAGGTGCAAACACGAATTTTCCACATACTTTATTTATAAAGTATTTTAGCATTTTTTCAGTAATTGTATAGTCTGATATAACACCATCTTTTAGTGGTCTAAGCGCAACAATATTACCTGGAGTTCTTCCAAGCATTTTTCTTGCTTCTTGACCTACTGCTAAAACTTGATTTGTATTTTTATCTATTGCAACTACTGAAGGTTCTCTTAAAACAATTCCCTTGCCTTTTACATAAACAAGTATTGTAGCAGTTCCTAAATCTATTCCTATATCTTGTCCGCCAAAAATCACTATATCCCCTCTCTTTCTGTTACAATTATATTACATTTAGCAAGCTTTTGCAACCTAATTTTACAAACTTATACATTAACTTATTTTACTATACTTTAATTTTGTTGCCATTCCACCTCTTAAATGTCTTTCAGATTTATTTATCTGAAGCACTTTTTTTGCCTCTTCAGCAAGAGAAGGATTAAATTTTTCTAATCTTTCTGCTACGTCTTTATGCACAGTAGACTTGCTTGTACAAAACTTTTTAGCAGTTGCTCTTACTGTAGCTTTATTTTCTATTATATATAACGCAAATAACTTTGCTCTATTTTCAATATCAACCATATAATTACCTCCTAATTAAAGATATACGTAGGATCTACACTTTTATCATTTAGATAAAGCATAAAGTGTAAGTGCTCATCATCTAAATATTCTCCTACTGATGTATTTCCTAACTTACCAATTTTTTGACCCTTAATTACGCTTTCTCCAATATTTACGTACACATTCTCATCTAAATTGGAATATACACTCTTATATCCATTTATATGTTCTATCTCAATCGTAGTACCATAAAATGAATCTGTATAAACATTACTTACAACACCTTTTTCAATACTCTTAACATCACTAGAGCTTGCAGAAACTACATCTATTCCGTCATGCGTCTTCCACTGTTGCAATGTTTTTGAATATATCACTTTATCTATTGAATACATTTTTTGTATTTGTGCATTATTAAGTGGAGATGAAAATACCAACTTTTCTTTTTTTTTTGGAAGTACAACTACTTTTTCTTCTGCTTTAGTAGCAATTACATTATCATCTGGCAGTTTCATTTCTTTATTTTCGTCGGCACTAGCCACTACGGATATACTACTTACATCTTTTCCGTATTCTTCAAGATTTAAATAATCTTTGTATCTAATATTAAGAGTTGTTGTAAGTAAAAGAAGCATTATCATACTAATTAAAATTTTTTGCCCTCTTGCGTCCAGTTTTACTTTTTTCTTTTCCTCAGTTACTATTTGTGCGCCTTTTCTTATATGTTCAACCTCATTATCATTATTATCTATGTTTGAGTTAAATTTTATTACCTTTCCTTCCTTTTTAGACTTACTAGGTTTAATCTTTAACTTATGTATAAACTCTTTAAATATATTTTTAACTTTTATTTTCATTTTTCTTCCCTTCTCTTTTGTATTTCTTCAACATCTGCTATTTCTACACCTGTATAATAATGATGTATTATTTGATCACATGTCATTCCTTCTTTAGCGTAAGTGTCTGCCCCAACCTGACTCATACCAACTCCATGTCCAAATCCAAGTACCTTGAATGTGATACCATTTTCATCAATATCAAAAGTAAAATTAGTAGAGTTTAGTCCAAATAATGTTCTTAAGTTTTCTGCTTTTATATAATATGAACCTATCTTTAGCGTTTTTACTCTACCACTTTCTGTATATTCTCCTATGCTAGTACTTAAAAAGGTATCTTTATCTAGGTCGTCAATATATCCGTTATCTATTAAAGTATTTTTAAAAGTTGAATATGATACATTCACTTCACTATTTCTGTTTTGGTAATCTAAACTTTCCACATTATCCACAGATTTTAGGTAAGGAACATCCTCGCCAGACCAAATAGCCTTAGCATCTTCTGTTCTTTGTGGGCTACTTGCGTGAAATAATGCATTTATTATTTTTCCATTATATGTTATAATTTTGTTTTCTGTTGCAACTATTGCCTTTTTTATCTTGTCCTCTCCAGCTTTTATTTCCTCATTAGAAAACCCTTTTTTAATCCATATTTCTTCTAACTTGTCTATTGTATTGAATGCCTGACAATGCCTATAGTCATCACACACATCACCATTTTCTTCTAAGTTGTTTATTATTTTATTGTATAGATAGGTTCTAGCTACAATTGTTTGTGCCTTTAAAGCTTCATATTCGTATTTAAATGGCATTTCAGATGCAACAACACATAGTAAGTAGTAATTTAGGTTTACTTCTGTAATTTGGTCGTTTTTGCTCATATATAACTGTATATTTTCTTTAGATTCAAAATCTATTTCCTCTTCTTCCTCCTTTTCGATTTTTATCTCTTCTTTCTTGCCTTTTACCAGAGCAAGTACCACAATTATAATGATTAAAAAAGTAGATATAACATACAAAAAAGCAAGTCTTACTTTCACGATATATCACCCTAGTATATATCTATTCAAGACTTGCTAATTTATTATATATGCTACAAAAAAAGACAAAAAAAGTGGCCTAGTTTAACTAGACCAACTCTTCATATATAATTTTTAAGATACATTTTAGTTCTCATACTTAATTTAATGCACTATAAATATGTAATAATATATGTATTATAGATGAAACTACCAATACAATTAAAGAAATTTTACAAGTTAAATTTACCCATCTAGGAACCTCTACATTCACACCTGTTTTTTTACTTTTATTTTTTACTAATAGCATCTTAATACCAGTACATATAGCTACTAAAAATGAAACTATTTGGATTACTAAGCTTACCTTATCTAAGACTCCAACAGCTGATTGCAAAGGAGTTTGCACAGGGGCAATACCAGATACATCTGTCATATCATCTATAAGATCTAGCTTTTTTACTGCATAAGCTCCATTTTTTCCTAGCATAATTCCTATTAAAACTGAATTAATACCTATTTTTTTCCATTTTTTAGGAATACTCTCTTTAATCTTTTGATTATCAATTTTTTCACATTCTGGATATTCATTTTGAGATTTCTTATCCACTTTTCTTATTTCCATACCAATCTCACCCCTTTTTATATTTTCTTTCTACAACTTGATTTAATAGATTATATTTCTTATTATAAAATTTTTGGATAAACATTCTAGAATTATTCTTATACAAATAATTAGCGATATTATCCGAGATTTCAATGAGCATTCTTTCTGTTTCACAGGTAAATGGAGATAATCCATTTATATCACTGGTTAAAACGTAATTTTTACATGCACATAGATGTTTGCACCTACTCTTTACAGTACACTCTACACAATTAATATTTTCGTTGATATTTCTCGTTAATAATCTTTTCCTAGCTTGTACATCAATTCCGCTATCACAATCTCCTATAACAAAGTCTTTGTTTTTTACAAACTGTGTACAAGGATAAAGCTTTCCATCTGTTCCTATATTTATATTTTCAGTAGCGAATTTGCAATCCTTATTGCAATCATAACTTTTGTCTATGTGTGACTTTATTTTTTCGTCTATCATTGGAATGTATATATCTTCTTCAGCCATAATCATTTTCTTATAAATATCAGCAACATCATAAAGCTGCTTTTTTAAAACTTCTAAATCTTCATCTTGCCAATCATATGTATAGTCAAAAGCAATATTGATTACTTTAAAGCCAATGTCTATTATATTCCTAACACTTGCACTAAGCATGCTCAAATTATTCTTTGTTACTACCATCATAGCAGTAGCTTGGTCAAAATAATTTAATACTTTTTTTGCGTTTTCTTTAACTATATTATAAGTACCTTTTCCATCGATAGTACACCTATTTAAATCATGTGCTGCCATATCTCCATCAATGCTATATCCAATACTATCAAAATTGCTTCTTTTCATGTATTCTAGAAACTCATCATCTAATAAAGTGCCATTAGTTGTTATTCCATAGGAAAATTTCGTTTTACATTTTTTAGAATTTATATATTCAATAGTGGCTTTTATTAGATCCTTTTTTAATAGTGGCTCTCCACCATAGAAAATAATTCTCGTTTTTTTATGTTTTTGATTTGCTTCATAATCTATTATTTTTTTTATATTCTCAAAAGAAATGTCTTTAGTTTTATCTTTTTTCTTTTCATAGCAATAAGCACAATTCAAATTGCAATTTTCCGTCAAATGAATTATATATTCCATATTTTCCTCTTTTTATTATTGTATATCATCTGCTGCTCTGCTATCTATATCATATAGCACTACAGTACCTTTTACATATTCATATAAATCTTGAGTATTTATCTTCCAAATACCTTTTTCAAGTTGTAATCTTAAACTTGACTCTTCTGTTACTGGTCTTCCTATTGTAGAGAATCCTAAATATCCTTCATAGTCCCACTGAGTTGTGTTTATTCTAGATGATGTTGTATCATTTTTACCATATGATACTGTCTCGTTTAAATTTGAATCTATACAAGTAATATCAAACTTAACACCTATGTATCCATCTTTTAGAGCATTGTCTACACTATCTCCCTCTC
>CANROM010000076.1 GCA_947632225.1 uncultured Clostridia bacterium | reverse complement strand
CAAACCAAGAAATTGCGATGGATAATGGTCGAGAACAACGACCAATAAAGAAAAGAGTAGCCTAAAAAAATTAAAGGTTACAAACTCTTTATAAAGAACATTGCAAGAAATTTGCAATGGAGTGAATCTTTGATTCACTTTTGTTCTACGATATGCTGTTGTAAAAGATTAGCTTTTATGATATACTTTTGGTGTTATATGATAAAGAAATAACACATAAAATTTAATACGGAGGAATAGGATGTTTTTTAGTAAACTAAAAGAGAATTTAAAGAAGACCAAAGAAGCTTTTGATGTAAAAATGAGTAATATTTTTGCAGATAAAAAAGATATAAATGAGGTAATTGACGAGATAGAAGAAACTCTAATTTTATCTGATGTAGGATATGAAACAAGTACTAAAATTTGTGATAGATTAAGAGAAGACTTGAAAAAGCAAGTGGATAAAAGTGAGCAAGCAATTAAAGAGCTATTAAGACAGGAAATGATAAATATACTAGTAGCAGATGATATAAATATTGTAGATAATATAAATTTAGATAAGAAACAGGTAATACTTGTTGTTGGAGTAAATGGTGTAGGTAAAACTACATCTATTGGTAAGCTTACTAAATTATATAAAGATAGTGGTAAAAAAGTATTACTTGCAGCAGCAGATACATTTAGAGCTGGTGCAATTGATCAACTAGATATTTGGGCACAAAGAAATAATGTAGACATATGTCTAGGAAAAGAGATGCAAGATCCAGCTTCAGTAATATATGATGCTACTAAAAAATTTAATGATGAGGGATATGATGTACTAATATGTGACACTGCTGGAAGACTTCATAATAAGAAAAACTTAATGGATGAACTTGAAAAAATGAAAAAAATAATAGATAAGAATATATCTGAAGAAGTATACAAAGAGACAATTATGGTGCTTGATGCTACAACAGGACAAAACGGTGCTATTCAAGCAAAGAATTTCTTGGAGAAAACAGATGTAAATGGAATATTCTTAACTAAGCTAGATTCTACATCTAAAGGTGGAGTAGTATTTAGTATAGTAGATGAACTAAAAATACCTGTAAAATATATAGGTGTAGGAGAAAAAATAGAAGATATAGAAAAATTTGATGCTAAATCTTTTGTTGAGGCAATAGTTTAGGAGGAGTATATGGAAAAATATAAAGGACTTGAAAAAATAGTTCCAATAGAAAATATAAGGTATAATGAGCCTATGAAAAACCATACTACTATGAAGGTTGGTGGAAACTGTGACTGCCTAGTAGAACCTAGTAGTATAGAAGAAATTCAAGCGGTACTTAGATATGCTAAAGAAAATGGTCTTAAATACTACATCATTGGAAATGGCAGTAATTTAATAGTTAAAGATGAAGGTGTACATGCACTTATAATTAAAATTACATCCAAGTTTTCAAATGTTGAACTACAAGATAATTATATAAAAGCTTGTGCAGGTGTATCTGTTCCTAAGCTTTCAAGAATTGCACTAGATAATGAACTTACTGGACTTGAATTTGCTTGTGGAATACCAGGAAGTGTTGGTGGTGCAATACGAATGAATGCTGGTGCTTATGGCTCAGAAATGGTAAACGTTGTTGAAAAAATAGGATACATAGACAAAGATTTAAATCTTGTTGAAATTTCTTCAGATGAGGCCGAATTTTCATATAGACATAGCATATTTGTAGATAAACCTGAGTTAGTAATTGTGTATGCAATATATAAGCTAGAAAAAGGAAATAAAGAAGAAATAGCAAGTAAAATGGATGAACTTATGACTTCAAGAAGAGAAAAGCAACCACTAGAATATCCAAATTTTGGAAGCGTATTTAAAAGACCAGACGGATACTTTGTTGGTAAGCTTGTTGATGATTGTGGCCTAAAAGGCTATAGTATAGGTGGGGCACAAGTATCTACTAAACATTCAGGCTTTATGATAAATACAGGTAATGCAACTTGCAAAAATGTTATAGATTTAATAGAATACATAAAGCAAAAAGTGTATGAACAATTTAAAGTAAAGCTTGAAGAAGAGGTTGTTATATTAGGAGGAAATTAGTATGAGAGATCTAATTGAATGGCTTAAGCCAGGAGCTAGAGTAAAAAGATATATATTTGTATTGTTGTTATCTGTATTTTTACTTATTTTTTGTGGTACATCACTTGGAAAAACAGATGACTTAACACCAACTATGCTAATAGCATATGTACTTCTTATATCTCTTTCTATATTTGGTATAGTATTTTCGTTTATATTAGCTCAAAGAAATATACTACTTGTTTCATTAAAAAATATATCTAAAAGAAATAAGAATGTACGTATAAGACAATTATTATATGGTGATCCAAGACTAAAAAAAGGACCAAGAGTAGTTGTAATAGGTGGTGGTTCAGGACTACCAAACTTACTTAAAGGACTAAAGGAATATACATCTAATATTACAGCTGTAGTTAATGTGTCTGCCGATGACTATACACTAACATCAGCTATGAGTAAAGAAGAAAGAATAACACCAGGAGATATAAGAAAATGCATATCTGCACTTTCAACATCTGAATCAGATTTTTCAAAATTACTTACATATAAGGAAGAAACAGGTATCTCAATAGGTAATTCTATTATAAATGCTTTAACAGAAATTACTGGAAGTTTTCCAAAAGCAATAGACAAGCTTTCAGATATATTTAAAGTACAAGGTGATATATATCCTGTAACAACAGATGAACTTATACTTTGTGCTGGTCTTGAAAATGGAGAAGTTGTTGTAGGAAAAGAAAATATAAGTGAAAGAGTTAGAGAAACAAGAACTGCTATAAAACAAATCTTTTTAAAAGATGGAAGCTTAAAAGTTGTTCCAGAAGTTATAGATGCTATAAATAAAGCCAATATAATTGTTTTAGGACCAGGTTCACTTTATACTTCAATTGCCTCAAATTTACTTTTTGAGGATGTTTCAAAAGCTATTGTAAAGTCTAAAGCTAAGAAAGTATATGTTGCAAATATCATGAATCAGCCTGGACAAACTGAAGGATATACACTTGCAAGATATGTAAATGAAATTGAAAGATATCTTGGAAAACATGTATTAGACTATGCTATTGTAAATAATGGTGAAATAACTCCTGAGATGATAAAAGATTTTAATCAGGAAGATTCAACAGCAGTTACAATAGACCTAGAAAATATACAAAATAGAGCTATTTGTGTAATCCAAGAAGACTTTGTACTTACTGCTAAAAATGCACTTATACATGATGCAGATAGACTTGCAGAGATAATAATGACTTTATCTAAAACTAAGTCAATAGGAGATTTAAACATTGTCTCTATTAAGAAAAAGCATATGAAACAAGAGCAAATGCTTTCAAATAAGAGAGCTATAAAATCTAAGCTAAGAGAGTTGAAAAATAAGAGAATTCAGAAAAAAGTAATGAAGAATAAAACTAAGGGAAAGACTAAAGAGGTTAAAACAAGTGCTAAGTCACAACAAACAATAAATAAGCTAAAAGATAAAATCTCAAAGGAGTAAAGATAAATGTTTAAGTACAAAAGAGAAATAAACAACTATGAACAAGCAAGACAGATAGAATATACTATATCAGATAATGCTAAAACTTGTTTTTGCACAACTGGTTCTTTATATACTAAACGACCATATCATGGCATGTATATAAGAAATGGCAAGGTTCTAGTTGAAAATATAGTGGAGACTTTTTCTACTAAATCAAACGAATATAAAGTAGTTGAAATAGATACTAATTCTAAAGAATTAGACACAAGAGAATATATAACTCAGATAGATTTAGAAAAAAACTACTTTGAGTATAGTTTTGGTGAATTAAGTTATTCAAAAAGATATGCTTTTGACGAAAAAAATGGCACTTTGTGTATTGAATATACAGTAAAAAATTCACTTAAAGATAATGTAGAATTTAAAGTTATACCACTTCTAACATATCGTGATTTTTATAATATGAAAAATAATACTATGCTTAAGTTTAACCAAAGGGAAACAAATAACGGTGCATTTTTAGCATTAAGTGTTTTAAATCAGGAAAATATAGTTTTAAAATCAGATAAAATGAAATGGAAAGCAAGTGATAAAGTTTTTCGTGATGTTAAACATGAACTAATAGATTCTGATACAAAGAAAAAAGTTTATTATGAAGATTTAATGATTTGTGGTGAATTTTCTACTAAGATAAAAGCAGAAGGAGAAACTAAGATATATGTATATATATCATATAAGGAATTTAACATTGAAGATATAAATACGCTTAATGTTTTTAACAATATTGAAGCAAGAAATAAAAACATTACTTTTGATATAGACGAAAATTTTGTTGAGCTACAAGACCTTGCAAAATCTATATTAAATACAGATATGGAAAATATGCTTGTACCATATTTACCATACAAAAAAGATTATAACGAAGAATATATAAATAACATTAAGAACTTATCTAATATTGAACTAGAAAAAGATATAGAAGACTTGATAGCTACTACACAGTCTATAGAAGGGCAATACCTATATTTAAAGAAGGTAAAAGAGGCAAAGATTGTAGTTACAAGAGTCTATGAAATTATTAAAGAAATAGGAAAGTTAAATTTAGATGAAAATTTAAAAGAAAAATATAATAGACTAAGACTTTGGTACATTGAAGCAGTAAATAGAATATTGCAAAAAGAAGGAAGAATAGAATTATATATAGATTCAATAAAAGAGATACTATATGATTTGATTGAACCAGATAATAGAGCTACTTGCTTTAATTCAATAGAAGTTGCAGCTTTAATGCTTAATGCTGTAAAAATATATCTAAATATTTTAACATGGATAGGTGATACAGATAAGCAAATAGAATTGCAAGAAATATATTTTAAAAATCTTATTGAAAATGAATTTTGGGTAAGTGATAAAAATATAATGAAAAACAATCTTAAAGATGAAGATACATATGCAAGTGTTGAAATGCTATATACTTTGAGTTTGTCTTTTCCTTGCGTAAGTAATCAAATACCAAATAAAATACTAGATACAGTATTTAAGGAGTTATATACACCATATGGATTAAGAAAAGTTTCAAAATTTTCACCAAAATATGACTCTATGATTTATCCTAAATATATGGCTCATTTTATCAAAGCTAATCTAAGACTTACTGGTGTTACGAGAGCATCTCAAAAAATTGCATATAATCTTGTAAAGGAATTATTACAGGATGTAGGAAAATATGTAAATGGTGGAACAAAAGCTATCTATAGTGAGAAGGGAATACCAATTGACACTAAAGCTTATGATACACTTACTAATGCTGAGATGATAAG
>CANROM010000075.1 GCA_947632225.1 uncultured Clostridia bacterium | reverse complement strand
GACTAGTAAAAATTTAATAAAAAACTATTGACAAAGGTTAGTTAGTGTGGTATTATAATACACGTAGTCGCGGGTATGGTGGAATTGGCAGACACGTCGGTCTTAGAAGCCGATGCCGAGAGGCGTGAAGGTTCAAGTCCTTTTACCCGCACCAATTAAATCGCTTTTTAAGGCGATTTTTTTGTATTTGATTTGTATTTTTATGTAAACTATGATATAATATATATTGTAGAGTTTTGTTTATATTTCCTATAACTAATAGGAAAAGAAGGAGGAATAGAATGAAGAAAATTCTTACATGGATTGTTTGTTTTGTATGTAGCGTGATTTTGGCTAATGCTTTTGGATGGGATCAAGGAATGGTATTTATTGGCTTTCACTTAGCAGCACTTGCTATTTTAGCAATAATTTTTATTATTGCATCAATTTATAGTGGTAGTCTTTCAGACTTGATATTAGTTGTACTATCTGTATTAGCTGTTGTAGTGGTAGCATTTGGTATAACATTTTTTGTATCCAAAGTATTTGATATAAGCTTTTTAGTAGCTTATCAAATAATAGCCTTAGGCCAAGCATTTAGTCTTTCTGATAAAAAACAATCTAAATAGTGTCTCAAATGAGGCTCTATTTTTTTGCTCATTTCGTTGACAAACTTTTGTTTGTTTGATATAATTTTGAGGTATAAAGAAATGAGGTAAATATATGACTTTAACAATTATTTTAAGTGCTATTACTCTCCTACTTCTTTTAGTAATAATAGCGCTTTTATTCAGCTTAAAGAGCAAATCTAATAATTCAAATGATTTAAGAAAAGAAATTTCAATAATGCTTATGCAGACTCGTGAAGAATTACTAACAAATATTGGTGCAAAAATATCTGAAAATTCAAATACACAACAAACTCAAATTGCAAATCTTACACAATTAAATGAGCAAAAACTTGAAAACACACGTAAAAATATGGAAGAAAAACTTGAGCTTATTCGTGCTACAGTTGAAAATAGATTACAACTTATGCAAAAAGATAATGCAGATAAGTTAGAGAAAATGCGTGTTACCGTAGATGAAAAACTACAAGGTACTCTTGAGCAAAGACTTGGAGAGTCATTTAAAGTTGTAAATGATAGACTTGAATCTGTGTATAAGGGACTTGGTGAGATGCAAAGTCTTGCACAAGGCGTTGGAGACTTAAAGAAAATATTCACTAATGTAAAAGCTAGAGGTACTTGGGGTGAAATTGAGCTTGGTAATATATTACAAGAGTATTTAACTCCAGATCAATACATATGTAGTGCAAAAACTAAGCCTAATGCAACTGAATTTGTAGAGTTTGCTATAAAGCTTCCTGGTAAAACTGATGGACAAAACGTATTACTCCCTGTTGACTCGAAGTTTCCTGTTGAAGATTATAAACGACTTGTTGATGCTCAAGAAGCTGGAGATGTTGAGCTAATAACAGAAGCTAGAAAAAGCCTTGAGAATTCTATTAAACTATTTGCTAAAGATATTCATGATAAGTACATTGAAACTCCATATACTACAGACTTTGGTATAATGTTCTTACCTACTGAAAGCTTATACTGTGAAATAGTAAAAAATACTGTTCTTATTGAGACTCTAACACAAAAATATAGAGTTATTGTATCTGGACCAAATACATTTGTAGCATTACTTAATAGTTTACAAATGGGCTTTAGAACTCTTGCTATAGAAAAGCGTTCAAGTGAAGTATGGAAATTACTTGGTGGAGTTAAATCTGAGTTTGAAAAATTTGGTGAGCTTCTAGATAAGACAAATAAAAAGTTGCAAGAAATTAGCAACACAATGGAAAGAGCTAGTGCTAAAACAAGAACAATTCAAAGAAAGCTTAAAAATGTTGAAGCCCTTCCAATTGGAAGTGAAGATGAATTTTATGGTACAGATGTACTAGATGTAGTTGCATCTGAAGAAGATAGTTCTGATGATGAGGAATATCTTTTATCTGATAATATAGAAAACAATAATGAAGACTAGAGAAATCTAGTCTTCATTGACATTTATCCCCTTTTATGATAGAATATTGACGTTGTATTTATATATTAAATACATTTAAGGAGAAGTGATTTTGATGAGAAAATTAAAAGCAATAGTTCTTGCTGGTGGAAAAGGTACAAGAATGAAATCTAATCTACCAAAAGTACTACACAAGGTTTATGATAGATGCATCATAGACTATGTTTGTGACGCTTGTGAAAATGCTAATATAGACGACATATATGTCATTGTAGGACATAAACATGAAGATGTTGAAAGAGTACTAAGCTCTAGAAGTAATGTAAAATGCATACTACAAAAAGAACAACTAGGAACTGGACACGCTGCTATGCAAGCTCAAGACTATATTGATGATGATGATTTAGTTTTAATTGTAAATGGAGATATGCCTCTAATATCCCCTTATACAATTACTTCATTTATTTCTTTCCTAGAAATGGGTAATTTTGATGGTGCTCTTGTATCTGCAGTTTTTGATCAGACACCTGCTTATGGTAGAATCGTTAGAGATTCTTTAGGAAACTTATCTAGAATTGTAGAGCAAAAAGATTGTAATGAAGACGAACTTGCAATAAAAGAAGTTAATATTGGACTATATTGCTTCAAAGGAAAATATTTAAAAGAAAGTTTTTCTAAATTAAATAACAACAATGCTCAAAAAGAATACTACATTACAGATATACCTTACTACATCATTGAAAAAGGTGGACGTGTTGGAGTATATGGTATTCAAAACCCAGCAGAGACACAAGGTGTTAACTCTAGAAACGATCTTTCTATTGTTACTAAAACTTTGCTACAAAATAATCGTATAAAACATATGGATAATGGTGTTACTCTTATTGATCCAGATAATACATACATATCTCTTGATGTTTCAATTGGTAAAGACACTATTATATACCCTGGAACTAACATTCAAGGAGAAACAATAATAGGTCAAAATTGTATTATAGGACCAAACTCAACTATAATTTCTTCAACAATTGGAGATAATACAACTATCGAATCTTCTAAAGTAGATAGAGCTTCTATTGGAAATAACTGCAAAATTGGTCCATTTACTAATGTATTACAAAATACATATATAAAAGACAACACTATTGTTCCTTCACTAAAAGAAGTAGAAAATAAATAATATGAAAAGAGGTATTTTATGGAAAATTTAAAATTAGATTACTATTTTGAACATATGAATGAATTCGAGCATAAAGAAGTTTTTGAGGAATGTACATATCCTTGGGAAGCTCTTGCTAAAGTAACTCCTCTACTAAACGAATTAGTAGAAAAAAACAATGTAAAAATAAATAACGGTACTTTAGGTGAATTTGTATCTTTAAAAGGCAACTATATAATTGGAGAAGGTACTGAAATTCACTCTAACGTTAGCATTGAGGGACCTGTAATAATAGGTAAAAATTGTACTATTCAATCAGGAGCACTAATTAGACCAGGTTGTATTATTGGAGATAACTGTGTAATTGGTCATGGTGCAGAAATAAAGCACAGCATACTACAAAACAAATGTAAAGTTCAAAGTATGACATTTGCTGGCGATAGTATAATTGGTAAATCTACTAGAGTTGGTTCTGGAACTATTCTTGCAAATAGAAGATTTGATCAAAAAAATATAACAGTAAAAAATTCATCAGGTGAAAAAGTAGATACTCAAACAGATTTCTTCGGTGCAATTGTTGGAGATAATAGTAGACTTGGTGCAAATTGCACTACCCTACCAGGTTCATTTATAGGGGCATACACTTGGATACTTCCAACAGTACAAGTTAGAGGATTTATCCCAAGTGAAAAAAGAGTATTTCCTGTTAATAATACTAGAGTTGAAGATAATCCTAGATTAGAATTAAAATAATAAAATAACACAAACATCTTAGACTAGTTCTAAGGTGTTTTTTTATTTACTTTTGTGTCGAATTGCTTGTATATTTTATTCCTTTATTATAGAATTAAATTATAGACTTTTGGAGGAATATATGAATTACTTAGAAAAGTTTCAACAAAAATGTAAAGTAAATAATGACTTTATTCAAAAAGTAGATTTTTTATTTGAAAAATTGGTAGATTTTGGATATGTAGATAATATAAAAGTTAATGCCTTAGCAAAAAAACTATACAATAATGTTAATGCTGTTTTTATTGGCAAAGATAAAGCTCATGATTATAAAACTGGATATTATGATGCCTTAACAAAAGAATTGTACATAAAGGATACAAATGACTTAGAGTCTCTTTTTTTACGTCTAATATATGCGATTACTACTACACCTAAAAATGAAGACGTATATAAAGTAGGATATGCCACTACTTCCCTTTCAAAATTAAGTTATAAACAAGAACACAAAAATTTCGGTTTTAACAGAGCTGTTGTTTCTAATCTTGTTTGTAGACTACTTTATACAGAGCCAACAACTCTAAGTATCGTGCCTACTTATAGGACATATACTAATGACTTTTTAGGAAATGGTATTATAACAGATAATAATATTTATTTCCTTGAAGGACAAATTCTAAAGCAATTGTGTTTTTCATTAAATATACAAGAAGAAGATTTATACTATCACTTATTTTTAAATCCTTCTTCATATTTAAGTAGAACTCTTGCAAGATGTAGAGTTGAAAATCCAGAACTTTTACTAGATATCTTAGACAAGGCAAGTAGAAATTATTCAAATTATAATAAGCTTTTATATTTTAATAAATTGTTAGATGATAATTATATATCTTCTAAAAAAGTACTTCCAAATCAAGAAATTGATGAAAGTATCTTAAAAGAAAGAGAATCTATACTTTACCAAATTTCAAAATCACTACAAGAAATAAATCCAGAACTGGATGATGATGAACTTGAAGACATTTCTGCTAGCTTGACAGAAACTATGAACGAGCTTGAAGAAGCAATCTTAGATAATGTAAAAAATATTCAAAATGCATTAGTGGATACACTTTTAATTTCAGAAAATAGATACTCACCTGTACAATTTACTATAAAACAGAAAGAGTTATCTAAATTACTTATCTTTAAAAGTGATAAACTTGAAGAAAGTATTTTCAATACAATAACATATAAAGTACTAAATACTTTTGAAAGTAGCTCTTCAAATTTAATAGAAAAAATGAAATACAGTATTGCCTCTGAGGTATTATCATCAGAAAAATATACAAAAATATATAACGATATGCAGTTTTATAGATTAACCAACTTAGATTTAAGCGAAAATACCGAAATTATGGCTTTAACTGTTGAAGGTACATTCTTACATCTTTTAAAAGTAAAAGACTTAAATAAGCCATTTAAAGAGTTAAAAGACAATACTGAAATAATAGGAAT
>CANROM010000074.1 GCA_947632225.1 uncultured Clostridia bacterium | reverse complement strand
TTTTTTATTGCATAATAACTAAATTTATGCTATAATAATATCGCTGTATGTAAAATCTAGTAGACATACAAATACGCACACAATTGGAGTTTTATTCTTCTTCCAAAATATATTTGGACGTGTAAAATGTAGATAATTGTGGAGGATAAAAAGAAGGAGGAATTTTAAATGGCAATTATACCAATGAAATCATTACTAGAAGCTGGTGTACACTTTGGTCACCAAACAAAAAGATGGGATCCTAGAATGGCTCCATATATATTCACAGCAAGAAATGGAATATACATCTTAGATTTACAAAAAACTTTAAAAAAGCTACAAGAAGCATATAACGAAACAAAGAGAATTGTAGCTGATGGTGGACTAGTTCTATTCGTAGGAACTAAGAAACAAATTCAAGAGACTATCAAACAAGAAGCTGAAAGATGTGGAATGTACTACATTAACAGCAGATGGTTAGGTGGTACTCTAACAAACTTTGCTACTATAAAAACAAGAATAGCAAGACTTAACGAGTTAGAGAAAATGGAAGCAGATGGAACTTTTGAAGTTCTACCTAAAAAAGAAGTAACTAAGTTAAGAAAAGAAATGGAAATCTTAAATACTAACCTTGGTGGTATTAAGAATATGGAAAAACTTCCATCACTTATCTTTTTAGCAGATTCAAAGAAAGAATATATCTGCACAAAAGAAGCTAGAAAACTAAATATACCAACAATTGGTCTAATAGATTCTAACTGTAACCCAAATGACGTAGATATGGTTATACCTGGAAACGACGATGCAGTAAGATCAGTTAGCCTAATAGCTGGAAAAATTGCTGATGCAGTAGTTGAAGTTAAAGAAGGTAACTTAGCAACTGTTGAAGACGAAGAAATCGAAACAATGCAAGAATTAGTAGACAAAGAAGGCGTTGACAAAATAGAAAGAAAACCAAAGCAAAACACTAGAAGAAATTATACAAAAAGAGATTCTAAAAAAGAAGACGCTGAAGTAGCTGACGTAAAAGAAGAACAAGAAGAAGTTGCTCAAGAAGAAGAGCAAGAGTAATCTAAATATAAATATATAGGGGGTGCTTTATATGGCAATAACAGCCGAACAAGTTAAAGAATTAAGAGATAGAACTGGTGCAGGTATAATGGACTGCAAAAAAATCCTTACTGAAGCAGAAGGAAATATGGATAAAGCTATAGAACTTTTAAAAGAAAAAGGTATGGCTAAAGCCGCTAAAAAAGCAGGAAGAATTGCTGCTGAAGGTTTAGTAGATGCATATATTCACAATGGTAAATATGGTGCATTAGTTGAAGTAAACTCAGAGACAGATTTCGTTGCTAAAAATGAGGAATTTAAAACTTTTGTTAGAGACGTAGCAATGCACGTTGCTGCTGCTGCTCCAGAGTATGTTAGACGTGAAGATGTACCTGCTTCAATAGTAGAAGCTGAAAAAGAAGCACAAAAACAAAAAGCTATTGCAGAAGGAAAACCAGAAGCTATAGCAGAAAAAATAGTTGAAGGAAGAATGGAAAAATTCTATTCTGAAATTTGCCTATTAGATCAACCATTTGTTAAAGATCCAGACAAAACAGTTGGACAAATTTTAACAGAATTAGTAGCTAGAATAGGTGAAAACATAGTTATAAGAAGATTTGTTAGATTTGAAAGAGGCGAAGGAATCGAGAAAAAAGAAGAGAACTTTGCTGAAGAAGTTATGAAACAAGTTAATGGTTAATTATATGATACTCGTAAATGCAAATTTACGAGTATTTTTGTATTCTATGTAAATTGACACTGATTTTATTAAATGATATAATCTTAATTAGTTAATTGGAGGAGTAATATGTATAAAAGAATATTGATTAAATTAAGTGGAGAGGCAATAGGTGAAAAAGACGGAAGAGGTATTGATAGTGAAAAATTAGACAGAGTTGCTCAACAGCTTGTAGATCTTAATAAGCAAGGTGTAGAGATAGCTGTGGTAATTGGAGCAGGAAACTTTTGGAGAGGAAGATACGGAAAAGAGTATATTCAAAGAACAACATCAGACTATATGGGAATGCTTGCAACTACATTAAATGCATTAGCACTTCAAGAAATGATTGAATCAAAAGGTGTAGCTACAAGAGTTCAAACTGCTATTGAAATGAAACAAGTAGCAGAGCCATACATTAGAAGAAGAGCAGTAAGACACTTAGAAAAAGGTAGAATTGTAATATTTGCCTGTGGAACTGGAAGTCCTTTCTTTACAACAGATTCAGCTGCAGCTCTAAGAGCAGTAGAAATGGATTCAGAAGTAATACTTCTTGCAAAAAACGTTGATGGTGTGTATAACAAAGATCCTAAAAAATATGATGATGCAGTTAAGTATGATAAAGTTACATATATGCAGTCAATAAATGAAAAACTAGGAGTTATGGATGCTACAGCCATTACACTTTGTATGGAGAATAAAATTCCTATATTAGTGTTTGCACTAAATGATGAAGACTCAATAAAAAGAGTAGTAAATGGTGAAAATATAGGAACTATTATTCAAGAAGATTAGTTGTTAGGAGGAAAATATATGGAAGAAGATAATGAAGTTTTATATGAATTAAAACCTAAGTTTGACTTTTTTTACGAACTTGCAATGCCAACAGGTAGAAGGATGAAATCTGCATTTATTTCTATGATACTTGCAATAATAATAAACATTGTATTGCTTGTTGCTAGAGGTGCGGTAGTCTCACAAAATAATGCAACTATAAACTTAGTATATAATGTGTGTAGTATTGCAATGTTAATAGTGTTATTATTTACTATAATATTGTTTGTTGGAAGAATAATATTTCAGATACTAGAGTATAAAGGAATAACCTATACATTTTATAAAGACTGCTTGATATTTGAAAATAACTTCTTAAATCAAACAAAAAAGACAATAGAATATTCTAATATTAAAGAGGTAGAAATAAGAAGAACTGTACTTGATAGAATGTTAAATTATGGCGTAATTATTATATACACAAATGCAGATAAAGCTCATGGAAGTGCAACAGTAATTTATGCTATAAAAAATACTCAAGAGCATTATGATAAGATTGAAAAAATAATACACAATAAAAACGTAAAAAAAGATGAAATTGTAAATATAGATAAAGTTGAAGAACCAAATGTAGTAGAAAAGGAAGAAACAAACACACAAGATGTTGAAAGTGTGGAAAATTCAGATAAAGATAATAATCAATAAATATTGTGAAAAGCTACATTTATATGTGGCTTTTTCTTGTCGTATTATTGACTAAGATAGTTAAAAATAGTATAATAACAATTGTTATGGGAGGGATTTAATTGAAAAAAGATAACATTATTAAAATAGTAATTTCTTTTGTAGCGATGCTTCTATTAGGTTATCTTGCAATATTTGGCCTTAAAATAGGAGATAAAACTATTATTAAAAGTGCCAAAGAAATTAAGACTGGCCTAGATATTAGTGGCGGTGTTACAATAGTATATGAAGCTAAGAGTGATGAAGGAAAAGAAATTACTGCAGCAGATTTAGAAAAATCAAAAGTAGTTATACAAAAAAGATTAGAAGCTAAGAACATCTATGATTATATTATTAGACTTGATACTAACACAAATCAAATAAATGTTGAAATACCAACAAATACTAGTGATACATCAGTAGATCCCCTAGCAGCTGTTGAAGGCTTAGATAAAACAGCAGTAATTAAATTTACAGACGAAGAAGGAAATGTATTATTACAAGGTGATGATATTGTTTCTGCAAAATATAGCAGTGATCCTGTAGATGAAACAGGAATAAGCCAACCACACGTTGTATTAACATTTAGTAAAGAGGGTAGTGAAAAATTTGCCAGTGCCACAGAAAAAATGGTAGGTAAAGAAATGCCTATTTACTTAGATGATGAATGTATAACAAGCCCTACTGTTAATCAAAAAATAGATTCAACAACAGCAATTATAACAGTAGGTGGTGAAAGCTTTTCTGAAATGAAAGCAATAGCAGAAGAATATGCTATGCTTATAGACTCAGGAAGTTTACCTTTTAGTTTAGAGGTAATAAATAAAGAATATATTGGACCATATGTTGGACAACATGCTTTAGAAATAAGCGTTAAAGCAGGTGCTATAGCTTTAGCTTTAATATGTGTTTTAATGATTGTAATTTATAGATTACCAGGTGTTGTATCAACAATATCTTTAATTATATACACATCAGTGCTATTACTAATAATTGCTAATACTGGTATAACATTAACTCTATCTGGTATAGCAGGTTTAATTTTATCTATTGGTATGGCTGTTGATGCTAACGTAATTATTTATGAAAGACTAAAAGAAGAATTATCAAAGAAAGTTGCATACAAGAAAGCTTTTGATAAGAGCTTTAAAAATGCAATGAGTACAATAATAGACGGAAACATTACAACTATCATAGTTGCATTAGTATTATATCTATTAGGCTCAGGAATGATTAAAGGATTTGGTATAGTCTTAGCAATTGGTGTAGTTTTAAGCTTGTTTACAGCAGTTGTTATAACTAAGTTTATACTAAAACAATTTATGCCAATGGCAAATAAAGGTACATTCCTATTCGGACTAAAAAAGGAGGTAGAGTAGCATGAAAAATTTTGATTATGTAAAAAATAAAAATGTTATTTTAATTACTTTTTTAGTAATAGTAATAGCTGGAATTGTGTATGGCTTTATAACAGGTTATAAGTTTGATATAGACTTTAAAGGCGGTACTAGAATACAAGTTGAACTTAATGAAGAGTATAGTGTTAGTGATATAAATGATATAGTATCATCAGTAACTGGCCAAGTACCAGAAGTACAGACTACAAGTGGTGGAAATAACTCTGTATCTATTACAACTCAGATTATACCTGAGGAAATGGCAGATCAAGTAGTAGCTGCACTTAATGAGAAATATACAAATATGGGTGAGTCAACTACTAAAAATGTTCAAGCTTCATATGGTAAAGATTTATTAAATTCTGCAATAGTTGCTATAGTCGTATCTATTATATTACTATTAGTATACATTGCTATTAGATTTAATTCTTTAGGATATACAGCTGCATTTTCTGCTATATTAACACTAATGTTTGACGTTTCATTCTTATTTGCAGTATATGGGGTATTTAAGTTCCCAATAAACTCTACTTTCGTAGCTGTTGTACTAACAATAATAGGTTACTCTATTAACGCAACAATTATCATATACGATAGAATAAGAGAAAATAAAAAACTAATTACTAAAGCTAATGATACAAAAGCTGTAATAAATGAGAGTATATCACAAACATTTAGAAGAACAGTTATTACTTCTCTTACTACATTAACAGCAATATTTGTAGTTTTAATATTCGCTTTAGTAAATGATCAAACAACATTAAAAGAATTCTCTATACCTTTGTGTATAGGTGTTACTGAGGGTGCTTTCTCATCAATGTTTATAGCTGCAAACTTATGGTATTCTTTTGATAAC
>CANROM010000073.1 GCA_947632225.1 uncultured Clostridia bacterium | reverse complement strand
TGCATTTAATTGCAATTTTTTTACTAAAAAATAATGTTGGAGTGTTTTTACACCCCAACATTTATTATAGAACCGAGAAAATCTCATACCTTCTTTATTTTTTTTTATCTTCCTACAAACATTAGAACTATAATATATCCATATGTGTTACTTTTTTGAATTCCTATACCTATATAGTTATATGAATTAGAGAGTATATTTTTACTATGTTCGTCTGATTCAATAAATGAATTTATAGCATCATCAATATCATTATTTCCAGCTATATTTTCACCCGCTGTTTTATATATTATACCTGCATTTTGCATCATTTCAAATGGAGTACCATATGTTGGTGAATTATGTGAAAAATAATTGTTATCTACCATGTCATTTGCTTTTGCTTGTGCAGTAGCTGTAATAAGTGAGTCAAGTTCTAGAGCAGGCAACCCATTTTCAGCTCTTAATGAATTTATTCTTTCCAGTATATAAGCTATATTAGCTGTATTATCTGTATTGTTAGTATTATCATTAGTTGTGTTATTATTTTCACTGTTATTAGTTGCATTATTTGAGCTATATTCTATTAAGTCTTCTCTAATCATGCCAACCAGATTATCTTGCGTTATTACTAATCTAAAGTTATCTATTGCGCCAATTACGAAAACTTTATCTCCTTTATTAAGTCTTCCATATACTCTAAATGAAGTGGATGGACCACCTCTAACAATGGTATTATCACCCTTTACAGTTGCATAGTATGGTGCATAGTCTATATACTCAAGAGAATTACTTTTATTTCCTGTTATATTTGCATACTCTTTAGCAATTAACCCCACTTCATTATTATCTAATTGAACAATATAGAAATTATCTATTGAACCTACTAACTTAATATTAGTATTGGGTGCTAATGTTCTAACAAAAGAAGAAAAATCTGTATTTGGTCTGTTTCTAAGATTTACATTAGCAGTAGTTACCCCATATTCTGGTGCAAAATGGGTAATATTTGCAGCAAATATTCTAGAAAATATAATTATGAACATTATAGCTATAAATAATATTAAAAATCTTTTTCTACTAATCATAAGTTTCACCTCATAAATATTATTACCAAATTATTCCTGAATATAAAAAAATTAGTATAAATTTCCAAAATTTTAAAACAATATGAATGAGGTGTACATATGCAAAGGGGATTTTGGTTAAATAAAAATAAAATTAAAAATACATATCCATATATATCTAAAGATATGGAATGTGATGTAGTAGTTGTGGGTGGTGGAATATGTGGAGCAATAACTGCATATTTTCTAGCAAAAGATGGATTTAAGGTAATAGTAATAGAAAAAAATATTATAGGATATAATAACACAAGTATATCTTCTGCATGTATTACAGATTTTGTGGATGACTTATACATAAAAAATAATAAAGAATCAGATGAAAAAATAAAGAGAAAACTATGTGAAATGAAGAAAAAAGCAAATGTTTTACTAGATGAAATACTAGTAGATATAAATAAACAAGAATATTTAAAAAAGACAGATTATAATATTTTAAATACCAAAATGTTCCAAAAAGGTGCTTTTAAAAATGAAGCTATAGTACGAAATGGTTTGGGAGAAAAAGCGGAGGTTATATCAGATATAGACTATGTTAATAGTAATTATTCGCTTGTAATAAAAAACGGAGCTAGAATGATAGATTCTTATGATTTTACTTCCAAAATATTTGAATATATTTCATCTTTTCCTAATGTATATATATACGAAAATACGACAGTAAAAAGTATCTCATCAAATTATGACTATACACAAATTTATACTCAAAATGACTTTAAAATAAAGACATCTGCTCTTATCATTACCACAGGAATAGACAATCTACCTATATTTAATTTACCAAATGTAGAGGTATATAAGAGATTTAGTGTTGTTCTAAATACTAATTTAAACAAAAGAATATGCGCTAAAGTAATAAATGATATACCAATATATATTAGAAATGATGAAAAGGGTAATATGATTATTTCAGGCATTGATACAAAGTATATATTTAAAATGGAAAATCCTAAGTATATGGAAATGATTGAAAAAGAGAATAAGAGAAAACTTAAAAGCATAGCAAACAAATTATTTTCTAAAGTTGAAATAGCAGATGAGATAGGAATATATAGTGGTAATATATATGTGACCAGAGATAATTTACCAGTAATAGGAGAAATAGAGGAGATTCCTAACACGTATGTAAATATTGGAATAGGTAGCTCTTCCATTGCGCAAATGCTTATTGGAGCAGATATCTTAAGGGATGCAATAAAAGGGTATTATAAAAAGGAAATGAATTTGTTTAAAATTAGAAGATAAATATTTTATCGTATTTGGTAAAAAAAACTTTAATTTTGGAGCTTCCTGTGATATAATACGCTCAGGAAGGATGATGATATATGATGAACAAGCTAAGGTTAGTTTATGGTAAATCAAAAGATGCAATGTATATATCTCAACAAGACACAGTAAGAATCTTCAATGATGCATTTTTAAAGGCTCAGCTTCCAGTAGTAAAGTCACCAAATACTAATATGTTGGAAGTAATGTTTGCTCATCCACTTGCAGATGGATATGAAAGTACAGGTGAGATTTTTGAGATAAATCTTACAGAAGAAATTGATACACGTTATTTAGTAAGAGAAGTAAATAAGGCCCTTCCTACAGGTTTTATTGTAATGTCAGCAGAATATGTATCACCAAAAGAAGAAAGTATAAATGTAAGAGTATATGCAGCAGAATATGTAATAAGTTTAGATTACACAGAAAAATTTAAAGACAAATCTTTAAGAGAAAAGGACGAGATTAGAGCATACTATCGTAAAAAAATGGAAATGTACCTATCTCAAAGTCAAATATTAGTTGTAATGAAAAGTTATGACAGAATGGAAAGGTTAGATATAAAACCTCAAATTGAAAAATATACATTTAATATAGATGATAGTATAGATGTAGTGCTATCTGCTGGTGCAAGATCAAATATTACACCAGCAATACTAATGGACGGTTATATGGAGTATATAAATGAAGAAGTGCCATATAGCGTAAAAAGAAGTAAAATTTTGTATAATTAGATACCAAAATTACTTGAAATAATAATGTAACACAAATGATAAGTTTTATTGTAAACAAATTGTTGACATTGAAAATTTAATATGCGATAATAAAGTTAACATTCAAGGAAGGCGGTGTAGAATATGCAAATTACAGACGTAAGAGTTAGAAAAGTAACTTCTCAAAACAGAATGAAAGCTATTGCGTCAATAACAATTGATGATGTTTTCGTAATTCATGACATCAAAGTTATTGAAAGTGATAAAGGACTATTTATTGCTATGCCTAGCAGAAAAACTCCAAACGGAGAATTCAAAGATATTGCTCATCCTATCAATACTGAAACTAGAGAAATGTTACAAAATTTAATTATTGAAAAATATAATGAGGCTGAGTAATTTATATAATAATTATATGAAGATTAGAGGGTTATTAAAATACCCTCTTTTTATATACTAAAAGGAGATGATAATGTGACTAATGAATATGTAAAAGATATTGTAAGCAAAATACCATATGAGCCTGGAATATATATGATGAAAAATGAAAAAGGCGAGATAATATACGTTGGTAAAGCAATATCTTTAAGAAAAAGAGTAAGACAGTATTTTCAAAAAAATAATAAAACAGCTAGAATTGAAAAAATGGCTTCATTAGTCAGAGACATAGATTATATAGTTGTAAAAAATGAAGTTGAAGCTTTAAATCTTGAATGTAACTATATAAAAAAATTATCTCCTAAGTTTAATGTAATGTTAAAAGATGACAAGACATATCCATACATAAAGGTAACTATAAAAGATAAATATCCTTTAATATATGTAACTCGTAGAAGATTAGAAGATAAGGCTTTATACTTTGGACCATATACTAATGTAGGAGCAATGCGAGATGCTTTACATACAATAAAGGAAATATTTCCTGTAAAAAGATGTAAATATAATTTAGATAAAACTCAAGTAAAAAATGCATGCCTATATTATCATATTGGTAGATGCTTAGGACCTTGTATAAATGAAGTTAGTTTAAATGCATATAAAGAAATGATTGAGCAGGTAGTATTGTTTTTAGAAGGAAAAACTTCTGATGTTAAAAAAATGATACAATCTCAAATAGAAGAGTGTATAGAAAAATTAGAATTTGAAAAAGCAGCCGTATTAAAACAGAGATTGGATAATATAGAGAAATTTAGTCAAAAACAAAATGTTTCAAATTTAAATGAACTCAATACAGATATTTGGGGCTATATATTTTTTGATGGAGTTTTATATATTCAAATATTTAAAATACGAGACTATAAAATAGTACTTCATGATAATGTGAAGATAACAGATATTCAAAATGATGAGATAGAAGAGTCACTAGTTCAAATAGTTTCAAATTACTATACAGATAATATGGATACACCAAAAAAGGTGTATATTAAGCTAAGTGACGAAAATATAGAGCTTGTAAATAAGCTTTTTGAAAAGAGAGAAACTAAGTTGCAGGTTATATGTCCAAAACGTGGAGAAAAGTCTAATTTAGTTAAAATGGTGGAAAATAATATACATATTAACATAGAAGATAATAAAAATAATGTAGTAGAAGACCTTTCTACTATGTTAGGGTTTAATGAGGGAATTGATTCAATTGAATGCTATGATATATCTAATCTTAGAAATGAATATATAGTTGGATGTATGATTAGGTTTGAAAATGGTAAACTTAATAAAAGTATGTACAGAAAATTCAAAATTAGAAGTACTGCTACACAAGATGATCCTCTATGTATGTATGAAGTTTTAAAAAGAAGATTGAATCATGCAAAAGATTGGCCACTTCCAGATATAATTTTAATTGATGGTGGAAAAACACAGCTTAATATGGTAAAAAAGGCAATGAATGAGGCTCAAGAAACTACAAATATCTATGGAATGGTAAAAAATGATAAACATAGAACAAGAGGACTTATTGATGAAAATGGTAATGAATTTGATTTGTCAGATAAAAAGCAAATATTAAACTTTTTAACTTTTCTACAAGATGAAATTCATAGATTTGTAATAACATATCATAGGCAACTAAGAGATAGTGTAAAACTAAAAGATGGAAAAGTATATAAAAATGTAACAACTAAAAAGAAATAGGTGAGAATATGAAAGTATTAACTATAAAGCAACCATGGGCTACTCTAATTATGCAAAAGAATAAAAGATTTGAATTTAGAAGTTGGAAAACAAACTATAGAGGAGACGTTCTAATACATGCAGGAAAAGGAATAGATAAAGAGGCAGTAGAAAGATTAAAGAAGTATTTGCCAGATGAATTACCACTAGGAAAAATACTTGGTAAAGTTACAATTACTGATTGTATACCGATGAGTAATGAATTTGCTAAAATGCTTGCAAGTGAGAATAGTGATATATATACATCACACTCCTTTTCAAATAACTATGGCTTTAAGATAGAAAATGTAGAGGTGTTTGATACACCAATAGA
>CANROM010000072.1 GCA_947632225.1 uncultured Clostridia bacterium | reverse complement strand
AAAAAAACGAGGCTAAAAGCCTCATTTATGGTTGCGGGAGCAAGACTCGAACTTGCGACCTTCGGGTTATGAGCCCAACGAGCTGCCAACTGCTCCATCCCGCGATACTCACTGTTCTTTTATTATAATATATTATATGTTATAAGTCAATGCTTTTTGAATATTTTATGTTATTTTTTTAAAATTTATACCATTATTTAAGGATGTTTTTTGTCTTATATTGTAAACTATTTAACTAAATTTCTTTAAAATATTGACTTTTAATATAACAGATAGTATAATAACTAAATGCAAATCATTTGCGTTTTTAGGAGGAAAAATGTTAGATGTTATAATTGATACTCTAATTGATTCAATAAAGATACTTCCCTTTTTATTTATATCTTATTTAATTATTGAATTTATTGAGCACAAATCATCAAAAAAAATAGAAAAAGTATTATCTACTTCTGGAAAATATAGTAAAGTTGCTGGTAGTTTACTTGGTATAATACCTCAATGTGGTTTTTCAGCAGTTGCAGCAAACCTATTTTCAAGTAGAGTTATTACAATGGGAACTTTAATTGCTGTATTTTTAGCAACTTCAGACGAAGCAATTCCAATTATACTTACATATCCACAAAAAAGTAAGGATTTAATACTAATACTTATTATTAAATTTGTAATTGCTGTAGTTTTTGGTACATTAGTAGATCTTATATTTAAAAAAGCTCATACGCATATAACTAGTGAAGAAGTTCATGAGCATGCACACGACATGTGTAAAAATTGCGATTGTGAACATGGAATATTAAAATCTAGTCTTTACCATACTCTAAATATATTTATATTTCTTGTTTTAATTTCACTTGGTATAAATATAATAATTGAGTTAATTGGAATAAATACTTTTGAAAGATTCATATTATCTGGCTCTATACTTCAACCATTTATAACTAGTATAATTGGTCTTATTCCAAATTGTGCCTCTTCTGTTCTACTTAGCAAGTTATTTGCAAATGGTAGCATTAGCTTAGGTGCTGTTATATCTGGACTATCAACAGGAGCTGGTGTTGGAAGTATAATACTATTTAAGTCTAACAAAAATATAAAAGAAAATTTACAAATTTTAGGAGTTTTATATGTAGTTGGTGTTGTATGTGGTATTTTAATTGATATAATTATGAGGTTAGTTTAATATGAAAAAAGATTACATATTTAATATTATAAAATCATCTAAAGAGCCTCTTACAGCAGACGACATATATACACTAGTTTTAAAAGATATAAATATTAATTTATCCACTGTATATAGAAGCTTAAATAGTTTAGTAAAGCAAGGAACAATACAAAAAGTTATACATCAAGATAAAATAGCATATTATGAACTTACTAATACAAATTCACATAAGCATACTTTAATTTGTGATGTATGTAAAGCTACCTACTCTACTAGTATTTGTGACATAGAAAGCATCTCTAAGAAAATAAAAAAAGAAACAGGATTTGACGTTACAAGTCATATGATTGAATTTCATGGAGTATGTCCTAAGTGTAAAAAAGAGCTATCTAATAAGTAAGAAATTATTTAAAAAGTTATTGACACGAGCACATTATTAGTGTATAATAATATCCGTAGCTTGAGACTAAAATATGGTTTCTAAGTTACAAATGGCGGCATAGCTTAGTTGGCTAGAGCGTTCGGTTCATACCCGAAAGGTCATAGGTTCGACTCCTATTGCCGCTACCAAAAAAGACTGGTTTTTTTCCAGTCTATTTTTTTATCTATTTAATCTATCATCAAAATATGGACTTTGTTCTAAAAGGTTTTTATACTTCAATTGTCTTTCTGCCTCATATGCAACAATTGCAACACTATTAGATAAATTTAAAGAACGTATTATATCTCTCATTGGTATTCTTGCTGCATTCTCAAAATTTTCTAAAATATAATCTTCTGGTAATCCCCTAGTCTCTGGTCCAAACACTAAGTATGCCTCATCTTCATATTCTATATCTGTGTAGCATTTTTTAGATTTGGTAGATAGCAAGTATATTTTCTTTCCTTTAGTTTTATCTTTAAAATCTTGTAGATTATCGTATTCTATTATCTTTACCTTATCCCAGTAATCTAAACCTGCTCTTTTCATATGCTTTTTTACTGCTGCATCAGATGTATCAAAACCATAAGGCTTTACCATATGTAATGTTGCACCAATTGCAGCACATGTTCTTGCAATGTTTCCAGCATTTACAGCAATTTCAGGCTCTACTAGTACTATATTTAATGCCATTTTCTACTCCTCCACTATCTTCTTAATTTTTTCTTCTAGGACCTCGTCATAGTTTATCCAGTCTTTTACATCTATTATTTTATATCCACATTCTGCATGCTTGTCCTTTACTATAACATTCTTTATTCCTGCATTTATTACAACTCTTTTGCACATACTGCAAGAATCAATATTATCTAGCAATTCTCCTGTTTTTGCGTCTCTTCCTACCATATATAATGTAGCATCTATTGTATCTTTTCTAGCAGCAGAAATAACAGCATTTTGCTCTGCATGTACTGATCTACATAGTTCGTATTTTTCTCCACTTTTAATATTTAACTTTTCACGTGCACAAAATCCTAAATTTATGCAGTTATCTCTTCCTCTTGGTGCTCCATTATATCCTGTAGATATAATTTCATCATTTTTAACAATAACTGCACCATAGTTTCTTCTTAGGCATGTTGCTCTTTTTAAAACAGCATCTGCAATCTCTAAATAATAATTTATCTTATCTATCCTATTATTTTCCATAATTCTTGTTCTCCTTCAGTGAGATTATATCATTAGTCTATACCAAAGTCAATTTAATATGCTTGTCTATTATATACTAAAATGATATAATTAACATGTGGTGATATTATGAAACACGTAATAATGGCAAACCCTGTATCTGGAAAGAAAAAGGGTCAAAAATATGCTTTAGTTATACAAAAACTTTTAAAAAAGTATGGTGTAGATTCAGATATAATATTGTCTAAATATTCTGGTGAGCTTAAAGAGAAAGCTCAAGAAATATCTTCCCATCAGCCAACTAGATTTTATTGTGTTGGTGGTGATGGAACTCTAAATGAGATTGTATCTGGAATTATAGGAACAGAATCTGAGGTTGTTGTACTTCCTTGTGGTACTGGAAACGATTTTGCAAAATATTCAAACGAGTATAATTCACTTAGAAAAATTATACTCACATCTCTAAATACACCAAGCACTAAATGTGATGTTATAAAACTAAATAATCATAGATACTGTATAAATATATTAAATGCGGGATTTGATGCACTTATAGCATACAATTTAAAATATTTTAGGAACATTCCTCTTTTAAATGGTACTGCTAAGTATAATTTATCTATCGTTTATACCCTATTTACCAATAGGAACTATAGACTTAGAATAAAAACAGATAAAATATCTGAAACAGGTAAATATACTCTTGTTTGTCTATGTAATGGTAGATACTATGGCGGTGGAGTAGTTCCATCAAAAAGGTCTGAAGTAGATGACGGTAAACTAAGTGTTTGCAAAATACTTTCTACTAGTCTACCAACTAAATTATTATTACTGCCAAAATACAAAAGTTGTAAGCACGAGGGTCTTAAACAAGTTTATATAGATGATGATACACACTCATTCCTTGTAGTGTCTAATCATAAGTTCCCACTAAGTATAGATGGTGAAGTTATATTTACAAACAGAGTTAAAGCAAGTATTTTAAAAGATGCTGTAAATATTGTAAAAATTAAGAAGTAGATTACTCTACTTCTTTTTTTAATGAACTTAAATATTTTTCTGTTGTTGAATTATATTTTTTATACTTTAGGTTTTTACTCCTAGCTTTTTGAACATCTTTGTACTGTGGTAAAATATCTAGTAAATTTTCTGTGTAAAGATTTGCTGTATTATATTTTCCATCAGTAAGATATCCTATAAGTCCAAAAAGCTCATTTCCAATAACTTTTTCAAGGATTATATCATTTAATAGCTTTCCTTCTTCTGTATCATTATATTTACCCATTAGCATAAAATATTTCTCTTCTGGGATACTTATTATTGGAGAATATTGTACCAATGCATATGTCTCAGATGTTCTTAATAGTGCTATTGACATTATCTCAGCTTTTTTTGCTTTCTCGTTATAATCTAAAGCATAGTTAAATGAATACGCTCTTTTAATTGAAGCATTAGGATATTTTTGCATCAATTCATTGTATTTCTTGTTTATATCTTCTTTTAGTATTGCTACTACACTTTCTGGTTTTATTTTATCTAAAGTAATGAAATCTGCTTGCATTTTTACAATAATATATTTGTCTGCTCTTCCTTTATATATGTTTGTAATATAGTTATCAAAAATGTTCTGTTTTACAAAGCTTTTAGAATGTTCAACTAAAAGTATAATACCCATCTCATTATTTATCTCATCTGTTAAATCTTCTTCAAAACTTTTTACTTTTATTGTCTGTTTTGTATAATTTTCTTTTTTGCCTTTTTTGGCTTTACCATTATAATTATTCATATGTTTCTCCTTTATAATTACCAGATAATCATATCATAAACGGTTTAGAAAGTCAATTTAATTAAACTATCGTTCCACCATTTACATGAACAATTTGACCAGTAATATATCTAGAGTCATCACACGCTAAATATAAGTATGCAGGAGCAACTTCAAATGGCTGGCCGGCCCTTTTTAGTGGTACATCACTTCCAAATACTTCCACTTCTTTTTCACTAAAAGAAGCTGGTATTAGTGGTGTCCATATTGGCCCTGGAGCTACTGCATTTACACGAATTTTTTTATCTGCTAAAGATAAAGCAAGTGATTTTGTAAATACAGTTATTGCACCTTTACTTGCAGAATAATCTATTAAATTTTTCTTTCCATCAAAAGCAGTTATTGAAGTTGTATTTATAATACTAGAATTTTCACATAAATATGGAAGCACTGCTTTAGTCATATAGAAAAAAGAAAAAATATTAGTTTCAAATGTATCTTTTAACTGTTCTGCGCTTATATCTAGAATACTTTCTTGTGGAAATTGTACTCCACAGTTGTTTACTAAAATATCTATTTTATTCAAGTATTTCAAAGTTGCCTCTACAATATACTTTGAAAAATTTTCATCTCTTAAATCACCTTCTATAAGTAAACAATGTCTACCACATTTTTCTATAATTTCTTTTGTTAAATTTGCATCCTTTTTCTCATTTAAATATGGTATAACGACATCTGCACCCTCTTTTGCAAATAGAACAGCAACAGCTCTTCCTATTCCACTATCCCCTCCAGTTATAATGGCAACTTTATTATTAAGTTTACCACTAGGGACGTAACAGGGATTTTCAAATATTGGTAATGGATCCATTAAATACTCCATTCCAGGTTGTACATCTTGGTGTTGTGCCACAAATGTATTAGGTATGTCTTCACACTTTTCAATATAGCCTATATAATCATACTTTGGATACATATTATTATCTCCTTTCATACAATAATATATGCTATAATTTGTAAATTTGTTATAAATAT
>CANROM010000071.1 GCA_947632225.1 uncultured Clostridia bacterium | reverse complement strand
AATATTCTAATTATTAAAAGATTTATTATAGCTGGCAAACCATAGCATAAAAACATCCATATATTATTTACTATAAAATCTTTAATATTTTTCGAATATTTAACAATAAATATTGATGTAATTGCTATATAAATTGCAACTGTTCCTTGATAGCTAAATGTTGAAATAAGCATAGATATAAATGAAAATACTAAGTGTTTTTTGCCTTTTCCTTTATCTTCTAGATATTTTACAAATTGCTCTACTGCACATACAGCCATAAGAATTGAAAGTAAAAGTACACCTTTTTCTAGATACATAAAATATTCTACTGAAAATGGATTTATAATTATCAAAGTAGTAACAATAATACTTAGAAAATTATTTTGTATAAACTTTTTTACTATCAAATTTAGCTTGTAAAGTGCAATTGTAGTTGATAATATTGCAATTGAATATGTTAATATATTTTTTGATGTAACACCTAATCTTAACACTCCAACTAAAGCAAACCACATTGCACTTATAATTCTTCCAGATGAAAGAAAATGATTTACTATATCTCTTGTTGGCATTGCAAATACACTATAAGTATCAACAGCAAATTGCATTTTTGCATAAGTTCCAAAAAATACTATTGTAATTAAAAAGAATATATATAGTTTATAGTCTTTAAATATGTTTTTTATCTTTTCCATGATTACCCCTATTATCTTTTAATCTTCCAAATAAAGTCTTTAATTCCAGTCTTTTTTATTAACTTTATCATTCCTCTATACCATCTATGTTGCCACATTACTTCTTTAAATAGCTCAAATTTATAATTAATTGCTTTAAAGCCAAAGTATTTATTATATTCTTCACATTCCCATTCATACTCTATTCTATCAGTTATAAAGTATTTATTAATTAATTCTTTTGTAACTGATATATTTTTACTTAAGGCTTTTCCATTTTCTATTTTTTCTTCATTTGGATTTTTACATACTTCTTCAAAAATACTACTCATTTGCTTTGTCATTTTTTCTAATGTAAATCCATCTAATATTCTTTTTCTACATTTTGATTTATATGAATCTAAATCACCTAATATTTTTTGAATTGCATCTACATATAAATTTATTTCTTCTTTTTCATAGTTAATATTTCTAATATCTTCTTCCTCTTGAAGACAAGGAACTATTACTCCTACTTCATCATTTATTAACTCTTTTTGACCTCCAACATCACTTGAAATTACTGGTATTCCCATACTTAAAGATTCATAAGATGTTAGTGCTAGACCTTCTTTTATTGAGCAATTTATTGTTATATCACTTACACTATATATTTCTTGTGTTTTATCTGTTGAATCTAAGAAACATATATAATCCATAATTTTAAGTTTTTTTGCTTTTGCCTTTACTTCATTTAATAATAAGCCTCCTCCTACTATCAAGAATAATATGTCTTTTCTTAATGTAGAAATTTCTTTTATGATGTCTAGCAATAAAAATGGTCTTTTTTGCTCTGTAATTCTACATATATAGCTTATTATAAATTTATCTTTTGGCAAATTGTATTTTTCGATTAATTCATTTTTATCATAATTTTCTGGATTAAATTTTTCTTTATCTACTCCAATATATACTGTTTGCGTTTCTTTTTCTTTTCTTTTAAAGTAATCTATTAATATTTTTCTACTATTTTCATTGCAAATTAAAGTTTTATCTATTACAGATTCATTTGCACTTGAATCTCTTGAATATCCACCATTTCTGTTATACCACTCTTCCATATGAACATAATCTATTATTGGAATAGATGGATTTTTTGCTTTTAGATATGGCAAAATAGAATATCCCATTTCACTATTTGTATTAAATACTAAGTTTATATTGTTTTTTCTTATTATGTATTCTATAAAAGATGGCCAGTATTTTTGATCTATAAATGTTGTTAAATCATATACAGTACAATATTTTTCAAATTCTTGTCTATAACTGTTTCTTTCTGGTTCTGTGCTTATTACTGTAAAGCTAAATTTTTCTTTGTCTAATCTTTTTAAAAGCTCTAAATTAAATCTGTCAGCTCCTCCCATTACCATCCAAGGAACTATCATAAGTATATTTATTTTCTCATTTTTTTCTTGACTTATTTGTGGCATTTGGTCAAAAATATCTTTTAATTGCCAATTATAATTGTACATTGGATATTGAATTGCTTCTACTCTCTTTTTAACAGTTTCACTTGTTGCTTTTATTATTTCTAAAGCTCTTTGTTTGTTATCCTTTGACCTTGTAAGCTCACTTCCTTCTTTTTTTCTTCTGTACCACATACCATAAAAGTTCATTCTCACAGGAAATTTTTCCAAAGCAAGTAGCTTAAGCCATAAGTTCCAATCTTCATAAACTGATTTTTCTTTTAGCTCATATCCATTTACCTTGAAAAAATCTTCTTTTCTTATTATGCAAGTATTAACTAGGTCGTTTTCTTTTTTCATTTTTTCACTATCAAACCATTTGTTCCAAGTGTATTCTACTCCATCAAATCCAACAGAATCAGTATATGCCCAAGAAGCTTCTTTGTTTGTTTCTAAAGTCCAATATCCACACTCTAGATATGTTTTTTCTATTAAATCATCATCATCTAAAAACATAAGATATTTAGCTTTTTTGTTTGACTTGCTTGCTCCAAAATCTCTTGCTTGAGAGGCTCCTTCGTTTTCTTTGTGAAATACTTTTATTCTATTATCTAATTTTTTTATATTTTCTAACTCTTTTAATGCTTCTTTGTCATCTGAGCCATCATCTATAATTAAAAGTTCAAAACAAGGAAATGTTTGATTTAATATTGAAGTTACAGTTTGTTTTATATATTTTTTGCTATTATAAAATGGCATAATTATTGATATAAGTGGCTCTTCATTGTTATATTTTATTTTTTCTAATTTTTTTCCTGGTTCTTGTGTAAAATCAAATAGTTTATTACTCATAATTTTTGTGTTTTTTCCTTCCTTTAGTATTATAATTCTTCTGCAAATCGTTTTTGTAATTTATTAAATATTGCATATCCAATAAGTACAACTAATATTCCAATTGCAATTATAACAAAAATACTTTTCATATTAGGCATTTGTTGATAATAAAATATGTCTCTATACCCCTCTATAATGTGAGTCATTGGATTTATATTTAATATCCATCTAAATCTTTCTGGTATTGTATCTATTGAATATACTATTGGAGTTCCATAAAAAAGTAATTGTAAAAATACTCCAATAAAATGTTGCAAATCTCTAAAATATACTGTTACACAAGATACTATCAATGAAATTCCTATTAAAATAATATATTGTGCAAGTAATAAAAGTGGATAAAATAAGATAAGTGTTGAGATTCCTACTCCTGTTATTAATACAAATCCAATTATTATTACTGTTGATATTAAAAATGTAATCGTTTCACTTGTTACTAATGAAATCGGCAAAATTTCTCTTGGGAAATATACTTTTTTAATAATATTTCCATTTTCAATCATAACATTAGCTGACCTATTTATAACACTTGCAAAATATGTCCAAGGAATAAGTCCACATACCATAAATACTGTGTAATTTTCTATATTATTTCTCATAATTAGTGGAAATACAATTGCATATACACATATTTGAAGTAGTGGATTTATAAATGACCATATAACTCCTAAAAATGAATTTTTATATTTTCCACCTATGTCTTTTTTTATACTTGTTTTTAACAGTTCCCTATATTGATATAATCTTTTAAAAATACTCATCTATGTTTCCTTTCAAATTTAGACATTTTTTATTCTAATTATAGCTTTTTTTCCATAATCTAAGTTGTTTGTTTTATATATTCATCTATTACTTCGTTTGTATCTCCATCCATCTGAATTATACCTTTATTTAGCCATACTGCTCTGTCGCATAACTCTCTTGCAGATTCTAAACTATGAGTAACAAATACCATAGTTTTGCCTTCTTTTTTTAGTTCTTTCATTTTGTTAATACATTTTTCCTGAAAATGTTGGTCTCCAACAGATAATATTTCATCAACAAGTAAAATCTCTGCATCAACATTTATAGCAACAGAAAACGCAAGCCTCATATACATACCTGATGAATATGTTCTAACTGGGTTATCTATATAACTTCCAAGCTCAGAAAATTCAATTATTTGGTCTAGTCTTTTGTCAATTTCTTTTCTTGTTAGGCCAAATATTGAAGCATTAAAATATATATTTTCTCTTCCAGAAAAATCTGGGTGAAAACCTGCTCCAAGCTCTAAAAGTGATGTTAACTTTCCATTTGTAACTATCTTTCCTTTATTAGGATATATAATTTTAGTCATTAATTTTAAAAGAGTTGACTTTCCACTTCCGTTTACTCCAATAAGAGCAACCGCTTCACCATTTTTTATTGTTAAATTTATGTCTTTTAATACTTCTCTTGTTTCTTTTCTGTTTCTCTTCCAAAATAAAAGCTTTTCTTTTATGCTATTTGCTTTGTCTAAATATACATTAAAAGTTTTGTAAACATGTTCTACAATAATTCTGTTTTCTTTACCTTGCATAATCTTAAACCTTTCTTTAATAACCTTCGTCCATAAAATCATTTGTTACTTTTTTTCTCTTGAAGTTTTTTCTAGTAAGAATTGAAATAGGAATCCATAAAATAATTATCATTATTTTATTAAAGCTACCTTTTACATTTTTAATTGCATCACTTCTTGCTGATAAAATTGCAAACATTATGTAATATTTGTATATATACATCTTTTTGCTAAAAGGTATTCCTTTTAAATTCATCTTTAAAATTTCTTTAAAATATTCGTAAAAACCTAAAGGAGCTAATTCAAAAACTCTTTTTTTATTTTTTACATAGCCATCATTTTTGTAGTCTCCAATAATTATTGCCTCATTTATGCAAATTACATCATAGTCTGCATCAATTTTGTTATACATTCTAAACTCTGTAACAAACTTTTCATCTGCTTCTAATATGTGCTTATATTTTTTTCTAATCTCTGTTTTATAAACTAGTATTTTCTCTCCCGTCATTTTTTCTTTGTAATATAAGCTAAACATATCACTTCTATGATTGTCTTCTATAAATTCTGTTCCATCAATTTTTCCACTTTCATTTTTCTTCAAAAAAGCAAGTGCATATACTGTTTCATCACTTAATAGCTTGTCTATGTTTTTGTTAATAATATCAAATGCGCCAGTTACAAAGTAATCATCTGAATCACACTCTATTATTACATCTCCTGTAACAAATTTCATTAAGTTGTTAATTGCTGACATTTTTCCTTGATTTTCTTGGTAGTGGTATTCTATTTTAATTATGTTTTGTTTAATAAAATTATCTATGATTAATTTAGTTTTATCAGTAGAACCATCATCCATAATGAGCCATTCATATTCTATGTTGGAATTACTATTGATAACTAAACTTGTATATAATCTTTCTAAATCATGCGCTCTATTATATGTAGCTGTTAGTATTGAAATCTTCATTAAAAGTCTGTTTCCTTAATTTGATTATTTAGGTTTTTAAAGGTTACCCATAAACCTTTACATATAATATCATAAATTACTATTATA
>CANROM010000070.1 GCA_947632225.1 uncultured Clostridia bacterium | reverse complement strand
TCACCATCTTTAATATTTTTTGTTGCATCTTGTAAGCTTACAACACATGGTATTCTATTTTCTCTTGCGTTAATTGCCAAATGACATAGAACCCCACCATACTCAGTAACTATACCAGATAAGTCTCTTATATTTAAATCTTTAAATATGTCTTGATCTATATATTTAGTTACTAAAATATCAAATTTTCTTAGATTTTTTAAATCTGATTTTTCATTTACTATGCACGCTTTAGCATTTACTTTGCCAAAACTTGCACCAATTCCTTTGAAACTCTTAGTATAATCCATCTTTATATACTGTTTAGAACATGGAAATATATCTACATCTGGATTATAATTTCTAAATGAATTGTAATATGCTTTATTCTTATTTATTTTAGCTTTAATATTCTCAGATTCTTCTTCTATTCTATTTAATGCATATTTATAGTTCAAATGGAATAAATCATCTTCGCTGTCGATTATAAATGCATCTTTATATTGTTTTCCAAGTAATAGCATATACTTTCTTAGCACATTTCTTGACATTAAGACTAAATCTCTTAATGCATTTTTCTTCTTAATTAGCTCTCTTACATGATTTACTTTCTTTAAGATATCCTTTAACTGAGACTTTTTAGCACTATCTTCAATTTTTAAAAGTGCCTCTTCATATAATTTATTTTGCTGTTTGAAACTTCTTAATGGGTCATATCTATCATCTAGTTCTAGTAAATCTCTATATGTCTTAATAACCTTTAATATTTCTTCATCATATGGCTTATATATAATATCTGTTTCATCTTCACCATGATAACCATATAAATCTATAAAATCTGTAAGAAACTCTTTTATACTCTCATTATTTCTATCTTTTCTGTACAAATAGAATATTTCAGCATCCAAATTTTCCTCAAAAAATTTTAGTTTATTTGCATCTTGTCTTATTTTTCTTGTCATATCCCACATATACAAAGTAGGACCATTTTCATACTTATCGTCTATTGCTATAAACAAGTTTTGAATTTCACTCTTAGATAAGATTCCGTCTAGCACTTTGTTCATATTTATTTTATACATCATTGTTATTAGAGATTGCCATAAATATGCACTCTTTATATCGTAAAATAGATTAAGGGCACTTATTACTCCATCTTGTGCATTATCACAATTCTGCATTTTAGCTTTAAGCTCCTCTATTTCCTTTATTTTACTGTTTCTAAACTCGTCTACATTTATTACTTGTTTTTTTACTATATCAATAACACTTCTATTTGGAAGTATATTAAATATGCCACTTTTTGTATTTATATATACATTTCCATCATCTATATAATCTGCTCTTATACCTAAATTCTCATCCAAATTTCTCTCAACATATCCGGGAACATTTTCAAGTATTGTCTTTAGTAAAGATAAGTTCCAGTATAATCTTGAGAACTTTTTCATAGCAATAGGTGTAGGTATATCTCTCTGATCAATAATTTTTAGCATATTCACAAAGCTAGATAGTGTACTACTGCAGACTTTTTCTTCAATTGACCACATAAACTCAGATAAAGTTGAAGTATTATTGCTATTTACATCTGTATATCTAAAATATACATCTTTATAATTTACTTTTGTTATTGGCCTTATTTGAAATATATATAATTTAGAATCATAAACTCCAAACTCTACATCAATTGGGAACCCTACTTCTTGTTGTAAATTTAAAGATATATTTACAATTTGTTTTATTGCATTATCCCCTAATATGTTTACTTTTGGTTCTTCAATATATTTTTCATCATACCAGTCATACACAATTCTTTCCGGTATTGTTTTACCATCTATTATATTTCCATATCCTTTTGAAAACTCAATTACAATCTGAGTGTCTTTTCCATCAGTAGGATTTACTGTAAATAGTATACCACTTACATTACTTTCAATCATCTCTTGAATAATTACATTCATTTCTATCTTACTGATGTCTATATTATTTCTTCTATAGAACTGCAAATTATCTGCACTATATAAAGATAAGAAACAGCTCTTTATCTTATCTTTAAAACAAGCTTTATCTTTTACTACATTTAAAAATGTTGCATACTTTCCAGCAAGTGATATGTTTCTTGCATCCTCAACATTTGCACTACTTCTTATAGCATACTTTTTACCTTCTGGTAGTATTTTAAAGATTCTATCTACTAATTCATCTGTTATTTCTATTTTATCTATATTTTCAAAATTTAGCTTTTGCGTTTTTATAATATTTTTAAATTCTTCAAAATCGATTACCACACCTGAAGGTATGTTATATCCTTTTGCATGCAATATTGATAAGTACTTAGCTTTATTGCCACAGTTTTCTATTACTTTATCGTCCAACTTGTACATTATATCATCTCCATTTCAGTTTACGATTTTTAAAGAATTCCTACCAAACATTTACTATATTCTATCACATAAACCTTTTTATAACAATGAAAAAAATAAAAAAAGAATGTTTACAATCAAATTGTAAACACTCTTTAACTTATATTGCATACTTTTCATCTTTATCTTGCATATGTATTCCCATTTGTACATATTTATCTAATCTATTCTCAACGAATGACTGTGCATACTCATTTACTACACCATATGGTCTTGCACTACTAAAAGATGTCATATTGTATATTCTTTTATATGCTTCTTGAACTGCCTCTTTATTTTCAACTTGTAATGCTTTATATAGCTTTGCAAGTTGTTTATCTAGTAATGTTCTATCTACAAAGCTCTTAGCAAATGTATTTATTCCTTTTGCTCCTTCAAGATATCCAGCCATACCCATAACTTCTCTAGATAGTCTCTTTAGCTCTTCTTCGTTATTAGTCTTCTTTGCTTCGTCAACTTTTTTATTATGCTCGTCATAAGATAATTTATCCATGTATTGTTTTACATATTCGTTAAAGTTTTCGTCTGTAGATTCATCTGTATAACCAGCTAAAGTTCTAAGTGTATTATTATTCAAACATATTCTAGCCATATCTTGACTATTAACTGTTTCTTTAATTACGCCTAATATCTCCTTATATTCCTGCATTTTTTGCTCATTTATTTTTACATTGTTCTTCATTAAAATAACATCCTCCAACATTTTTATACTAAATTTATTACTACGTTTATTTATCGAGCGACACATTTTCTATTATACCACTTTTCGAGGATTTTTGCAATGTTTTTGAAACATTTAGTTATAAATTATGTCATTTTCTTTCTATTTAATAATATTAGCTTTAAAAATGTAAATATAAGAGGGAGAAAAATAAATATTCCCACAGAATATGCAAAATATTTTTCTATCATCTCTATAAAAGTAACTGTATTTTTAAATATAACTTTAGTAGTTATAAACTGAAGCAATGCAATAACTATGCTATAGTATCTTTTATACTTTGTAGGTGGTATTAGTTTTATCATAAAATAGTATAAAAAGCTAAGTAGTCCTACGCAATTGAAATAATATTGAAGCGCTAAAATATTTTCAACTCTTTCTAATATATTAAAAAGACTAAACTGTTTTAAAGCTATATATTCTGGAAATCTGAATATATTTAGATACTCTGCACCTAAAGTTAAAATAGTTGTTGCAATAATAGCTATTAAGATACAATGTGAAAAAACAAATGATTTAAGTAAATTTCCATTTAATCTGTCACTATCTTTTATATTTTTCTTAGAGCATACAAGTAAAGCAGTTAATGGTACTATAGATAGAATAAAGTATGTTATGCTGCTTTTAATGATGTCTGATTTCGAACTAGAAAGAACAGGCTCAAAATTTCTTAGCTCAAAGCTTGGAAAAATACCTAAAAAGCCAATAAGTACTAATATTATAGATACTACAGCAAAAATCTGGTTCATTTTTATAACTGTAGATATATTTTTAGTACAAATATACACTAATGGTAATAGCACCAAGATTTTAAGGTATTCTACTGATGTTTCTGGCAAATACTCAGTATTAAAAAAATCTGCCATATTATATAGTATAACTATTCCTACAATAAAAAAGCCAATCCAAAGAGCAATGTTAAAAGCTTTACCGAGTACTTTTCCAAATATTCTTTCGTTTAGTGCATATATATCTTCCTCGTTATTTTTACTTATTATGTATTTAATCATAAAAAAAGTAATAAAACTAAGTAGAAAACCTATCAAGGCAGCAAATATAGTATCATTTCTAGTAAGTGAAAATAATATATAATTTCCTTTTCCAATAAATACTGATAAAATACACGTAATAAGTATTGCACTATAGCCAAAGCTGTATATTTTTTCAGACTCTCCTTCTACCATTTTTTTACCACTCCTCCTTGATTTAAAACTCTAACTGTTACTTCTGGTGTTATTATAACTTTTTTTAGGTAGTCATCCTCCTCAAATAATGTATCTTTTTTTCTATACAATAGATTTCCAATACCTATAATATCCACATTATACACATTTATTAACTTATCTACTACATTAGTAATATCTGAAGTTAGCCTTTCTTTTAGTAGTTCTTCTATCTCTTGTGTGTCTTTAGATGTTTGTACCAGAAAATTTTTTCCAGACTCTGAAATATTTGTCTCAAAATTTATCTTTATTTTTATCTGTTTATTCTTTTTGTCTAGCTCTAGCTTACTTTTACTGTCTATTATTTCAGCTACTATTAAATCTTCGTCTTTTCCAACACTTATTATTGTGTTTTCAGAGTTATTGTTTATTATATTGCATATTAAGCTCTCTTCATCTGGAAGAAAGCCTAGCATTTCCCAATTTTTAAAATATGCCATATTAGATATTACTATTTTCTCATCTTCTACTTTACATGAATTTACTAAAATATCTCTACCTGGTCTTAATATGTCCTTTATAATATCATTTAGAGTTTTAGTATTACTATTTCCTCTATATTTTGTAGATGATATAATCATTTGCTTCATATCTATTTCTTCTTTATTTATGCTCTCTATTACCTCTTTTGCTTCGCATCCATTTGCTATAAAAAGGTAGAAGTTATTGCTTCCCTCATTATCTCTTATAAAGAAATCTAGAGTCTGTTCTAGTCTACTTTTAGCAACTTCTTCGGAAAGTATAAGTGTTTCCATATGTGCAATATATAGTTTTTTTGATGCTCTATCTACTATATGTCTTATTGCTTCATGAACAGACGGTCCTTCTGCCTCATACATTATTCCCTTTTCTTTATTTTCTTTATCACTAGTATCCAGCACAATTGCTTTTACCCTATAATTTCCATCTTCTGTAATATCAATACCCATTGCTTTAACTATAGCAAGGTCTGAAAGCTCTCTTAAGTTATCTAAACCACTAAACATTACTACTACAATTACCAAAACTAAAAAATATTTTCTCATTATTCTCACCTACTTTTAGTAAGATTATTTGTGAGAATCTTCTGTCTTTTATTATCTTTGGGTATTTTTATTCTGTTAAATAAACTTTTACTAGCTTCTGTATAATTAAATGGAGCAACTGGATATGTAAATGGTTTAGTATAGCTTTTAGTAGATACTAGACTTGCAACGAAAAATGTAAATGCCATTCCAATTCCAATTATTCCACATAAGCTTGCAAATAGCATAAATATTGTTCTCCACTTTCTAAGACCATTTACAACATTTATATCTGAAAACATAAGCCCAGATATAGTAGTTATTGCTACAACTATAATCATAATAGGTGAAACTATACCAGCACTTACTGAGGCATCTCCTAATATAAGTGCGCCAACTATAGAAAGCGTATTTCCAGATACTTTATTTGACCTTAAATCACTTTCTTTAAGTATTTCAAAAGCAAATATCATTGCTAAAGCCTCAAAAAAAGCAGGAAATGGTACACCTTC
>CANROM010000069.1 GCA_947632225.1 uncultured Clostridia bacterium | reverse complement strand
TAAAAAGTCAAGTTAAAACTCCCTTTTAGAGTAAAGTTTCAATGATATAAAATATGAAATTATAAATATTCCAATGCAAACTAATGGAATTAAAATTGCGTAATATTTTGAAATAAAATCAGTAAAAACATTTGATGATGTAAAAATGTTAGTTGCTACATTTAATGCAATTGTAATTATAAAGCTAGCAAGAAAAATCAGTGAAAATATAATTACTCTACCTTTTTCTACTCCAAATTTAAAAATAACAGGAAACATAACAGCAATTACTATCATATTTGCTAAAGCACTATAAAACATTATATAAAAAGTCTCTAAAAAAGCGACTGTCCCTGTATTTACATATGATATTATCATTGAGAAAATTGTTACAATTACACAAAGAACTAACATAAGTATTAGTGTAGATAAATATTTTGAATTTACTACATTTTTTCTTCCATTTGGTAAAGAAATAGCATAAGCATCCCAGTTGTTTTGTGCATCATATGCAAATGTATTAAATATCATTACTACACTGAAAAAAGTAAATACAAAGCTTATATCCATTTGCCCAGCAAATGCAAGTATTAAATAAATAATTAGTATAAAAGCATACAATTTAATGTTCTGCTTCATCATAAGTAAGTCTTTTTTTATCAAACCTAACATACTTTTTCCCCCTTTATAATAAGAACCATAAGTTCTTCTAATGTAATTTTATCTATAATACATTCTGAATATTTTTTAACTATTTCATTTTTATTATTTATAAGAATTTCACAGTCATACTTATTTTTCTTATATGCTATTATATCTTTTTTGTCTATTTTATCAAAATAATCTTTATCACATTTTAATATACCATAGTTTTCTAGTAGTTCATCTCTTGTCTTATCTAATACTATATTTCCCTTATCTATGAACACAATTTTATCTGCTATATGCTCTAAATCACTTGTTATATGTGTGGATAACAATATGCTGTGTTCTTCATCTTGTATAAAATCCATAAAAATTTCTAGTACTTCACTTCTTACTACAGGATCGAGTCCACTTGTTGGCTCATCAAGTATTAAAAGTTTAGGAGAATGTGAAATAGCAGTTATAATTTCTAGTTTCTTTCTCATACCTTTAGATAGATTTTTTATAATTGATTTTCTAGGTAATTCAAAATCTTGTAGATATTTATTAAATACCTCACTATTCCAGTTTTTATATATTCCTTTCATAATAGTATCTATATCTTTAACCTGTATAATTTCTGGAAAGAAAATATTATCTAGTACTATTCCTATATCTTCCTTTATGTCGCCTTCGTATTCTTTATTATCTTTTCCAAATACTTTTATGCTACCTTCATCTCTATTTATTATATTTAATATACATTTAATTAGTGTTGTCTTACCAGCACCGTTTTCACCAATTAGCCCAATTATACTTCCACTTGGTATATTTAAATCTAAACTTCCAAGCTTAAAATCATCATACTTCTTAACTAAATTCTTAATTTCTATAATGTTTTCCATTACTCATCACTCCCATAAAATATATCTATTAAATCTAATAAATCTTTTTTATCTATGTCATATTTTGATGCTATTTCAATAGCTTTTAAAATGTGCTCTTCTATTTCTTTTTGTGCATTTTCACGAGCAAGCTGTGTGTTTTTAGGCGCTACAAAAGTTCCTTTTCCGTGTATAGACATTATATATCCTTCACTTTCTAGCTCATCATATGCCTTTTTTATTGTCATAACACTTATTTTTATATCTTTTGCTAAGCTACGTATAGATGGCAAAAGCTCATTTTCTTTAAGCTCATTATTCATAATTTGTGTTATAATTGCCTCTTTAATTTGCTCATAAATTGGTACTGGACTACTATTACTAATTATTATTCTCATATTTCTCTCCTTACGTATAACAGTATATAACAGTGTATAACAATTGTCAACAAAAAAAGCAAGAAATTTAAAAATTCTTGCTTTAATTATTATCTATCTTTGATATAACTTCATCGATACTTTTCTGTGGCGTTGATGCACCAGCCATTATTCCTATTTTTTTAATATTTTCTAATTTACTCATATCTAGTTCATTTGCTGTCTCGATGCAAATAGCTTTACAATTTTTACTTGCTATTTCATATAGTTTCTTAGTATTAGAGCTATTTTTTCCGCCTATTATAATCATAAAATCTACGCTCTTGGATATTTCTTCTGTTTCCTTTTGCCTATCTTCTGTTGCTTTGCATATTGTATTTTTTACATCCAACTCAATTTTTGAATCTAATTTTTCTTTTATATAGCTTTCTATATCATAAAATTTCTTCAAATTGAATGTGGTCTGAGCTATAACAACTAGTTTTTTTACACCAGAGCTTTTAAGTTTTTCTAATGCATTATCTACATCTTCAATAGTCTCACAAATAGAGCTATTTTTGCCACAATAACTAATTGTACCAATATTCTCTGGATGAGTTTTACTTCCAAGTAATATTATATAGTACCCTTTATTGCAATACTCTTTAGCAATATTATGCACTACTAAAACTTTAGGGCAAGTGTAATCGTAAAGCTCTATATTATTTTCTTTAGCATATCTATATATCTTTTCTTCTACACCATGTGCCCTAATTAAAGTAGTACCTTTTGCTTCTTCAATATTTTCAATAAAAACTAAGCCTTTATCTTTAAGCTCTTTTACGACTTGACCATTATGTACTATTTCACCTAAGCAATATAGCTTATTCTTTTCATTTAACTTTTCAATTGCACCGTCTACTGCTCTTTTAACTCCAAAGCAAAATCCAGCGTTTTTCCCAGTTATAATTTCATATTTACGCATATTATTCACCAAATATATTTAAAATATTATAATTTTCTAACTAATTTTGCATGTTTATTTGTTGTCCTTTAATTAAGTCATAATTTACTAATTCTGTGCTATCTAAGTTTTCTTTGTTCATATCTACCCCTGTAATTTGACTATTTTCATATGTAGTATAGTAGTATATTCCTTTATCCATATTACAACATGAAGTATAAATAGTTATCTCATATTTATCTCCACCCATATGAACACAACCTCTTTGCTGATAAACTGACTCTAATATATGGAAAAATTGACTGATACTTTCAGATTCACTATCACCAGATAAAGAGTTCATTTTAGTAAATGTAGCTTTAACAAATCTTGATGCAGAAGATAAATCTCCTGGAAGACCTAAAGCTCCCATTCCTCTACTATATGTATCTAAGTTTAACTTACTAGAAAAGTTATTTACAGGCTGCTCTATAGACATAGCCATATAATTGTTTAAGTTAAACATATGAATATCAAAAGTAGGGTTATTTGTAAGTATTCCTACTGGGTTATCATATACTTTTAAGCCATCTTTTACACTTTCAACAGTAATAGATGCTTCCTTATCTGCTATTATCCAGTGAAGTGGAGATGCTGGTAGCATTTCACTAAAGTTAATTTTAGCAATATTTATTCTTTCTAGTAACGCTTTTACCTCACTAATATTTGCACACTGTGAAAGTACCCATGGTATAAATTCAAATGGTGCTATATTATCTTTTCCCTCTACTTCTTCCTTGTAATCTGCATTTGATGGAAAGTTAAGTCCTGCCATACCTACTCCCTTTTCATTTATTGCATCATAATATAATGGATAGTTATCTGCCACATATGCCATTCCAATCATAGCATAATGCTTTTCCATCTTTCCTGCTCTTCTAAAGTTAAAGACAAAGTTACGTGGTGTTACTGTAACTGTCTCCTTATACGAATATTCTAAATCTAAATTTCTGCCAAAATAATGGTCTTTTGTAGCATAAGTTGCTGCTGTACACATATTAAATTCCTCCTTATTTTATTCTTGCATATCCTGTATTTTCAATTATTTCTTGACCTTCATCTGATAGTATCCAATCAATAAGCAATTTAACGTTTGGGTTGCTGTTATTCTTATATGTTACTGCATATAAATTTGTTGTAATAGGATATGAATCACTACTAATATTATCCTCTGTTGGAGCTACTCCATCTATACTTATTAACTTAATATCTGGATTTTTAATAATACCCTCTATGTAGTATCTAAATGAAAAGCCTATAGAATTACTGTAGTTTCTATAATTTGAAACCATATCAGTTATACCAGACATTGTATCTATAATATGCTCTCTTGGTGGATTCATAAGCTTAGTATCTTCCATAAAGCGTTTTAACATACTTTGACTTCCACTATCTTCTTTTCTTTGGAAAGCCACTATCTTTTCGTCTTTTCCGCCAACTTCTTTCCAATTAGTTATCTTACCAGAATATATTCCTTTAACTTGCTCTGTTGTTAAGTTATTTACAGGATTATCTTTATTTACAAAAAATACGAAACCTTCTTTTCCAATAGGTGTATATTCAAACTCTGTGTTATTATCACTTGCATATTCTATTTGCTCTGCTGACGGATATGCACCAAAGAATATATCTGTTTCTTTTCGCGCTAGCTTTTGATATCCAAGTGATGTATTATTGTAATAGAAAGGAGCTTCTTGGTATTTTACATCGTCTGGATATACTGCATTTATAAATGAAGAATATACTGGAAATACTGCTGCTGCACCATCTAGTATAGGAAGATTTTCACTAAGTTTTAAGCTTGACTCTCTTCCTAACTTTGCAATTTTAGTTTCTTCCTCAAATGGCATATATTCAAGTACATTTATATTATCTTCTATCTTTATTGTTATGCTTTTGTCATACTTATTTACTGCAATATTTATTCCAAGTGCAATTAAAGTAGTAATTAAGTATACAATTACCATTTCAAATACTAATTTTCTCTTTTCTTTAAATAAGAATGGTAAAAATAGAAAAGGAAATGCTATGCATATCATTATTATCACTGCCACATTCATTTCGTATGCCATAAGCCAAATAAAAATTGACCATACATACGTTAAAAATCCAACAATTCCAGCCATTGCTAGTATTAGCAACACTTTAAATATTTTTTTAATCATAAATTCACCTCTAGTATAATATAGTATAACATAATGCTTAAATAATAAACAAGCTCATTTTTTAAAAGACTATAATTTCTTAAAATTATTTTACTATCCAAGTCATTTTATTATCTTTAATATTATAAGTTAATCTATCTTCATTGTATAAATACGATAAATATGCCTTTAAAGTGCTTCCAACAAGCACATATTGATTTGCATCCATAATTAAGTTATATTTATCAAAAACAGCCTTTAAAATCTCTTCAAATGTTTTTTCTTTATTGCATATATCACAAATCACACTACAAATTTCAGTTATTTTTTCTCTATTTATATCAATTAAATGAGTAATATTATCAGTAGTGTCACAATGTGACGGAATATATAGTTTTCCATTTAATGTAGATAAAAACTCTAGCGTAGTAATATACTCTTTGACATCATATAAGAAAAAAAGATGATACTTTTTTATAGTTTGCTCACTAACTAATGAATCAGCTAAAAAATATACATCATCACTAGTCTTAATACCTACCATATCAAAGGAATGGCCTTTTAAATCAAAAAACTCTAGTCCATCAGGTAAATTGCCTTCAATGTCTACTACATTTGATTCTTTAGCCATTAAAAACTTATTTGTCAAGTCTTTTAATGGATAAGCACCATATAATAATGAAGGCTCTAAAACAGGATATTCTGTAAAACACTTTTCAATCTTATTTGCAAGAACTATACAGCTTGTTCTATCTTGTATTATCCTATTGCCTCCAATATGATCTGCATGCGAATGAGTAGATATTACTCCTTTTACACTCCAGCCCTGATCTGCAACTATTTTTAGCACTTTTTTTCCTGCATCCTTGTCATTTCCAGTATCAATTAAATATACATCATTATCATTAACCTTATATATACCTATATTTGTATTATTTTTTATGTAATATGTTTTTTCTCCAACTTTTATTAGTTCCATTTTCATCCCCTCATATAAATATAATATCAAAAAAACAACCGATTAGCAATTAAATCGGTTGCTTATTGTCTATTTAATTTTTTATT
>CANROM010000068.1 GCA_947632225.1 uncultured Clostridia bacterium | reverse complement strand
TATGAAGAAAGTTAAACTTGTATATAATTCGGGTGCTGGACAAAGCAAATTTACATATTTTTTAGATACAGTTATAGAGAAACTGATGAATAATGATATAGAAGTTTCCATTTATAGAGCTTCTGAAAAAGAGAATTTAGAAGAATTCCTAAAATCTGCTGATAACGAAAATCTATATGGAATAATAGTTGCAGGAGGAGATGGAACCATAAATAGAGTTGTAAATATTATGATGAAATATAGTATTAAAACACCTCTTGGAATTATTCCGGCTGGAACTTCAAATGATTTTGCTAAGCATATAAATATGCCAAATAATTTTTCGGATTGTCTAGATAAAATACTAAATAATAATGTTCAACCTGTAGACGTAGGAAAAGCAAATGATAAGTATTTTATTAACGTATGTTCTGCTGGATTATTTACAAACTCATCACAAAAGGCAGATAAAAATCTAAAGAATGCTCTAGGAAAACTTTCATATTTTATTACTGGAGCTATAGAGCTATTTAAATTTAGACCATTTAGTGTAAATATTGAAACAGATGAAGAAATGTTTTTTGAGAAGATAAATCTATTTTTAATATTTAATGGAAGCAGTGTTGGTGGAATGACTTATTTTACTTCAGATTCAAGCATACAAGATGGCCTTTTAGATTTGGTTATAATTAAAAATTGTAACCTTCACGAGCTTGGAGGATTTGTTGCAAAGATAATGTCAGGACATACATTAGAAGATAAGAATGTAATATATAAAAAGACAAAAACAATAAAGATAACTAAAGTTAAGGGAAATTGTGATAGACCAGATGTTGATGGCGATGAAGGACCAGAATTTCCGCTTGAAGTTACATGTGTTAAAGATGGAATAAATATGTTTTTATAAGGAGGTGTAGTTTATGGTAGATATAGATAAAATTAGAAAGTCAATGCTAAAATCTGAGAAAAATTTGGCAAAATATGCTTGTAAATCTAGTATGGCAATTAGAAAATATGAACAAGATAATGATATAAGACTTGAGTTTGCTAGAGATGTAGATAGAATTATACATTCTACATGCTATACAAGATATATGTCAAAAACTCAGGTATTTGTAGAGCCAATAAATGATCATATATCTACTAGAATGACACACGTACAATACGTATCAAAGGCAGCTAGAACTATTGCTAGAGCTTTAAGATTAAATGAAGATCTATGTGAGGCAATAGCACTAGGACATGACGTTGGACACACACCTTATGGACATTTTGGTGAGCAAGTTTTAAATAAAATTTCAAAAAGGGATAATGATGGCAAATGCTTTGCTCACAATCTTAATAGCGTTAGAGTCTTTACTGTATTAGAAAAAAAGGGACAAAGTACAAATTTATCATTACAAGTCTTAGATGGAATTATGTGCCATAATGGAGAAATGTTGCAAGACAAATATATGCCAAATAAAAATAAAACATTTGAAGATTTAGAAAATGAATATAATGAATGTTTAAATGATGAGAGTATGATAAAACGACTGGTACCTATGACTTTAGAGGGCTGTGTTGTTAGAATATCAGATATAATTGGATATATTGGAAAAGATATAGATGATGCTAATCGACTCGGTGTTTTTAATAAAGAAACATTACCAGAAAATATAAAGAAGTATTTGGGAACAGAGAATACTCAGATTATGAATAGTATAATTATAGATATTATAAAGAATAGTTATAATAAAGAGTATATTACTATGTCAAAAGAAGTATATGACTCAGTAGTTGAACTTAAGAAATTTAATTATGAGAACATATATAATAAGGCTATAACTCAAGAAGATCAAAATAGGTATGCTGATACTATTGAAAAAGTATATGATGTTTATATGAATGCTATGAAAGAGAAAGATTACGAAAATGATATATATACTAATTTCTTAGATCAAATGAGTGATGAGTACATAAATAATAATTCTGATTCTCAAAAAGCTATAGATTATATTGCTGGAATGACAGACAATTATTTACAAAGACAATATGAAAAATATAAGTAAGGAGAGAGTTAAAATTATGTATGATAAAAGTATAGATAAAAAATGGCAAAAAGTATGGGAAGAAAAAAATTGTTTCCATGCAGTTAATAATAGTGATAAAGAGAAATTTTATGCCTTAATTGAATTTCCATATCCATCTGGAGCTGGACTTCATGTAGGACACGCAAGAGCTTTTATGGGAATGGAAGTTCTATGTAGAAAAAAAAGAATGGAAGGAAAAAATGTATTATTTCCAATTGGATTTGATGCATTTGGATTACCTACAGAAAATTATGCAATGAAAACAGGTATACATCCAAGAGTTGTAACAGATAGAAATATTGCAACTTTTACAGAGCAATTGAAATCTATTGGATTTTCTTTTGATTGGGATAGAGCAATAGATACTACTGATCCTAATTATTACAAATGGACACAATGGATATTCTTAAAATTATTTGAGCATGGACTTGCATATAAAGATAAAACATATGTAAATTATTGCCCAAAATGTAGAGTAATTCTTGCAAATGAGGAATCACAGGGTGGTGTTTGTGATAGATGCGACAGTGAAATTGTACAAAAAGAAAAAGAAGTATGGATGTTGAAAATAACAGATTATGCAGATAAGTTATTGGAAGGACTAGATGAAGTTAATTTCCCACCTAGAGTAAGACTTGAGCAGGAAAATTGGATTGGAAGATCTTATGGTGCAGAAATAGATTTTAAACTTGCAGGAAAGGATGAAAAATTAACTGTATTTACTACAAGACCAGATACACTTTATGGAGTAACATATATGGCTATTGCACCAGAGCATCCTTTACTTGAAAAATATAAAGATGAAATTAAAAATTACGATGAAATCTTAAAGTATAAAGAAGCTGCATCAAAAAAATCTGAGTTTGAAAGAGTAGAGCTTTCTAAAGAAAAAACAGGAGTAATGGTAGATGGTCTAGAAATTGAAAATCCAGTAACTAAGACTAAAGTTCCATTATGGGTTACAGACTATGTTATGATGGGCTATGGTACAGGTGCAATTATGGCAGTACCTGCGCATGATACAAGAGATTATGAATTTGCTAAGAAATTTGGTATAGACATGATTCAAGTTGTTGCAAATGCAAATGGAGATAAAGTATCTTTAGATGAGGGCGCTTATACAGATATTGAAGACGGTGTGTTAGTGAACTCAGATATATTAAATGGACTAAGTGTTAAAGAGGCAAAAGAGAAAATTATTAACTACTTAGTAGAAAATAACTTAGGACACAAAAAGAAAAATTATCATATGAAAGATTGGGCTTTTGCAAGACAGAGATATTGGGGAGAACCTGTACCTATTGTAAAATGTGAAAAGTGTGGCTTAGTACCATTAAATGAAGAAGATTTACCTCTAACTTTACCAGAAGTAGAAGATTTCGTACCTGGTGAAGATGGTGAATCACCTTTAGCTAAAATAGATTCATGGGTAAATACAACATGTCCAAAGTGTAAAGGACCAGCAAAAAGAGAAACAGATACTATGCCACAGTGGGCAGGATCTTCATGGTACTTCTTAAGATATATGGATCCTAAAAACAATGATGCCATAGCTTCAAAAGAGGCACTTAATTACTGGAAAAATGTTGATTGCTATAACGGTGGTATGGAACACGTTACAAGACACTTAATTTATTCAAGATTCTGGCATAGATTTTTATATGATATAGGAGTTGTACCTACTAAAGAACCATATCAAAGAAGAACAACACAAGGCTTAATTTTGGGACCTGATGGAAATAAAATGTCTAAATCTAAAGGAAATGTTGTAAACCCAGATGATATAGTAAAAGAATATGGTGCAGACACTTTAAGAACATACATACTATTTATAGGAGACTACGGAATGGCTGCTCCTTGGTCAGAAAACGGTGTTAAAGGTGCAAAAAAATTCTTAGACAGAGTAATGAGAATTGAAAATCTAGTTACTGATGAAGAAATTGAATCAAAAGAACTAGAGAAGGAAATAAATGCTGTAATTAAAAAGGTATCTCAAGATTATGAGGATATGAAATATAATACTGCGATAGCTGCTATGATGAGCTATGTAAATGTGTTATACAAACAAGAAAAAATAAGTAAAAAATATGTAAAACCTTTACTACAAATATTAAATCCTGTTGCTCCACACGTAACAGAAGAATTATGGGAAAGATTAGGATTTGAAGGATATATATTTGAAAGTAAATGGCCAGAATATGACGAATCAAAAATAGTATTAGATGAAATAGAGATACCAGTACAAGTAAACGGTACAGTAAGATATAAGATAAATGTTCCAGCAGATAGTAGTGAAGAAGAAATAGAAAAAGTAGCATTAGCTGCCGAACAACTTAAAAACTATTTAGTAGAAAAAGAGATTAAAAAGGTAATAGTTATAAAATCTAAAATTGTAAATGTAGTTATAGGATAAAAGGTGTGATATTATGGAATTTTTGGCAAATTATGGTTGGATATTTATAGAGGTATTAAAAGCGGTTGTTATAGCTACAGCCGCAATCCTCATATATAAAATAGCAACTAATGGTAATGTGCTTACTTCGAAAAAAGTAAAAAAGCAAGCTTATACAGATGAACTTACTGGAAAAGGCAATAGATATTTGTTTTATTCTGATTTAGATAAGCTGATAGAACAACAAAAAAATATGGCTGTGTGCTTTATGGATCTAGATGGCTTCAAACAGATAAATGATACTTTAGGACACGATATAGGTGATGAGGTATTGCGTGCAATGGCTTTAAAATTTGATGAAGCTTTGCCTAAAAATGCTAATGCTTATAGACTTGGTGGAGATGAGTTTGCAATAATTATAAATAATATTACAAGCAAAGATGAAGTAGTAATGATACTTGATGAACTAAAGTCTGTAATGAATAAAAGTATAATGATTGAGAATAACAATATTTCTATTGAGTACAGCTTAGGTGTTGTTCTTACTTTAGATGAAAAGTATAGCAGAAAAGAGCTTATAAATTATGCAGATAACGCAATGTATTATATAAAGGAACATGGCGGAAATGATTATTATTTTCATAATGAGAGTCTTAAAGCAATGCTAGATAATAATATAAAGATGGAAAGTGATTTAAAAAATGCATATGAAAATAATGAGTTTGGCATAAGCCTACAGCCAAGAATAAATGTAGGAGATACTTCTAAAATTGGTTTTGAGGCTTTACTTAACTGGAATCATCCTGTACTTGGAAGCTTAGAGGCAGCATATTTTATAAATCAAGCAGAGATTATGGGACTTACTATTAAGCTTGATGAATATGTTTTAAAAACTGTTTGCGATAAGCTAGTATATTTTAAAGAAAAAGGATATGAAAATGTTCAAATCGCTGTTAACATATCTAACAAAAATGCTTTTAAAAAAGAGTTTATTGATACAATTTGTAATATAATTTCATCATATGATTTGCCAGAAGGTAGTTTGCAGATAGAAATAACAGGTAATATAGAGACTAATAAGCTTGAAACATATAAAGTAATGCTTGAAAGACTAAAAGAAATTGGAGTAGATATTATAATTAGCAATTTTGAAATAAAGCAAGAATCTATGGAAATATTTAAAGAGCTACCAATAGATGAAGTTAAAATAAGTTCAAGTATAATTTCTTGTGATAATATAAATGAAAGAGTATTTTCAGATTTAATAAGACTATGTAAAGACTTAGGATATAAAGTTATTGTAGGAAGAATAAATGATGATAAAAAATTAGTAAGCTCAATATCTAATGGAGCAGATAAGTTACAAGGTAATTTCTTATTTAAGAGAATGAACGAAAAGCTTGCAGAAGAAGTACTTGCTAATTATGGAACATATAGACTAAGAATAGATGAAATAATTGTAAATGCCAAGAAAATTCTATAGAAAAAAGAATAAAAAAACTGTTGACAAATAGTGTTATATAAGTTATAATAATACTTGTCAACAGATGAGTGGGCGCTTAGCTCAGTTGGGAGAGCATCTGCCTTACAAGCAGGGGGTCACAGGTTCGAGCCCTGTAGTG
>CANROM010000067.1 GCA_947632225.1 uncultured Clostridia bacterium | reverse complement strand
AACTTTTAGTGGCACAACTGCTTGTATAGTAGAGCAATTAGGATTAGCTATTATATTAAAATTATCATATGCATCTTCTATGTTTACTTGTGGTACAACAAGAGGGACAGATTTATCCATTCTAAAGCAAGAGCTATTATCTATTACTACACATCCATTTTTAGCTGCTATTTTGGCATATTTTTCCGCTACAGATGCTCCAGCTGAAAATAATGCATAGTTAAATCTATTATTTGAAAAGCTATCTTCAGTGAGTTCTTCAACAATGTAATCTTTATCTAAGAATTTGACTTTTTTACCTTTAGATTTTTTTGAAGCTAGTAATACATAGTTATCTATATTCAACTTTTTTTCTTCCAGTACTTTTAAGAAAGTTTCACCAACTACACCTGTTGCACCTACTATTGCAACATTAGTCATAAAAATCACCTCAATAAAGTATATTAAAAAAAGAGTCTAAATATATCTAAAATATATTTAAACTCACAACATTTTGAGGATTAACTAGATTGTCTAGTATTTCAGGCTTAGAAATTATTCTTCTGGTAGATATTAGAAAGTCTATTATAAATATTCCAACTAATATTACAGCTAATTTATTCATTACATGTCTTGGAAACCACCTAACTAGTTTTAAAAGTATAGGATGAAGCCAAAAGACATACATTGTACCTAGAATACCCCAGCCAATAAGTATAGGAACAGTGGTATAGTTTAATATGTTTAAAAATTTTCCTGAGTAGTTCCACATCTCTATATTTAGTATGTACTTAAATCCTAAGCCACATAATAGTTCAAATGAGCCGAGCATTAAAGAGGCAACAATAAATATAAGAGGGATATTAGCTTTAGTTGCTTTTACATCATAGAAACAGTAGTATAGACATAATGCACCAAATCCATATATTGGACAATATGGTCCAAGTAGCATACCACGTTTTACTATATTTCCAACAACTAAATAAACATATCCGGTTTCAACAAAATACCCTATTACAGATGCAAAAGTAAATACGATTACCATTTCAGCAAATGTAATATTATGTTTCTTATAGCGTATTAAGTGAAACTCATCAGATTTAGAAGATTTATCCATAATTATCCTTTCTGCAGTTTATCCATATAAAATTTAGTATCTAAATTAACAGTGATATTATTTAGATAGTTTAATACACTTTCTTTTGGAAAATTAAAAGTATATTTAGTAGCAAATAACATCTGCTTGTATTTTTTAAAATTCCTATTTATTTCGTTTTTTCCATATTTTGAATCTCCAATTATTGGGTGAGAAATTGCAGCAAGTTGAGCACGAATTTGGTGCGTTTTACCAGTATGAATTAGTACCCTAACAATTGAGTAATTATCTTTAGTATTTTCTTTTTCTACACTAACTTCTGTTATGATTTTTTGTGAGCCATTTACATAGTTATCATAAATCTTAGAATAACCTGTAGCATTGTCTGTTAGTATATATTTTTCGTATTTTTTGCTTTTATATTCAAATCCTGTGCCATATACATATGCAATATACTCTTTATATACATAACCATCTTTAAATGCTTGAAGCATTTCGTTATATGCATTATCATTTTTAGCAAATATTAAAAGCCCAGATGTATTTCTGTCAAGTCTATGGCAAATAGTTATATTTTCACCATAATTTTTTTTAACATAGTCTTCAAATGTAACTTCATCTATAGACTTTCCTTCGTTATTAGATAATACTCCTTGAGGCTTATTAGCAATTAAGATATTATCATCCTCGTACGCTATATCTATTTGTTTAGGAAGACCATAAAGTAAATTATCATCTATATATATTTGTATAACATCATTTGAGGCTAAATTATAATTAGCATCGTTTATTCGCTTTCCATTTACTTTTATATCTTTATTTCTTAACGCTTTATGCAAAGTAGCTAAAGGTAAGTTTGGATATTTTTTTTCAATGAAATATGCTAATTTTTCACCTGGCTTTATATTAGAAATTTTTATCTCTTTCATATCCAAAATTATAGTACAAAATGCAAAAAAAATCAATATTTAGTGGAAAATGTGGAAAATACAAGATATAATATAATTGTAAAAAATTTAGCATATATAATAGTATAAAATTTGAATAAGAGAGTATATTGTGTTAGAATAAATAGAGTAAATACATGAGGAGGAGAAAAATTGGCTATTAAAAAGCAATCATTTATGAAAGGAATCTTTGTTATAATGGGTTCACAGATACTAATAAAGATTCTAGGTTTTTTATATAGAATAGTACAGACAAATTTCCCACAATTTGCAGATGTGGGTAATAGTTATTATGGTTCTGGCTACCAAGTATATACATTTATACTTGCTATAGCTACAATGGGTATACCAAATACCATATCTAAACTAGTTTCAGAAAAGATAACAGTAGGAGATAGACGAGGAGCACATAAAATATTTAAAACAGCGTTTTTAGTATTTGTAAGCATAGCTACAGTTTTTGCACTAGGACTTTTCTTTGGAGCAGGATTTATAGCAGATAATATACTTAAAAACTCAGGTGTTAAGTATACACTTATGGCATTATCTCCAGCTATAATATTTGTTGCAATGTCTGCAGTTTTAAGAGGATACTTTATTGGAATGGAGAATGTAAGTGAATATAGTAAAGCACAGATTTTAGAGCAAATTATAAACTGCGTTTTCTCAATAATCTTTGTTGTTATGCTACTTGGAACTTCACCAGAGATAATGGCAGCAGGCTCTACTCTTGCTACAACAGTTGCAACTTCGTCTGCATTTTTCTATCTTGTAAGATATTATAGAAAGAATAGAAAAGAAATCTGGGATGAAATAAATAAATCAGAAGTATTTGCTACAGAATCAAGAAAGAAAATAGCTAAAAAGCTAATATCTTATGCTATACCTATTTCTTTTGGAAGTGTTGTTTCTGCACTTGCAGGACTAATAGATGTTGTCACTGTTGTAAGTGGACTTCAGCATTTTAGTAATTATACTCTAGAGATGGCAAATGAAAAATATGGTATCCTATCTGGTAAGGTAGACATACTTCTTGCAGTGCCTTTATCTATAAATGTAGCCTTTTCAGTAGCACTTGTACCTTTTATAGCCTCAGCTATAGCAAAACATAGAAAAGATGAAGCTCTAAGTAAGATAAGATATTCATTAAAGTTATCTTCACTTATAGCTCTACCTTGTACAGTTGGAATGTTTGTACTTGCAGAACCAATATTCCAAATGCTATTCCCAAATGCACCATATGGAGCATACTTATTACAAATTGAATGTTGGCTACTTTTCTTCTCGGTAGTAGACCAAACAATATTTGGATCTCTGCAAGGTATAGGAAAACTCATGGTACCAGGTGTAGCACTACTTATTGGTGCAATATTAAAATACGTAATAAATGTAGTATTTATACCAATATATGGTGAGGTAGTACCTGCTATATCTAGTATTGTATATAGTGGTACAGCATTTTTAATAGCAAGTACGGCATTATTTAAAGCTTTAAAAGAAAAGATGCCTGTAAAAGAAATGTTGCTAAAGCCATTTATTGCAAGTGCAATAATGGGAGTTGCAGTATTTTTTGCATATAAAGGGTTTATACTAATAAAATTAGGAAATACTATATCTACAATATTATCTATAGTTGTTGGTGTAGCAGTATACCTAATAGCTGTAGCTTTACTTAAAATTTTAGACAAGGAAGAAATAGAACAGTTACCTTATGGTAACAAAATATGTAAAATGCTTAAAATATAGCTAAAAAACAATATATTTTTAAAAGAAAAAAGAAGAAAAGTGTTGACAACAATTTTGTTTTGTAGTATATTCTAAGTGTAAACAGTAATAGGAGGGATTTATAATGAATAAAGCTGAATTAATTGCTAAAATTGCTGAAGAAAGCAAATTAACAAAAAAAGCTGCTGAAACTGCTCTAGATGCTTTCGTAACTAGTGTTGAAGAAGCACTTAAAAAAGGCGAAAAAGTTCAATTAGTTGGTTTTGGTACTTTCGAAGTAAGAGAAAGAGCTGCTAGAAAAGGTAGAAACCCACAAACTAAGGCAGAAATTAAAATACCAGCTTCTAAAGCTCCAGTATTCAAAGCTGGTAAAGCTTTAAAAGAACTAGTAAACAAAAAATAATTTGTTGAAAACTTAATCACGAGAATTACTGTTAATTTTCGTGATTCTTTTTTGCATAAAAAAATAGCCCGTTGGGCTATTTTTTCTTACTTATTTTATTCTGTTTGGGTTTCAGTGTGTGCTTGTTCCTCAAGTATGCTTGTACAATGTGGACATCTAGAAGCATGTAATGGAATTGAACTTAAGCAGTAAGGACATTCTTTAGTTGTAACTTCTGCTTCAACTTTTTCTTTCTTACTAGCTTTAGTTAATGCTTTAACAAGTATAAATAATACTATTGAAACTATAATGAAATTTAATACTGCATTTATTATTTCACCATAGTTTAAAGTTATAGCACCAGCTGCTTTAGCTTGCTCTAAAGTCTCAAATGTGCCACCTTTTAAAGTAATGAATAATGTTGTTAAGTCTACATTGCTTGTTAAAAGACTTATTATTGGTGTTAAAAGTGAAGATACTAAAGTGTTAACAATGTTAGTAAATGCACTACCTAAAACAACACCGATTGCTAAATCTAAAACATTTCCTTTTAGAGCAAATGCTTTATAATCTTCAAATGCAAGTTTAGCTTTTTGCTTAGATTTTTCTTTCAATTCTTTTCCATCGATTTTTTTCATACATATCACCAATTAAATATTATACTAAAAAAAGAATAAAATCAATACCTGTCTATTATTGACAAAGAAAAATATAGTTATTATAATTAGTTTATAGAAATTGTTTATATAAGGTGAGTATTATGGAAGAAGAAAACAAGAAAAAAATATTAAAATTATTAAATAGAAGTAAAGCTTTAGATATTACACTTTTAGTTTCTTTAGTGCTATCAGTAGCGCTCTTTTCACTTGGAATAATAGTTAGTAAAACTAAAGTAGTAGAACCTACTGTGGCAAGTCAAAATACTGAGATTGGAAGCTATGTTAAAATGAAACCAGTTGTTTTAACAGGTGCTTATGCAGACTATGGTAGTGATGATGAGGTAGCAGATAGATATTATTTAGCACAAGATGGTTATGCATTAGATAGTGGAAATATGGCTCTTTACATTATAAATATGTCAGATTGGGACTATGATGTTATTGCTAGTAAGATTGAAGATAGATCAGATGAAATAGAAATTAAAGGTATTGCTGAGTCTATACCATCAGATCTTATAGATATTACAGTAGATGTATATAATGAAATATTTCCAGATGATAAAATAACAGTAGAACAGTTTCCTGAGTATTTTGTAACTTACCTAATAAATGCTAAAAGAAGCCCAAATGCAGCTGTAGGTTATTTTGCATTTGCATATATGGCATGCTTTATAGCTATTTTTCTTGGAATAGTTAAATCTGTAAACTATTTAAAAAGTAAAAATAATATATCTAAATTCTCTAAAAATAATGACTTGACATCTGTTATACTACAATATCAAGAGAATACAAAAAAAGAATATGATAAACTAAAAGTTATAATGTTAGAAGATTATATAATTACATATGGTGGAGCAATAAATATTATTGCAATTAAAGATATAGTATGGATGTATAAGATGGAGCATTATTATAATGGAATATTAACAAATATAGGAATAATAATAGTGCAAAAAGATAATAGAAGACAAGAAATAGCTATAGCATATAATTCTTCAAAAAATTCAGTAAAAGAACAACAAGATGAAATTTTTGCTAGAATTATGGAGAAAAGACCAAATATATTGATTGGTGCATCAAAGGAAAATAAAGAGGCAATGAATAAAGAAAATAGAGAGAAAACTATAGCTCAAATAGAAGAAAAGGAAAGTGAGCAAGAATAAAAATAAAGGACTTGAATTAGTAATAATTCAAGTCTTTTTGTCTTGCTAAAAGCTTATTTGCTTGCTTTTTAGGGTGGTTTATAGTAAAATACTATATAGTGTTTAAAGGAGAGAGAAA
>CANROM010000066.1 GCA_947632225.1 uncultured Clostridia bacterium | reverse complement strand
AACCGAAGGGTCGTAGGTTCGAGCCCTACTTGAGGAGCCAAGGTAAAGGACTAAGTGATTTCACTTAGTTCTTTTTTTGTATTTATTGTGAATTATGTAAAGAAAATGATGAAAGTATTGTGAAAACACTATAAAACAAATATTAACCATGTTATAATTTAGTCTTCCAGTAATATAATTAAGAAAGGAGAAAAAATGAATATTTTAAATAAGATATGTAATTTTATTGAAGAAATATCTACTATTAAAAGTGAGTACGTTTATTTAGTTTTTATTTCATTGCTAATAATACTTATTGCAAACATAATAAGGCAAATAGTACTTAGATTATCTTTAAAGAAAGATTTAAACTCAAGAGAGAAATATATGTACAATAAAAAAGGTCATGCTATATTTAGTATTATTGTTTTTGTACTATTATTTTTAGTTTGGAGTGACTACTTAAAGAGCTTTATGACTATTATTACATTTATATCTACTGCAATTACACTTTCAATTAAAGATATTGTATTTAACTGGGTATCAGGAATATATATACGAACAAGTAAAATATTTTCTTTAGAGGATAGAATAGAAGTAAATGGGCTAAGAGGAGATGTAGTAAATATAAATAAAACAGGTTTTGATTTACTTGAAATAGGTGATCGAGTAAATAGTGAACAGAGTACAGGAAGAATAGTTCATGTTCCTAATTCTATAGTATTCTCTTATCCTGTAAAAAATTATGTTAGAGCATTTAAGTATATATGGGATGAAATGAATATAAAAATCCCACTTGATGCAGATGTATTAAAAACAAAAAAAGAGCTATATAGAATACTCAAGAAAAATGCAACATTAAGAGATATACCAAATAAAATGGAAAACGAAGTTAATAATGCTAGTTCAGAGTATAGAATATATTTTAATAATTTAGAGCCAATAATTTACGTTGAAATTGTAGAATCACATATAGAAATGTATCTAAGATTTTTAGTGCATCCTAAAAAAATGAGAGGAATAGAAAATTCGATTTGGTTAGATATTTTAAAAGAATATAACCAAGGTAAGATAGAATTATATAAAAAAGAGTAGATTTTTTGAGAAATCTTTGGTATAATCTGCTTAGGTGATTTTATGAAAAAGTTAGATAAGAAAGTTGTTGCTATACTTATAATTGCACTTGTAATTGTAGTAATAAGTGTTGCTGTAGCAATATATAGTATGAATAGATGCCCAAAGAAAGTAGAAAATGTAGATGTACCACAAGATAATCAAGAGCAACAAGAAGTTATAGATGAAACTAGAGTTCCACAAGATAAAACAACTGTATCAGATGAGTATGTAGATGATAATGGAAATGTTTTATCTGAAGAACAAATAGAGCAAATTAAAAGTAGTTTATTAGAAGAATTTAAAACTTACGGTGTAGATAAGCTTGGACTTGAAAATGTGGATTTAGCATCAGACATGACTAGACTTATGTACAATGTTGGAGTTACAACTATATTAGAAAAGAAATATTTAGTTTTTAATGTTTATGCACTAGCTGAAGGTGATAGTTATCTAAGAAATAGAGGAATGTATGCTATGTCACTAGATTTAAGCAGATTGTATAAATTTGATACTGAAAGCTTAGTGTATTTGTTAATAGAAAAGTAAAGCAAAAAGAGGTACCAGTTTTTAGCTGGTACTTCTTCATTTTTTTAAGTATATTGTTTGTGAATTGTATGCCATACTTACCTTATGAGTATTTAGTATGCTCATAATCTTAAAGTTTACTTTTTCCATGTATGATAAATAATCTACATAGTTAATTATTGGAGTATAGCAAAATACTTTTAAGTTATATCCATTATCTTTTATTTCATTAAATTTAACATAGGCACTATCTGTTATTACGTTAGGCTCATTTTCTAAGAATATTAAAATATCGTTTTGTACATCTGCAATTTTCTTAAGTGGCGTATCTAGTTCTAGTACTATATCCATAAGTATTCTTCTTTTTTGCAATCTACTCCAGTTAGTAATAGAAGAATTTACTATAGTTGAGTTTGGTATAGCAACAATGGAATTTGCAGATTCACGAATTCTAGTACTTCTAAATGTGAACTCTTCAACACTACCTTCAGTATCACCAACCTTAATCCAATCTCCAACATCAAATGGCTTATCTAGCAGTATCATTAGTGCACCTATTATATTAGAGGCTGTATCTTGTGCTGCAAGTGCTATTGCTACACCACCGATACCAAGTCCAGCAATAAGACCACTTATATTATATCCAAGCTCGCTAATTAGGATAACGGCACCTACTAGATATACTAGTACTTTTAGCCCTTTACATATCATTTTAATTAGTGAATCATTTGCTTTATTCATTTTTAACTTTAGTGTACGTTCAAATCTTGAACCAACAGAAACTAAATTAGCAATTGAATATGTACATATTAAGATTATTATAATTCTAAAACATTTGCTAAGTATAGAACTAAACATTACAGTAGGTCTTAATGTTAATATGGATAAATATATGCCAAGACTCATAAAAAATAGTCTTAATGGTCGGTAAAAAGAATTATTTTTAGTATTAGTTTTTTTCTTTTCTTTAGGTAAAAATAGCTTAATTATTAAACTTGAAAAAACACCTCTAAGTGAAAGAAAAATTGCTAATATTACTACAGCTAGTACTAAGCGTAAAATAGAAAAAGATTTTATATCTATAAAATTAGAAATAATTTCTAATACTCTATCCATAAAATACACCTCACATTAAAATTATATAGCATACTAAAATTTTTTTCAATAAACAGATAATAATTGTTAAAACTAGTAAATATATTTTAATAAAATGTCAATTAAAGTGATTACATAATTGAAAAATAATGTATTATAGTATATAATATACTAGACTAGAAAGGATGAAGAGCAATGTTAAAACTATATAATACTCTTACAAAACAAAAAGAAGATTTTAAACCAATAGATGAAAAAAATAATGTAGTAGGTATATATTCATGCGGACTTACTGTATATAATTATGCACATATAGGAAACATGAGAACATATATTTTTATGGATACACTAAGAAAAGTCTTAAAATACAATGGATATAAACTAAAACATGTAATGAATATAACTGATGTAGGACATTTAACATCAGATGCCGATGAGGGCGAAGACAAGATGGCGAAATCTGCAAGAGAACAGCATAAAACAGTATATGAAATAGCTAAAATGTATACAGAAGCATATCAAAAAGACTTCAAAAAACTAAACATTGAAGATACTGAATACTTAGTTAAGGCAACAGACCACATAAAAGATATGGAAGAATATGTAAAAGAAATAATGGCTAATGGTTATGCATACGAAACATCAAAAGGTGTATATTTTGATACATCTAAGATGGAAAATTATGGAAGAATGTTATCCAATAATAATATGGAAGAGCTATTATCTGGTGCTAGAGTAGAAGTCGATAGTGAAAAAAGAAATCCACAAGATTTTGCTCTATGGATAAAAGCACCTAAGGAACATATTATGAAATGGGATAGCTTTTTAGGACTATGCTATCCAGGATGGCATATTGAATGTTCAGCTATGTCAAGAAAATATCTAGGTGATGTTTTTGATATCCATACAGGTGGTGTAGATCATATTCCAATACACCATGAAAACGAAATTGCACAAGCAATAGGTGCAACAGGACATATCCCTGCTAAGATTTGGATGCATGTTGAGTTCTTGCAAATTAACGGTGGCAAAATGTCTAAGAGCTTAAAGAATGTATATACTATTTCAGATATAGAAAAAGAAGGTATAGAGCCTTTAGCATATAGGTACTTTACTTTTTCAGCACATTATAGAACAAAATTAAACTTTACTTGGGATGCAATTAAATCTGCACAAGTTGCTTTAAATAGATTAAGAGAAGCAACAAAACAACACAAAAATGGAGCAGAAAAAGGCGACCAAAACAAAATTAAAGAGTACAAAGAAAGATTTTTAAATGCCATAAATGATGATATAAATATGCCTCTTGCTATAGCAGTTTTATGGGATGTAGCAAGAGAAAATGTTAAATCTAAAGATTATTATAATTTACTTATGGAACTAGACAAAGTTACTTCTTTAGATTTAGATAAGGAAAATGTTGAAGAAGAAATTGAGTATCCTGAAGAAGTAAAAGCTATACTTGAGGAAAGAAAAAATGCAAGAGATAATAAAAACTTTGCTAAGTCAGATGAACTAAGAGATAAATTAAAAGATTTAGGATATACAGTAATAGACTCAAAAGAGGGACAAAAACTAAAGAAAATATAGGGGGAAAATATGCCAATATTAGATTTTAATAACAAAGAAGAAGTAAAAGAATATGAAGATTATATATTAAATCACATAGGAACAAGCTTTATGCAAGATTTAAACTGGGGAAAAGTAAAGAACAACTGGAATCAAGAGGCAGTGTACTTAAGAGAAGATGGAAAAATAACTGCAACAATGATGCTTCTAATACAAAAGATACCACATACTAATACTTCCCTTATATATTCACCAAGAGGTCCTGTATGTGATGTTTATGATGTAGATACAGTAAATAAGCTAATAAAAGAAGCAGAGCCTATTGCTAAGAAATACAAAGCGTTTGCACTTAAGTTTGACCCACAAGTTAAATATGATAAAGTTTTAGATGAACTATATATTAAAAATGGATATAAGACATCTGGATATAAGCCTAAACTTGACGATTTAATACAGCCTAGCCATAATATGGTATTAAATATTGATGGAAAAACTGAAGAAGAACTTATGAAGAACTTTGCAGAAAAAACTAGGTATAATGTAAGACTTGCAAAAAGAAAAGGTGTAACTGTAAGATATTCAAGAGATGTGGAAGATCTTAAAACTTTCTACGATATATATAAAGTAACAACTATAAGAGACAGAATAGGATGCAGAGGCTATGATTACTTTGAAAGAATGCTAGATGCATATGATGAATCAAAGCTTAGAATATATATAGCCGAACACGAAGGAGATAAACTATCTGCTGCAATAGCTACTAATATTGGTGGTGAACTATTCTACGTTTATGGTGCAAGCTCAAATGAGAAAAGAAATCTAATGCCAAATTATGCTATGCAAATGGAAATGATTAGATGGGGATTAGAGACAGGCTGTAAAATATATAATTTTGGTGGTGTATTAAATCTTAGTCCAGATAATGGATTGTATAAATTCAAGATTGGATTCTGTAAAGAACAAGGTTTAGAGGAATATATTGGTGAAATAAATAAAGTATACAAGCCATTTATGTTTTTCTTATATAATACAGTTTTACCTATTGTTAGAGTGGGTGGAAGAAAACTTAGAAGATTAAAAACACACTAATACATAAAAAATAACTCTTTGCATATTATATATTATGAAAATATGTAAAGAGTTAAATTATTTTAAAATAATAGAAATTCTAGTTATATTCATAGTAGCTATTATGCTACATTTTACATTTGAATTTAGTGGTAGAAATATATTTGTTGCATTATTTAGTGCTACAAATGAAAGTATATGGGAGCATATAAAAATAGTAGTAATGTCTACATACATAGTAACTTTAGTAAGCTTAAGCCTTTTTGAAAAAAGAGAGTATAATTTATGGACCGCTTTATTTTTTGAGGTGCTTTCACAAATACTTGCATTAACTATACTTTTATATTTTTACAAAAAGATATTCTTGGTAGAAAATCTAATTATAGTTAGCATAGTACTTGTTATATCACTAATTATATCTAAAATAGTAGAATGCTACATTGAACAAAAATTTAAAACATCAGCTAAGCTAGATGAAATATTTAAATATCTAAATATTGGTGTAATACTACTTTTTATGCTATTTACATTTTACACTCCAAATTTAAGTATATTTAAAATGAAAATATAAGGAGGAAATTATGGCAAGACAAACATGGAAACCAGGTACATTAGTATATCCTGTGCCTGCGGTATTAGTAACTTGTAAAGACAAAGAAAGAGAAAATGTTTTGACGGTTGCTTGGACTGGAACTATATGTTCAGATCCTGCAATGACATATATTTCAATAAGGAAAGAAAGATACTCATATGATATAATAAAAAACAGCGGAGTATTTTGTATTAACTTAACAACAGAAGAGCTTGCTTATGCAACAGACTATTGTGGTGTTAAATCTGGTAAAAATGAGAATAAATTTAAAACTTTAAATCTTGAGACAGAGAAAGCAACACAAATAGATGTACCTATGATTAAAAAAAGCCCTGTAACAATAGAGTGTAAAGTAGAAGAAATAAAGGAGTTAGGCTCACATGATATGTTTATGGCCAAAGTTCTAGCTATAAATGTAGATGAAAAATATATGGATGAAGATGGTAGATTTGATATGGAGAGATGTAACTTAATGGCATATTCTCATGGTCATTATTATAGTCTTGGAGAGAAAATAGGTAAGTTTGGATTTTC
>CANROM010000065.1 GCA_947632225.1 uncultured Clostridia bacterium | reverse complement strand
ATATTTTATTTTTTTGTTAAAATAGAGTTTAACCTATCTACCCCTCTTACCAATTTGTCATAAGTATTTTTATCTATGGTACTTGTATCTGAGCCATAATCTGCAATTTCTGCCTTCATATCTAATATTTTGTATCTTTCTTCTTTATATTCAGTTCCTTTATCAATCATATAAACTGGTGTATAATCAACTTTATAAAGTGATGCTACTCCTTCTTTATCAACAAATATTTGAATATTTAAAATAAGCTCCAAATTTGCGTTTTCTACAGCAAAGTCTGATGTGTAATCTCCTACTGAATATGCAACAAAGCAATCTTTGAAATCTTGATTTTGAATTACTTCCATTTTTTGTACTGCTGATGGATGTGCTCCAATTATTATATCTGCTCCATTGCTAATCAAAAATTTTGCTTGTTCTTGTTGTGTCTTATTTATTTCATTGGTATTAACACTTCCCCAGTGCATCATTACTATTGTTATCTGAGCATTTTCTTCTGCATATTCCAAATCTTTTTTTACTAAATCTTCTGAATAAATATTTACTCCTTGTTTATAATTATCATAAGTATATGCTGTAATTGCAATTTTGGTCTTTTTTATTTCTATAATTTTTACTCTATTTTCTGGAGCTTCATCATAAGTTCCAACTGTTTCAATATCTATTGATTCAAGATAATTTTTAGTATTATTTAGTCCATCTATACCATTATCTAAAGCGTGATTATGTGCTAAACTAACAAAGTTAACTCCACTATTTTTTACAGCATCTGCAAAGCTTTTTGTTTCATCTGTTATTGTTGTTTCATAAGTTCCTAAAGTATAATCTGCATCTTTAAAATACTTTGATACATCTTTAAAAATATTATTATAATCTTTACCATAATTTTTTAGATTATTTCCACATAAAATATCTCCAACTGCTGCTAATCTAATTATTTGGTTAGTTTTATACTCATTTACACTATTCATTTGTGCTGATGTTGATGTATAAATATCTTCTATTTGTGCATCAATTCTAGCTTTTTCCTCAGCAATTTTTTCTCTTTCTTTTATATTTAAAAACTGCATTATAGCAATACAAACAACTATTACTATTATTGATATAATACTTAATCTTACAAAAGTTTTATTGCTAATTAACTCTAATATTTTATTATCTTTTCTTCTAGTTCTTGCTCTTCTATTTGACATTTTTTCTATCCTTTTACCTATTAATCTTTTAACTTATTGATAGTATATCTATAATCTTTTGAATTAATTATACATGTTCCTGCAACTGCAATATCAGCTCCTGCATCTTTTAACATTTTAATATTATCTAAGTTAACTCCACCATCTACTTCAATTTCTGTATCTAAATTATTTGAATCTATATATTCTCTTATTTTTTTTATTTTTTCTATTGTTTCTGGAATAAGACTTTGACCACCTTCTCCTGGTTCTACTGTCATAACCATTACACTATGTATTAAAGGCAAATATTCATAAATATTTTCAACTGGTGTATTAGGACTTATCGCTATTCCAACTTTTGAATATTGTTTTATATAATTTATTAAATTAATTACTTCTTCCTTATCTTTAGTAGCTTCTATGTGAAATGTTATACAATTTGGCTCATTTGGAGAAAATATATCTACATACTCTTTTACATTTAAAGTCATCAAATGTACATCTAATGGAATATTTGTAATATTTTTTAAATTATCAGAGTATATTTTCATTTTTTCTACAGTATCATTTTTAACAAACTTTCCGTCCATTACATCAATATGAAAATAATCTGTGTGTGCTGTTTCTAATCTATAAAATGTATGAACTGATTCTTCCTCTTTAACATTTAATAAAGATGTTGCTATTTCCATTTAATTTTTCCACCTTTTATAATTTTTTTGTCGAACAATATTATAACATAAAAAGTATTTTTATAAATAATTATTTACCACTTTTTTAAATTTTTTAATTCTTCATATATTTTGCAATAATTTTCATATCTTGATTCTGATATTTCTTGATTGTTCTTAGCTCTTTTTACTGCACATTCTTCATCTGCTTCTTTTATATGACTACAGCCTATGTAATTACATTTTTCCATAAATGGTTTAAATTCTTTGAAAAAGTGGGATAAATCTTCTTTTTCGATTTCTGATATTTCAAAAGTTGAAAAGCCTGGTGTATCTGCAACAAATGTATTTTTATCTATTTCATATAATTTAACGAGTGTTGTTGTGTTTTTTCCTCTTTTACTTTTTTCACTTATATCACCTTCAGAGGTTACTACATCATTAAATAAAGCATTAATTATAGTTGACTTTCCAACTCCTGAATTACCTGATAAAACAGATATTTCTCCTAGCAGATTTTCTTTTAAATTTTCTATTCCTGCTTTTTCTTTTGCTTTCAACTTGACTACATCATATCCAATATTTTTATATATGTTAAATATTTTTTCTATTTCATTTTTTTCTACTAAATCACATTTATTTATAACAATTAATGATTTTACTCCTAAGCTTTCTGCAAATGCCAACTGCTTGTCTAATAATAATAAATCTGGCTTTGGATGTTTCATTGATATAACAAATACTATCTGCGTAATATTAGCAATCTTCGGTCTTTTTATATAATTTTCTCTATCATATATTTTTTCTATTACATTTTCTTTTTCTGAAAATTCTACTATATCTCCCACAACTGGAGTAATTCCAATATTTTTAAAACTACCTCTTGCTAAACATTTATATATTTCTTTGCTTTCTTGATTTATTACTTTATATAAATTGCTTATATTTTCAATTATTATTCCCTTCATTAAATGTCCACCTTTATTTTCATATAATGCACATTAAATATTAAATTTAATGTGCATTAACTTTTTTATCTATCACTTATATAGCAAGTTGCATTGTTGTCATATTCATCTATGTCTATTTCATCAGTAATTGATTTCGTTTGACCATTTTGTGTTATTCTAATTTCTATTTTTTGTTTTCCTGAACCTGTTATTGTTCCTAAGTCTGCACTCTTTCCAACAGTTACAGATTTTTCACTTATCTTTTTGTTTCCGTTTACTATTAATGTTAGAATAGCTGTATTGCTTTCTTTTCCTATTGTATTTGTACTATTTTCATTTTCACTACTTTTAGCTACTTCTGGTACATTTTCTAATATTAACTTTATAGTTTTTTCTTCTTTTTCAATTTTATTTACAGTAATATCAACTGTTGTTCCTGTTTCTACTTCTTTTCCAGATTCAACACTTTGTGAAATTACTTTTCCGTTTTCTTTTTCTTTATCATTTATATAAGTTATATTTGCTTTTAAATTAGCATTTACTAATGTTGCATTTGCTGTTCCTTCATCCATTCCTATTACATAAGGAACTTTTGTTTTTTCTGCTCCACTACTTACTTGTACTTTAACTTCATCACCAGATTTAACTATAGTTCCTTCTGCTGTTTCTTGCCCTATAATGTAACCTTGTTCAACAGTTGGACTAGTTTTTATTTCTTCTATTAATGTAATTCCCATTGATGTTGCCATTTCTCTTGCCTCATCAACTTTTTTACCTATAAAACTTGGAAGTTCAAAAGTTTCAGGGCCTTTACTTACTATTACTTTAATAGTAGTGTCTTTTTCTACTTTTTCTGCATTTTCTTTAAATTCAGGCTCTTGAGAAATAATTTTTCCAGCCTCTACTTCACTGCTTGCCACTTCTTCTGACTCTATTTTTAATCCTAATGATTGAGCTTTTGACTCAGCCTCGCTAAGTGTCATATTTACTAAGTTTGGAACTTCAACTTTTACTTTAATACCTCCATCTAGGGCTAGTTTTGTTCCAAAAAATACTAAAAGGAATATTAGTATTAAAGCTATAATAAATATTAAAATTTTTACTTTTGGGTGCTTTTTAAAGAATTTTCCTTTTTGTTTAGAATCTTCTTTTTCTGTTTTAACTGCTTTCATAACTCTGGTATATTCGCCATCTTTATTCTCAATTATAACAAAATCACCATCTGGGTCTTTTAAAGCTTTTGCTAAGTCTTTAAGCATTTCTGTTGCTGATTGGTATCTTTCAGTTGGCTCTTTTCTCATTGCTTTTACAACAATTTGATTAATTGCTATCGGTATATTTTTGTTAATTTCTATTGGTTCTTTTGGTTCTTCTTGCATATGTTTAAGTGCTACTGATACAGGAGTATCTGCATCAAATGGTACTTTACCTGTAAGCATTTCAAACATTACAACACCTAATGAATAAAGGTCTGATTTAGCATCTGTTATTCCACCTTTTGCTTGTTCTGGTGAGAAATAATGTACAGAACCTATTGTTGTCCCAAAAGCTGTTATTGTTGAATTTGAAACTGCTTTTGCTATTCCAAAGTCTGTAACTTTTGCAATTCCATCTTCAGTAATTATTATATTATGTGGTTTTATATCTCTATGGACAATTCCATTTTTATGTGCTTCTTCTAGTGCAGAGGCAATTTGCATAGCTATATTTACTGCCCATTTCCACGAAATTACTCCATCTTTTTTTATTATTTGCTTTAATGTTTTACCTTTAACTAATTCCATTACTATGTAGTATAGATTTTTTTCTTCTTCATATCCTACATCATAAATTGATACAATATTTGCGTGAGAAAGTCCTGCTGCTGATTGAGCTTCTGTATTAAATCTTTTTATAAAATCTGTATCTGTCGTATATTCATCTTTTAAAACTTTTACAGCAACATATCTATTAAGTACGTGGTCTTTTGCTTTAAAAACAGTTGCCATTCCACCATTTCCAACTTCTTCTAAAATTTCATACCTATTCCCTATTATTTTACCTATTAAGTTCATAATTATAGCCTATGTTAGTAAATAATTACTAACACTCCTCCTTTCTTTTGTATGTAAGACTTTTCTTACATAAATATCGGCATTATCTTATAATTATTGCTGTTATGTTATCATTTCCACCTAGGTCATTTGCTCTTTGTACTAACATTTTTGTTGCATCTGCTGGATTTTCATTAATGATTTTTTCAACTTCCGATTCTGTTACCATATTAGTTAAACCATCTGAGCACATCAAAATAGTATCTCCATCAGTAAATCCACATACAATCTCATCTGATTCTACATAAGTTGTACATCCAAGAGCCTTCATAAGCATGTTTTTCTTTGGGTGATTTACACTTTCTTCTTTAGTAATCTTTCCCTCATCTACTAACTGTTGTACATAACTGTGGTCTTTGGTTAATTTACGCATTGTTCCTTTATGCATTTTATAAACTCTACTATCTCCTATATGTGAGATAAAAGCTTTATTTTCATATATTAAACATATATCTAATGTTGTTCCCATATTACTTATTTCTGCATTTTCTTTTGATTTTTCGAACACTATCATATTTGCATATTGAATGCTACTTTTTAATAAATTTAGTAAATCATCTTTTTCTGTTTTGTTTTTATCAAAATTGGTTAAAATATAATTTTTAGCTGTAGTTACTGCTAGTTTGCTTGCAATTTCTCCACCATTATATCCACCCATTCCATCTGCTAATATAAAAAGTTGTACTTCATCATCTGGGTAACTTATATAAAAATAATCTTCATTAATTTCTCTTGCTTTTCCCACATCTGAGGTTGCAAAAGCATTTGCCATTAATTATTCCTCCTAATTATATTAATTATTACCTAATTTATGTCTAATTATTATTTTTATAATAGTCATTATCTCTTTTTCATTAGTTTTTTAAATTTTTTCTTCTAAGTTGGCCACACGCTGCATCTATGTCTGAGCCTAGTTCACGTCTTATTGTAGCCACTATTCCGTGTTCATTTAGATAATCTCTGAATTTAATTATATTTTCTAAAGAACTTTTTGTATATTTTCCATTTTCAATCTTATTTATTGGTATAAGATTTACGTGACATAACATCCCTTTAATTAAACTTATAAGTTCATCAGCATCTTTTAAATTGTCATTGTTGTCCTTTGCCAAAGCATATTCAAAAGAAATTCTTTTATTCGTCTTATCAATATAATATTTGCAAGCTTTCATTAACTCTTGTATATTATATGCGTTATTTACAGGCATCATACTTGATCTTGTTTCATTATTAGCACTGTGTAATGAAATTGATAATGTGCACTGAATATTCTCATCTGCAAACTGGTATATTCTTGGAACTACACCACTTGTTGATACGCTAATATGTCTTGCTCCAATATTTAATCCTTTAGGATTATTTAATATTTTAATTGCATTTAAAACATTGTCGTAGTTATCCATTGGCTCTCCTATGCCCATAAATACAACATTTGATATTTTTGAATTCGTATCTTGTTCTATTGCAATAATTTGTTCAACAATTTCTCCAGATGTTAAATTTCTTTCAAAAGGGATTCCTGTTGATGCGCAAAATTTGCATCCCATTTTGCATCCAATTTGTGATGAAACACATACTGTTTTTCCAAAATGATATTCCATAAGTACTGATTCAATAGCATTTTCATCAGAAAGTCCAAATAAATATTTTTTTGTTCCATCTTTAGATTCTAATTTTTTAATAATTTTAAAATTGCATATATCATAATTTTCATTTAACTTTTTTCTTAAGTCTAATGATAAATTAGTCATTTCATCAAAACTTTTTACTTTATCTATGTATAACCATTTAAAAATTTGCTCTGCTCTAAATGATTTTTCACCTATACTTAATAATTCTGCCTTTAATTCTTCTAAGTTATAATCCTTTATGTTTTTCATATAATTCTCCTAG
>CANROM010000064.1 GCA_947632225.1 uncultured Clostridia bacterium | reverse complement strand
GCCAAAACACCACCAATATCAAAAACAATATTTTTTATACTCATATATCTACCTCACAAACATTATATACTATTTTTAAAATTTTATCTACAAAAAGAGAGCACTTCTCAATTGAAGCACTCTTTAATTTTACTCATTATTATTTTGATGTTTAGGTTTAAGCTTTAATTTCCTAATAGGTCTATTTTCAAATTTTACTGCCATATCTTGAAGTTTAAATACTTCTTGTTGCCATAAAGCTCTATATTTTTCAAGAACTGTTTTATCTACTTTTCCATTTACTACAGCATCATTTAGATACATAGGACTACCATAAACAACTCTAGTTCTTCTAAATGGTCTAGGTTGTTCTAGGAATACTGGTATAATTGGAACACCAGTTTTAGCAGATACAAAGAAAGCACCAGACTTAATTCTAGATAACTTATTCTTATTTATATCTGATATAGTTCCTTGTGGAAAAAGCATAAATAATTTGTTTTTTCCATCTTTGAAGTAATCTATAGCTTGTAGTAATTCAGCACCATTATGACTGTCCCTATCTACTTTAACAACATCAATCATATTAAGAAATACTGCCATAAGCTTATGATCAAAGCATTCTTTTTTAGCAAGTATTCTAATATTATTGTTGTGTGTCCACATTACAGGACCGTCTGCATCACTAACGTGATTAGGGCATAAAATATATGAACCATTAGATAAATCTGGTTTATTATATTCTTTAACTCTATATAAATTGCCAATTAAAAACTTTCCTACAACTTTAAGTGTTTTACCCATAAATCCCCCTAAGTATACATATTATTTATATAAAATAATATACTTCTATCATTATACAATAAAAATATTGTTCTGTAAAGTTAAGTTAAATTTATATAATTATTATATTGATAATAAATTTAAAAAATGATATAATCTGCTTGGTAATATGAGGAAATATGATGAAAGAATTAGAGATTGATACAAAATGTTTTAATTTAAAATATACTCTTGAGTGTGGTCAATGCTTTAGATGGAAAAAAGTAGAAGACTATTATATTGGAGTTATAAAAGATAGGGTAGTAAAGCTTAAACAAGTAGAAAATAAATTATACGTAAGTAGTAATAGAGAAGAAGATTTAGAACAAGAAATAAGAAAATATCTAGATTTGGATAAAGACTATGAAGTTATTGAAAATAGGATAATAGATGTAGATGAATATGTAAAAAAAGCTTTAAAAAATACATCTGGACTTAGACATTTAAATCAAGATTTCTTTGAAACTATTATTTCATATATCATATCTGCAAACAATAATATACCAAGAATATCTAAGTCTGTTAATGAAATATCTAAAAGATATGGAACACAAGTAGAATTTGAAAATGAAAAATACTACTTGTTTCCAACACCAAAACAGCTCAAAGATGTAACTATAGAACAATATAGAGAGTGTGGAGTAGGATTTAGAGATAAATATATTTATGACACAGTTAAGAAAATAAATAGCAATGAAGTGAACTTAGAAGATATTCAAAATATGGATACAAAAGAGCTAAGAAGCTTATTACTTACACTTATGGGAATAGGTCCTAAAGTTGCAGATTGTATACTGCTTTTTTCTTGTGGTAGACAAGAGGTATTTCCTGTTGATGTATGGGTTGAAAGAGTAATGAAAAAATTATATTTCAATGACGAAAATGTAAGTAAAAAGAAAATATTAGAGTATGCAGATAAAAACTTTGGTAGTGATGCTGGAATTATACAGCAACACTTATTCTATAATATAAGAGAGAATCTTATTTAATAAATGATAGGAGAAGATTATGGTAGAGAGTTTAGTAAATAGTATTATAACAATGTTTGGAAATTTTTCAGCAGCACCTTTTGGAAAAGAAATTATAACTTTTGTTATATCTTTGCTTCCAATACTTGAGTTAAGAGGTGGACTTTTAGCAGCAGGAGCTCTAAATTTAAATCCTTTAACTGCTTATGTTATTGCAATAATAGGAAACTTGCTTCCTATACCTTTTATACTTATGTTTTTAACTCCAATATTTGATTGGATGAAAAAGACAAAATTATTTAAAGGACTAGTAGAAAAATTAGAAAAAAAGGCAGATAAACATAAAGAAAAATTTGAAAAAGGGGAGTTTTGGGCTCTAGTACTTTTTGTTGGAATACCTTTACCTGGTACAGGTGCTTGGACTGGTTCTTTAGTAGCATCAGTTCTTGGAATGGATAAGAAAAAAGCAATGCTTGCAATACTAGTTGGAGTATTACTTGCAAGCGTTATAATGATGTTTTTATCATATGGTGTATTAAATCAGATAATGTATCATTAGTATATTACATAAAAAAATTAACGCATTAATTTGGTTTAGAAAATAAAAAATTCTATTTTTAGTAAACAAGAGTAGCACTTTTTTAACAAAAATAGAGTTTTTTTGTTGACTTTAACTATATTATATGATAAAATAATCAAGCATACGTGAATTAGAAGGCGTGGAGGTGTATTATAAATGAGAGAAAATGTAACATTGGCGTGTACAGAATGTAAACAAAGAAACTATGAAACTCAAAAGAATAAAAGAAATAATCCTGACAGAATTGAAGAAAGAAAATTCTGTAAATTCTGCGGAAAACATACAGTACACAAAGAAACAAAATAGTTTATTGAGGAGTGAATTGTGATGGCAAAGGGATTTATAAAAGGCGTAAAAAGTGAATTAAAAAAAGTAGTATGGCCAACAAAAGAACAATTAATAAAAAATACTGCTATGGTAATTTTACTAGTAGTAGTTTTTTCAGTTATAATATTAGGCTTTGATATGTTACTTGAATATGCAGATACAAACATCTGGACATTCATACAAAATAAAATTGGCTAATATAAACTAGATGTGGTTCTTTTATTTATAAACATAATTTTAAAAGAAGGAGTTGAATATTGTGGAGAATGATTTAGGTACTGATTCATCAGCACGTTGGTATGTTGTATACACTTATTCTGGCTATGAGAATAAAGTAAAAGCAACTCTAGAAAAAATTGTTGAGAATAAAGGCATACAAGATAAAATTCAAGAAATAATAATTCCTATGGAAGAAGAAATTGAAATAAAAGATGGAAAACAAAAATCTTCTATTAAAAAAGTATTCCCAGGATATGTACTTGTAAAAATGATAATGACTGATGAAACTTGGTATGTTGTAAAAAACATAAAAGGTGTTTTCAACTTTGTTGGTGTTGGCGATAAGCCATTACCTCTTACTGAAAAAGATATGCAATCTCTTGGTATAGAAGATGTAATAAGCTTGGATTTTGAAGTAGGCGACACTGTAAGAATAACAACAGAACCATTCTACAACTATTCAGCTGTTATCGAAGAAATCTTCAAAGACAAGAAGAGAGTTAAAGTTAAAGTATCTATGTTTGGTAGAGAAACAACAGTTGACTTAGACTTTGATCAAATACAAAAAATATAATTTGATTTAAGTATATTTTTAATATATTTATATAAAACCTATGCTTAAGGGGGTGAAAATGATGGCAGACAAGAAAGTAACACATGTTGTAAAACTACAAATTGAAGCTGGTAAAGCTAACCCAGCACCACCAGTAGGACCAGCATTAGGACCAACTGGAATAAATATAATGCAATTTTGTAAGGATTTCAATGAGAAGACTGCAAAAGACGCTGGAATGATATTCCCAGTTATATTAACAGTTTATGCAGACAAATCATTTGAATATGTTTTAAAAACTCCACCTGCAGCAGTTCTATTAAAACAAGCAGCTAAAATTCAAAAAGGTTCAGCTAAACCTCAAAAAGATAAAGTTGCAACAATTAAAAGAGCTCAAGCAGAAGAAATTGCAAAAATTAAAATGAAAGATCTTAACGCATCATCACTAGATTCTGCCGTATCTATGGTTAAAGGTACAGCTAGATCAATGGGGATCGTCGTTGAAGACTAATTGTGGGAGAACATTAAGTTCGCTAAGACCAAAGGAGGGATAAAAGATGAGTAAAAGAATGGATGAAGCTAACAAGTTAGTTGAAGCAGGAAAACTATATGATGCTAAAGATGCTATAGATCTTGCTTTAAAAATGCCTAAAGCTAAATTCGATGAAACAGTAGAAATGCATGTAAAACTTGGTGTTGATTCTAAACAAGCTGATCAACAAGTTAGAGGTGTTATCGTACTACCAAATGGTACAGGTAAATCTAAAAAAGTTTTAGTTATTGCTAAAGGTGATAAAGCTGATGCTGCTAAAGAAGCTGGTGCAGATTACGTTGGTGATGATGATATGATTCAAAAAATCCAAAAAGATAACTGGCTAGACTTTGACGTAGTAGTAGCTACACCAGATATGATGGCTTCTTTAGGAAGAATTGCTAAGATATTAGGACCAAAAGGTTTAATGCCAAACCCTAAATCTGGAACAGTAACTATGGATGTTGCTAAAGCAGTTGAAGAAGTTAAAGCTGGTAAAATCGAATATAGATTAGATAAGACTAATATCATTCACTGCCCAATAGGAAAAGTTTCATTTGGAGCTGAAAAATTACTTCAAAACTATGAAACTTTACTAAACGCTATTGTTAAAGCAAAACCTGCTGCAGCAAAAGGAACATATTTAAAATCTATTGCTATATCAACAACAATGGGCGTAGGTATTAAAATTAACCCAAGACAGTAAGTGGAATAATATTCCATAAATCTTACCGAGGTTTTTAAATGGATAACGGAAACAAAAGTTTTTGTTAGATACTTAGAAATCTCGTAAGTGTCTGGCAAAAACTTTTTTTGAATTTAAGGAGGTGTCAAAAAAGTGCCAAGCGAGAAGATATTAAACCAAAAGAAAGCAAAAGTAGAAGAACTTTCTGAAAAATTTAAAAAAGCTAAGATTATCGTTTTAACTGAATACAGAGGTATTACAGTTGAAGATGATACAAAACTACGTGCTCAAGCTAGAGAAGGCGGAAATGAATATTGCGTAGTTAAAAATTCTACAATACAATTTGCTGCTAAAGAAGCAGGAATTGAGGGACTAGATAATTTAGAAGGACCAACAGCTGTAGTTATTGGTTATGATGACTATGTAGCACCTGCTAAATTAGTAAATGATTTTGCAAAAGATCATGAATTTTACACTATTAAAACTGGTGTAATGGATGGAAAAATGATTGATGTTAAGGAAATTAAAAAACTTGCATCTTTACCATCAAAAGAAACATTATACTCTATGCTTGCATCTGCATTACTTGGAAACATCCGTAATCTTGCAGTTGTTCTTGATCAAGCAAGAGAAAAACAAGCTGAAAATGCTTAATTATTTCTATTAGTAAAAAAATAAAATTTATATATTAGGAGGAATTTAAAATGGAAAAAATAGAAAAATTAGTTGAAGAAATTGAAAAATTAACAGTTATTGAGCTTTCTGATTTAGTTAAAGCTATTGAAGAAAAATTTGGAGTAAGCGCTGCCGCTGCTGTTGTTGCTGCTGGTCCAGCTGCTGCTGGTGCTGCTGCTGCAGACGAAAAAACAGAATTCAATGTTGTATTAAAAGATGCTGGTGCTACTAAGATAGCTGTAATCAAAGCTGTTAGAGAAGCTACAGGATTAGGACTAAAAGAAGCTAAAGATTTAGTTGATACAGCTCCACAAACAATTAAAGAGAACATGCCTAAAGAAGAAGCTGAAAAACTAGTTGAAGCTTTAAAAGCTGCTGGTGCAGTTGCTGAAATGCAATAATATAAAAAAATAATAGACCTTAGAGTAATAATCTCTAGGGTCTTTTTTTAGCTATTTTCAACTAAAAATTTAAACAGAATACATTCAACCGTATAATAGCCAAAATGAGCCATATCAAAAGCTGGATAGTATTTACTTGCATTTTTTATACAGTTCTTTAGCTTAAATGAATATGTTTTCAATATGTTTTTTATTTTGTTTAGTGACTTATTTGGAAAGTAGCTTGAAAGTGAAAGCATAGCAGTTATAATTAGTTTTTCATCGTCAGATAATAAATCATACTCATCTCTAAAAGAGAGATAATCTGCTAGGTCTTCTTGAGCATCTTTGTAATTTTCAAAGTAAATATTTTTGTATGCTTCAAGAGCTTTTTCTTTACTTGTGTAATTTGCTTTTCTAGCATTAAAGCTACAGAAACTTTTAAGCGCAATTGCTACATTATAATTTGTATATAATACTATTTTAGAGGTATCACAAATCCCCTCATAAATTGAGACTTGAGTAGTAGCAATAGTTACTTTTAGTGCATCAAAAAGTACTTCTTTTCTAAAATTATTAACTTTAGTCATATTATATACCTCCTTAAATATAATTATCTTTAAGAAAAAATATTTATGATAACTACATTATATACTATTGGTATTTTGAAAACAAGATTATTTTTAATAATGTAATAAAATATATAATTTTATTTATTTTTACCAAATACTATGGTATAATATTATTGTACGGGGATGTAAGGCTTCGACGGTTATTTTGAAATATCATAAGCGAGTAGTGGATTCTCGTTGGCCACTATAAAAACGAGAAATTAAAATTAAACGCAGATAGACAATTTGCATATGCTGCTTAATTAAAAGCGGCGGTTTTTATATGTTTTGCTAGAGAATATATAAAGGCTTCATAATAATCTAGCTAACAAATTTATCTAAAAATTGTAGGATAAAGGGTAAATTACAATTATATTATCGCATGTTTTTGTGAATGTTTTAGTGTGATAGTATTATTTAAACATTTACTGCACTCGGAGAAAATGATATAGATGAATTTTCGGACGTGAGTTCAATTCTCACCATCTCCACCATAT
>CANROM010000063.1 GCA_947632225.1 uncultured Clostridia bacterium | reverse complement strand
GTAGAGTGTATATCATGAAGTAATATTATATCTCTATCTTGTACATCATTTAATACTAATGGTACTATTTGCTTTTCATCTCTACTTTTCCAATCTAATGAATCAATATTCCATAATATAAGTGGCATATCTATAGTAGATTTTACTGTACTATTTATTGAACCATATGGTGGTCTAACTAGTTTTGGTCTTTTTCCTGTTATATTGTATATAGCATCAGAGGTAGTATTTACTTGCTCTAATATTTTTTCCTTACTCAATGTAGTTAAATTAGCATGATTCCAAGTATGTATCCCAATTTCGTTTCCGCTATCACTTACAGCCTTTACTACATCAGGATATAAATTAACATTTTGTCCTACCATAAAAAATGTTGCTCTTGCATTATAATTTTTAAGTATATCTAATATTTTTTGAGTATTAGTAGCATGAGGTCCATCATCAAAAGTTATAGCAACCATTTTTTTATTCTTGTCTACGATTTTGCTTGCTAAACTATCATATTCTTCTTTAGATATTAAAAAATTATCTGCCGTAAGTATTTTTGATGCCATATAATCTTTTAGTTCCTTATATGTACAAATATTTTCTTGTGAACCATTGTAAAATGAAATTTGTGTACTTTTAAGTAAATAATTATCTGTATATCTTTGACCAATTACATCTTTATATCCTGCTTTGAATATTTCGTCTAAGCTAATCTCTTGCTTTTGACTCTTGGTATAATTAAATGTTTTTACCTCAGTCTTGTATTCGCTTTCATTTTCTAGCTTAATTTTAGATGTAACTTTTACAGATATAATGTCCTCATTTACATTATACGTATCAATTTTTTGTACAAGTACTTCCTTTTCTTTTATCTTGTCATTGTCCTTTGTATAATCTTTATCTAGTATCTTACTTGCAATTTCATCAACATAGCTGTTAACCTTTTGGTCTATGAAATCATACTGTGATTCAAGCTTTTGTGTATCCACAATATACACTGCTGTATCATCATTGTTGTATAAAACTTTTCCAAATTCCATACTCTCAGTCTTTAGACTAGGTATGTCTTCCTCGCTTTCAAATAGCAATTTACCACCAATAAAGGCAGTAACTACAACAATTAACAAAACGAAAAATAAAACTAGCTTTTTCATAGCATTCCCTCTTTCTAAATTATTATCTAGATGCATATAATCTAAATTTAGATTACATAACTTTAATAGTCTGCCAGTACATTATACAACACTTATTATGTAAAGTCAAGAAAAGAATAAAAAAAGAGTAACCTTTTTAGGTTACTCAATTATTCTAGTTAGTTATATTACTGCTAAATGATTGGTCATCGCCTGCTAATGTTATCTCTACTTCTTTGTATGAGCCTGAGCTGTATATTTTTACTTTAACTTTATCTCCTATGTTCTTGCTGTTTTTTATCTCATTAAGTTCATCTACAGTAGTTACGGCTTTTCCGTCAAACTCTACGATAACATCTCCTCTAGTAATTTTTGCATCGCTAGCAGGTGAATTATTTGTTACTTGGTATACATATACACCTTCAACTAAGTTGTTTCTCTTAGCAAGAGCTTCATCTAAGTCTATACCGTATATACCAATATATGGTCTTACTATTTTTCCTTTAGATATAAGCTCTTTAATGATGTCTAGTGCATCATTACTTGGAATAGAAAATCCTAATCCTTCAACTGTTGTATCAGTTATTTTAGCTGTGTTTATTCCAATAACTTCACCATTTGAATTTACTAAAGCACCACCACTATTACCAGGGTTAATTGCAGCATCTGTTTGAATTAGTTTATGTGTTCTTCCGTCAACTGTTATTGTTCTACTTAATGCAGAAACATAACCAACAGTAACACTTCCTGCAAACTCTTGGCCTAATGGGTTACCTATAGCAACAACTAGCTCACCAACATTTAATTTTGATGAATCTCCAAATGTTGCAGGTGTTAAACCTTTAGCATCAATCTTAATTACAGCTAAATCTGTTACTTCATCTCTACCTATAATTTTTGCCTCATATTCTGTGCCATCTGGTAGTGTAACTGTAACAGCAGCTGTTGAAGATGAAACAGCGTCTTCAATAACGTGATTATTTGTTATTATATATCCATCCTCAGAATATATAATTCCAGATCCTTCTGATGAACCTTCTTCTAATTCACCCCAAAATCCTTGCTCATAATAATCTACCTTTATACCAACAACTGATGGTCCTGCTATTTTTGAAACAGCTACAACAGGATTCTCAACATTTTCTACACTGTATTTAATCTGTGATGCATTATTACCTCTTGAAACTAAAGCGTAAGTTGCAACGGAGCTTATAACTCCAACCACAATCATTCCTAATATCACTAAAATGATATTTGAAATCTTGCTTCCTTTCTTCTCAGTAAAATATTCATAACTATTTTCTTTCTCTTCCATACTGATCCTCCTTAATTTTTACCAGCAGCGACTCCACTTGAAAAAGCTATTTGTAAATTGTATCCACCTGTGTAAGCATCCACATCTAATATCTCACCTGCAAAAAATAGATTTTTAATAATCTTAGATTCCATAGTTTTAGGATTAACTTGTTTTACATCTATACCTCCACAAGTTATTATAGCAATATCTATTGGCATTAAACCATTTATATTTATTACTATATTCTTTATACTATTAACTAATCTATTTCTTTCAGCTTTAGTTATTTGATGTACTTTTTTATCTGGATCTATACCACTAAGTTCTACAATTACAGGTATTAGCTTTTGAGGTAATAAATCACCAAGCGAATTTTTAAATTCTTTATTCGAATATTTATCGAAATCTCTTATTATCCTCTTGTCAAGTGTCTCGAGGCTTAAAGCCGGCTTCGTATCTATTATACCACAAATTTCGTTTTTTGTAAACTTATCGTCCAGTTTTTCCAGTCTATTAAGCAAACTACTACCACTTAACACTATAGGTCCAGTAATACCAAAATGTGCAAAAAGCATTTCACCAAATGAGTCGTATATTACTTTATCTTTATCTAATATTTTAAAACTAACATTTTTTAAAGTTAAACCTTGTAATTTCTTACAAATATCATCTTTAGATTTCAAAGGTACAAGACCTGGTTTTAAATCTATAATATTATGTCCATACTTTTCTAAAATGTCATAGCATTCGCCACTGCTACCAGTTACTTTGTAACTTTTTCCACCAGTACAAATTATAAACTTATCTGCTATATATTCTCCATTATCTGTTTTTATTCCAACTAATACTCCTTCTTTTATGATTAAATCTTTTAAAGAAGTATTATATACTATTTTTACGCCATACTTTTTAAGTTCATTCTTTAATGCAAGTACTACATCCTGTGCATTATCACTTTGTGGAAATATTCTACCACCGCGTTCAACTTTAGTTTTAACTCCAAGACTTTCAAAATAATCTACCACATCTTTATTTGTAAAATTCATAAATGAACTGTACATAAACTTGCTATTTTTTACTATATTATTTTCAAAGTCCTCAATATCTCCATCAAAAGTTAGATTGCATCTTCCTTTTCCTGTTATTTTAATCTTATTTCCAACACTGGCCGTCTTCTCAATTAGAGTTACATCATTACCACATTTTGCACTCGTAATAGCAGCCATCATTCCAGCTGCACCAGCACCAACAACAATTACTTTCATTAGTTTTCTCCTAACATTTTTTGTGTTGCTATTAGTATAGCAAGCTTAGCTGACTCATATGAAAGTCCACCTTGCATATATGCTGCATATGGTTCTCTCATCGGTGAATCTGCTGAAAGCTCAATTGATGCTCCCTCCATAAATGTACCTGCTGCCATTATAACTTCATCTGCATAGCCAGGCATATTCCATGGCATTGGAACTACATTACTATCTATTGGAGATGCATACTGTATTCCTTGTATAAATTTTATTAGTTTATCTCTATCTCCAAAATTTATTATTTGTACTATATCACTTCTTTTATCTGAGTATTTAGGAAATACATTCATTCCTAAATTTTCTAAAAGCTTAGATGCAAACACCATTGCTTTTAGTGATGCCTCAACAACAGTTGGTGCCATAAAAATACCTTGTATTATGTTTTGGTTTTGACCAAGTGTGGCTCCATTATCTTTTCCAAGTCCTGGACAATATAGCTCTTGTACTACTCTCTCAATCAAGTCTTTTCTGCCACATACATATCCGCCCATCTCACATAGTCCACCGCCAGCATTTTTAATTAAGCTTCCACAACATATATCTGCTCCAACAGCTGTAGGCTCTTTATCTTCTGTAAATTCTCCATAGCAGTTATCCACAAAGATAACTACTTCTTTGTCTACACTTCTAATTTCCTTTATAACATTTTCAATATCTGCAATTAGTAATGCTTTTCTTACAGCATAACCTCTAGAACGCTGAATATGTACTAATTTTACTTTATGATTTCTTAAATATTCTTTAATCTCTTCACACTTAAAGTTATCATTTTCATCTAGGTCTATCTGAGAATATTTAATGCCACTATTTATTAGTGATCTTTCGTTTTCTTCAAGTCCAATCACTGTACATAGTGTATCATATGGTGTACCAGATATTGCCAACATTTCATCTCCATAATTAAGTATTCCTTTTAGTGTGGTAGCAATTGTATGTGTTCCGCTAACAAACTGTACTCTAACTAGAGCATCTTCAGTTTCAAATAGTTCAGCGTAAACTTTTTCTATAGCTTCTCTACCTATATCTCCATGACCATATCCTGTTGTTTTTGAGAAATGTGCTTGTGTAATTGGCACATTTTGAAAAGCTTTTAGTACTCTTGCTTGATTATATAAAGCATTTTCTTCTATTTGCTTAAATACATCTTTCACTTGTTCTTCTGTCTTTTTTGACAGTTCTTCTAATTCCTCACTAATATTGAATAATTTATATGCACTTTGCATTCCTATCACCGTAAGTTATTATACCACAGTAAAAATTAAAAATAAATATATTATGTCTCTTTTCATTAAAAATTCACTACTGTCACATATTTTTCAAAAAAATAGAGCCACTTAAAAAGTGACCCTATATAAATTATTCTTCATCTTCAATTCCTTGTTGTTTTAAGAATTGTGCATATACTTTTTTAGATAATTCTTCATCTGTAACAGTGTCGTATACTTCTTCACCGTCTTCTTCTTTTATCTCAAGTATAACTACTTCCATTTCTTCACTATCATCATCTTTTAGTTCAGATAGAATTAAGAAAGATCTTTTATCTTCTAAAACTACTACATCTAGTTTTTCGAATGTAACATCTTTTCCGTTTTCATCTGTTAAAACCATGATAGGAAGAGAATCTTCATCAGACCCACAGCCTCCGCATGAAGCACAAGAGCCAGTGCATCCATTTAATTCTTCATTATCCATGTTTTTCCTCCTTATTCATTTATCTTTAATATGCTACTTAGATAGCATATTTAAGTATCCTTCTAAAATGTATGTAGCAGCAATTCTATCTGCCACTCTGTTTTTCTCTTTTTGTGATATATTCATTTCTCTCATAGTCTTATATGCAGAAACAGTAGTAAGTCTCTCATCCCATCTATGAACTTTAAGTCCAAGTGCTTCTAATTTTGGTATAAGTTCATCTATTTTTTCAGTTTTTAAGGACTTAGTTCCATCCATATTCTTTGGATAGCCTATAACCACTTCTTCGAAATCATACTCATCCATAAGTTTCCTTATTCCAGAAATGAATTTCTTATCACTACCGTTTATTACGAGAGTATCTAAGCCTTGAGCTGTTATACCTAAAGAATCGGAGATGGCAAGACCAACTCGTACATCTCCATAATCTATTCCTAATATTCTCTTCATTTTTCACCCTATAAGTCCAAATACTTCTTTAGCATTTCTTGTAATAAATCATCTCTTTCAATTTTGCATATTAAAGCTCTTGCATTTTGATGAGATGTTATGTATGTTGGATCTCCAGATAAAATGTAACCAATAATCTGACTTGTTGGCTCATAGCCTTTATCTTTTAGAGCTGCAACAACTTGCTCCATTATCTCCTTTACTCTTTTTGACTCATCTTTTTGTGGTTTAAAAACTGTTGTATTTTGATCCATACTTATCACACTCCTTAATATATAATCAAAACATTATTTCTTTCTAAATAATCCTAATCCTTTTGGCTTTTTAGTTTCCTCTTGCGTATATCTTTTTTCTTCTACACTTATTCTTCCCTTTGTAGGATATATATTATTTATTATTAAATCCAATCTTTCTTGGAAATCTTGTGTAAAAGATGCAAATTTGTTTGAATACTTGTATACCATATCAATATATTTTTTATAGTTTTCTACATCAAATGGTAAAATATAATATGAAACTTTATTTGGATTAAATAATTCATCAAACATTCTTAAGTCATAAGTAGTATATGTAGCTATTCCATCAACTATTTTCTTAGCATCAAGCTCACAATCAACATACTTATTTATTATTATTCTAATTTTCTCCATGCCAATTCCACGTTGTTTTAATTCTCTTAAGAACATTGTTATTTGATTTATATTTAGTATATTCATATCCTGCACAATATATATTTCTTGTACAAGTCTAAAATAGTCAAGTGGTGTACTAAAATCTGCATCTACTAAAACTACATTATTGTTTTTTACTATTGTATCCATAAGCAAGTTTGGATTATATGACTTTCTGTCTTCTCCAGGCACTGCTGTATATACACTAAGTTTATCATATACTAAAGGCTCATTTTTACCACTAGAAGCATATTTTAAGCTCTCACCAGCAATATTTCTTTTTCCTGTATTATCATAAGTATATATAGTATACAAGTCTCTCTTTCTTGTCATATCTACCATTGCTGTTTTTATTCTTTGCTTAGCTAAATATGTACCAATGGCGTTGATACAGAAAGTTGTACCAGTCTTAGGTGCTCCAACAAAGCATACTGTCTTTTTATAGTCTTTTGGCACGTCATAAAACTGTTTTACTACCTCTTTTTCAACAACTTGAGTTATTATCTTAGG
>CANROM010000062.1 GCA_947632225.1 uncultured Clostridia bacterium | reverse complement strand
TTTTTTTGCTTTATTATGTGTTTTAGTGTATAATAAAGAGGAGTTTGAGGAGTAATATATGGCAAAAAAAGTAATAATAGCAGAAAAACCTAGCGTAGCAAGAGAATTTGCAAAAGTACTAAATGTGAATGGAATAAATAAAAATGGATATATAGAATCAGAAGAATATATTGTTACTTGGTGTGTTGGTCATTTAGTAACTATGTCATATCCAGAAAAATACGAAGAAAAGCTTAAATATTGGAACTTATCTACATTACCATTTCTTCCTAAGGAGTTTAAATATGAAGTTATAGATAGTGTTAAATCTCAATATGAGATTGTATCTGGTATATTAAATAGAGATGATGTAGATACAATATATGTTTGTACCGATTCAGGAAGAGAAGGAGAATATATATATCGTTTAGTAGATACTATGGCTGGATGTCCAGATAAACAAAAGAGAAGAGTATGGATAGATTCTCAGACTGAAGAGGCAATATTAAATGGTATAAGAGATGCTAAGCCACTAGATGAGTATAATGCCTTATCTGACGCTGCATATTTAAGAGCAAAAGAAGATTATTTAATAGGTATAAATTTTTCAAGGCTTTTGTCATTATTATATGCAAAGAATCTAGCTAAGTCTATGAACGAAGATAGAGCAGTTATTTCTATTGGTAGAGTAATGACTTGCGTCTTAGGACTTATAGTAAATAGAGAACGTGAAATACGTAACTTTAAAAAGGTTAGTTTCTATAAAATTCAAGGAAGTTTTTCTAAAGATTTAGATTCAAGCTTTATTGGAGATTTTAAGACAAATGAAAAATCTTCAGTGTATGAGTCGCCAAGACTATATAATGAGACAGGCTTTAAGAAAAAAGAAGATGCACTAAAGTTTATCGAATACTTAAATAAGAATGATGAAGCGATAATTGAAGACATATCTAAGAAAAATAATAAAGAAAATCCACCATTATTGTTTAATCTTGCAGAGGCACAAAATGAGTGTACTAGAAGATTTAAAATTAGTCCTGATGAAACATTACAAATAATTCAAAGCTTATATGAAAAAAAGCTGGTTACTTATCCAAGAACTGATGCAAGAGTACTTTCAAGTTCTGTAGCTAAAGTTATAACTAAAAATTTAAATGGTATAGCAAAATTAAATATAAATGAAGAAATATCACAAATAATTAAAAAAATGTCAGAAGAAAAATATAGTACAAAACTTGAAAAAACAAAATATGTTGATGATAGCAAAATTACAGATCACTATGCAATTATTCCAACAGGTGAGGGAAAAGAAAATTTATCTAAACTTACTGAGCTTGAGATGAATGTATATGTTGTAATAGTAAAGAGATTTTTAGCTATATTTTATCCTCCAGCTGAGTATAGTAGAATGACTATAACAATTAAAGTTGGAAAGGAAAGCTTCTATACAAATGGTAAAGTATGTACAAATTTAGGATACTTAGAGTTATATAAAAATGAAAAGAATATAAAGACAACAAATGAGGAAAAAGACGAGGAAATAAATGAAGATGTAAATGTTCTTTCAAAGCTAAAAAAACATGATGTACTAAAAATAAATAAATTTAGTATAAAAGAGGGAGAAACTACTCCACCAAAAAGGTATAATTCTGGAGCTATGATACTTGCTATGGAAAATGCAGGAAAGCTTATAGAAGATGAAGAACTAAGAGAACAAATAAAAGGAAGTGGAATAGGTACTAGTGCTACAAGAGGAGAGATAATTAAGAAATTAGAGAAAATAGACTATATAGCGACAAATCCTAAAACACAGATACTAACTCCAACAAAACGTGGTGAAAGTGTGTATGACATTGTTTTAAAAACTATGCCAGATTTACTCAATCCGGAGCTTACTGCAAGTTGGGAAAAAGGACTTACTATGGTAGCACAAAAAGAAATCTCAGCAGATGAATTTATGAAGAAATTAGAGTCATATATTAGAAATAAAGTAGTAAAATTTAAAAAGAGTAGAAATGAGTACTTGTATGGTTTCTAATTATTGATTTTTTAGATTTTTATTGTATAATTATATTGTGAGAAATTTTAAAGGAGAGTTAAAAAATATGGAATATGAACAATTAGAAGACAAGATGCAAAAAGCAATCGATTATTTATGCGAAGAATTAGCTGGAATTAGAGCAGGTAGAGCAAATCCTGCAATATTAAATAAGATTACAGTTGAGTATTATGGAGTACCAACACCATTAAATCAAATTGGTGCTATATCTGTACCAGAAGCTAGACAGATACTAATAACTCCATGGGATAGATCACTTCTTGGCGCTATAACAAAAGCTATACAAGTAGCTGAGCTAGGAGTTAATCCAATAAATGATGGAAATGGTGTAAGACTTACATTTCCAGAACTAAATGAAGAAAGAAGAAAACAAATTGTAAAAGAAGTTAGAGCTTTAGGAGAAGATGCAAAAGTTGCAGTAAGAAATGTTAGAAGAGATGGAATAGATGAAGCTAAAAAACTTAAAGCAGATGGTCAAATGACAGAAGATGAATTAAAAGGTGCAGAAGACAAGATTCAAAAAATAACAGATAAGTACGTTGAAAAAATTGAAAAAGTTATTGCTGACAAGGAAAAAGAGGTAATGGAAGTATAAAATAGTAAGGGGTTTTTAAATTGAAAGAGAATATAAAAAGAATAACAACTGCTTTCTTTTATCTACTAATTTTAGCAACAGTATTCGTTTTAAATATCCCCATTGTTGATACTATTTTTGTTATATTATTATCAATATTGGGAATATATGAATATAATAGGTGTTTTAAATCAAAAGGATATAAACCTATATCATTTATAGGGTATATTAGTTGCTTAGGAATATTTTTAGTAGACGCAAATATAGATATTAGTATTAAGGTAAATATTATAGCAATTGCAATACCAATCTTACTTGTAGCCATGTTTGCTTATATAGTAATACGAAAATTAGAAGTGAGTGTAGTAGATTTAGCTATTACAGCTTTATCTATAATATATGTACCATTTTTATTTTCATTTGTTAAGCTATTAGCTATACTGCCACAAGGAAGAATATTGGTTTTAATAGCCTTTGCAAGTGCAATGGCAACTGACACATTTGCATATGAGATTGGCTCAAGAATAGGAAAACATAAATTATCACCTACAGTAAGTCCTAAAAAAAGTATTGAGGGCTCTGTTGCAGGAATAATAGGTTCTATGATTGCTTGTGTAGTTATAGGAGTAATAACTAATGCATATTTTGATACAAACTTTAATATAATAGTATTAGCAATTATGGGAGTTGTATTAAGTATCGTTGGACAAATAGGTGATTTAGCTGCATCTTCAATTAAAAGATTTTGTGGTCAAAAAGATTTTAGTAATTTACTTCCAGGTCATGGTGGAATACTAGACAGATTTGATAGTATTATGTTTGTTGTACCTATAGTATATGCATTTGTATGTTTTCTAAGTTTAATTTAAGGGGGAAAATAAATTGTTAGGGTTTATAATAACTTTAGTTAAGCTACTCGCAATAATTTTGGTTGTAGCGACAATACATGAATTTGGACATTTTCTTGCAAGTAAATGTTTAGGTGTTGGAGTAGAAGAGTTTTCTATAGGCTTTGGACCTAAAATTGCTCAAAAGAAGTTTAAAGGAACAATGTATTCTTTAAGGTGGCTACCACTAGGTGGATATTGTGCAATTGAAGGAGAAGAAGAAACAGAAGAAAATAAAGATAGTGAAACATCATATCAAAAGAAGAATCCGCTAGAAAAAATAGTTATACTTTCTATGGGTGTAATATTCAACTTTATTCTAGCATTAGTTGTATTTTTAATTGTATATTTACCAACTAACGTTGGAACAACACAAATAAATGAACTTGCTACAGATTCTGTACTTGCAGATGCAGGTTTACAAAACGATGATATAATTCGTAAAATAAATGGTAAAGAAGTAGAGTTATACTCTCAAATAACAGGTTTTAATATAAGCAAATTAGATAAGGATATAGATATAGAATACGAAAGAAACGGTGAAATATATACTGCTAGAGTTCTAGATGCTAAAAGAATAGAAGGAAAAATTGGTGTTAACTTTGAGGTAACTGAAGAAGGAGATGCAACAAATGTTGTTGAGCTTACTGGAGCTGGAACAAGTGCTACTGATGCTGGAATTAAATCTGGCGATATAATAATCTCAGTAAACAATATATCTACACCAGATGCTCAAAGTGTTATAAATGCAGTTAAGGTTAATGCAGATAAAGAAATAGCTGTAAAGGTTCAAAGAGGAGAAGAAATATTAGATTTTACTCTTGTACCACAAGCTACAGAAGTTTTTGATTTAGGTGTATTAAGTGTAAAAACTGCTAAATCAAATTTACACTATTCATTTATAGAGACTATTGAAAAAGTAAAAAGTATAGTTGGTTCATATGTTGATTTATTTACTGGCAAAGTATCTATCTCTAACATGTCTGGAATAGTTGGAATAGGAGAAGTTGTATCAAAGAGCTCAGGAATTTTAAATTTCTTCTTCTTAATGGCTATGATTAGTATGGCAGTTGGAGTAGCTAATATATTACCATTTCCACCACTTGATGGAGGAAAAATATTATTAGTTTTAATTGAATGTGTAACTAGAAAGAAAGTATCAGAGAAAGTTGAACTTACTGTATCATATATAGGACTTGGATTATTATTAGCACTTACATTATTTGTAACATATAAGGATATTATAAGAATTATATAGGGGGAATAATATGACTGAGTATATTGTTTTAATATTTGCTGCGATTGCAGTTGTGGTAGTAGCTAAAATGCTTGCATGGCCAGTAAAAAAAATTACTAAGTTAATTTTAAATTTAGTAATAGGCGTCATAATGATTTACTTGGTAAATACATTTGGACCTAGTATTGGAATAACAATTCCTTTTAACTGGATAACTGCTTTAATTGCAGGAATTTTAGGTGTACCGGGAGTTATATTTTTAATAATACTTGGATTCTTTATATAATTAAAAATAACATGTTGTATATTTTATTTTTAATAACTCAAACTAATATTGGGTGAAAGTTATGAAAAATAGATATATAGCATGTATTTTTTTATGCCTATTTATACTTTATGGTATAGTATATGCTCAAACTAAAAAAGCAGAAAGCTCTATATCTACAACAAAAGCTTCAGGAGATAATATGGTAGAGTTACTTGCAAGACTAATTAACGGTGAGGCAAGAGGTGAACCGTACATAGGGCAAGTGGCAGTTGGGGCGGTAATAATGAATAGAGTAAAAGATGCATCATTTCCTAATACAATTGCAGGGGTTATATATCAAAAAGGCCAGTTTTCTTGTGTTACAGATGGACAATTTAATGTAGCGATAGACGAAGATTCAACCGTATATAAAGCAGCTCAAGATGCTATGAATGGTGTAGATCCAACTAATGGTGCACTTTATTTTTATAATCCCGCAAAAACTAAGAGTAAATGGCTTTTCTCTTTAAATACAGTCACTACTATTGGAAAGCATGTGTTTGCAATGGAGGACTAGAATGCTAGATAAATTTGAGAAAAGTATAACAAATATAAAAAACAAATTAGGACAGAAGAAAATGGGCATAATATATTTTAGTATATTTGCTATTATTATATTTTTGTCTTTAATTATGCTAAAGCAGTTTAAAATAGAGAAACAATATGTTCAAGATGGATATAATAGAAGTATGTATGATTTTGTAGCTAATGTTAATAATGTTGAAAACGAGATTTTAAAACTTAAAGTAACAGGAAATGATACATATACTTTAACTACACTTGCAAGTATATTTGCAAAAGCAAATAGTGCTAAAGCTAACTTAGATGTATTGCCATTTTCAGTTGGTAGTACAGAAAATGTGTCTAAATTTTTAAGTCAAGTAAGTGATTTTTCATATTCACTTATGCGAAATGTAATAAATGGAGAAGGAATAGAAGAGTATAAAGAGCAGATTGATTCAATATATTCAAAAATAAGTGATTTATCTGATGTAACTGAAGAAATATATAATGATTTAAATAGTCAAAACATAAAATGGGATGAGCTTGCAAAAGTTGGAGATAAAAAAATTAAAACTTCAGGAGCAGAGGAAGAAATATCTAGTGCAAACAAGATAGGTAAAACATTTACAGAGTATGAAGGTATAATTTATGATGGGGCTTTTTCAGAGCATGTATTAAGCATGAAGCCGTCTCTACTTAGTGAAAAAGAAATTAGCTCAGATGAGTGTGAAGATAAGCTAATGAAACTTTTTGATATTGAAAATATAACGCTTATAAATGAGCAAAATGGTAAATTGCCACTGTATGTGTTTGAGATAAAATTAAAAAATGAAAATGAAATTAAGACAGTATATGTTACTAAGCAAAATGGAATAGTTTACCAAATGATAGCAAACAGAGATGTTCAAAGAGAAGTAATTAGTATGGATGAAGCAAAAGAATATGCTGTTAACTATATAAATCAACTTGGAATATATGATGTTAAGGATACGTATTACTTAAAAGCAGATAATATGGCTACTATATCTTTTGCAGGAGTGCAAGATGGAGTAATAATTTACTCTGATTTAATAAAAGTTAAAGTAGCTTTAGATAATGGTCAGATTCTTGCATATGAAGCAAATGGATATGTGTATAACCATAAGGAAAGAAATATTACGCCTCTAAAAAGTATTGAAGAGGCAAGACAAAAATTATATAAAGATTTAAATATAGAAAGTGAAAGACTATGTATTATACCTACAGATACTAAAGATGAAGTATTAACCTATGAATTTGGTGGAAGTGTGGACGATAAAAAGTTTTTGGTATATATAAATGCTAATACTTTAGTACATGAGAAAATATATATTGTCTTAGAAACTCCTGGAGGTATTATGACCATGTAGATTGAAAAATACACAAAAATATGGTATATAGTATATAGGGTGGTATTATGATCGAACAAGAAGCAGCTAAATGTAATTTTACACTAGAAGAACTTCAAAAAACTAGAGATGAAAATGGATATATGAATATAGATAAAAA
>CANROM010000061.1 GCA_947632225.1 uncultured Clostridia bacterium | reverse complement strand
TCCTCCAATTCACACTCATAATATTTGTTATCCATTATCTTATAATAGTCCAAATCTAAACACTCACATATACTTCTAAGTCTATAATCCATAGCTACTCTTAAGAACTCCTTATACTCACTTGGTATTTTTATATTAGTGTCTCTCTCAACGTTTCTTATTGCATCATCTATGTTTATTTTTTGTGCACATTCCATTGCAAATTTTAAATTATCTTCACTCTCATTTACTAAATAATATAATGTATCTTCCCAATATGGATAATCTAATTGACGCTTATATTCAGGAACACCTGCACTATAGCCACACTTTTCTATACACTCATTGAGTATATCTTGGTCATCTAGCATATCTATAATCTCATCTTTAGAAAAATTTGAACCAAGTGCATAAGTATTATGACAAAGTGGTGCAAGCTCAAATACTTCTTCATCTAAGTCATTTAGTCCTGCTATAAAATCAAAATCCGTAGACTTTCTATCAGTAGAAAGTGTGAACAAGTCCGCTATACACACTTTTTGTACATCACTTATACATTTTTCTTCAACTTCTTCGTCTAAGTACTCTGCCATGCAATATTCATGTATAGAATCAAATAAATCTTCTATATTAAAATCTCCATCTGTTAAATATTTCTTACTTGCTAACAGCTCTGATGCATTTATTAAGAATTCATTTTTTCCATACTTGTCCAATAGATTATCTGATATAGTAGCTAAATTTCCATCGTAGTTTGCAATATCAAAATCAACAGTCTTTATTCCCACTTGCTTCATTATCTGCTCATATAATAGCTCTGAAATTACATTATACTCATTGTTTGTGTATTCAAGTTCTCGTGGTTTAACGTATATGTACTTTTCCTCCTCATCCTTTTTAACCCTTGTCCAAAAATTTTTCTCGTCGTATCCATCTATATAAAATGGATACACCATACCTTCTGGATTATTTAACATATATTCATCTAAGTTAATAAATCCATTTCTTCTGTAATCTTCTATATTTTCTTTCATTTATTCTCACCCCGTAATATATATAGCACACTTTTAAGCTGAAGTGGTAGTGAAAACAACGCGTTTTTAGCATCAAGTTTTGTCATATACATAACTCGACTAAACACTGAAAATTATATTTAAAAAGAAGATAGTAAAAACTATCTTCCTAAGTACTAAATTATTCTCTTTCTGGAGCTTCCATTGGGCAAACACTTGCACAAGAACCACATTCAATACATTTTTCTTTATCTATTTCATATTTTCCATCTCCCATAGATATTGCTCCAACTGGGCAGTTCATTTCACATGCGCCACATGCTATACATTTATCTGAAATTCTGTATGCCATTTATATTCACCTCCTATAATTATTCAATTATTTTATCTTCTATATCATCTGTATTATCTGCTTGATCTTCATCTTTTGTTGGCTTAGGTGTCCATTTAAGCTGATCAACTGGATATGTTTCATATCTTTCCTCATCTTCATCATCTAGTCCAAATCTAACTTTAACTGTTAAGCCTAATATATCTACTGCTGTTACTTTTCCTTTTTCAGATTCACCTTTAACTTTTACAATTTCTCCTACCTTAGGCAACTTTTTCAAATTTTCTTTATATGTTTCTTCTTCATATCTAAGGCAACACATAAGTTTACCACAGGCACCAGATAGTTTTGTCATGTTAATCTGTAATCCTTGTTCCTTTGCCATTTTTATAGTGACAGGATCAAAGTTTTCTAAGTGTGTTCTGCAACATACTTCTTTTCCACACATTCCAAGTGTTGGATATCCTCTTACTTCATCTCTTGGTCCTATTTGTCTAAGTTCTATTCTTGCTCTATATTTAGATGCTATTATCTTTACTAATTCTCTAAAGTCAACTCTATCCTCAGAAACGAAGTATATTGTTAATTTACTTCCATCAAGTGTATATTCAGCAGTAAGAACTTTCATATCTAGTTCTAGTTTTTTAGCTTGCTCTTTGCAAAATTTTAATGCTTCTTTTGCTTTTTCATCCATATTTCTCTGATTTTTAAAGTCTTCTTCTGTAGCAATTCTTTTTATTTTGTCTAGTTTTTCGCTATCGTCAGGCTCTAAAACTTTTACTATAGTACCTATTTCTTCGCCTTTCTCTGTCTCTGCAACTACACTGTCTGTTACTTTTACATTATCATTATCAGAAATATAGAAAGAAAGCTTACCTGTCTTTTTAAATCTTATTCCTACTTTCTTCATTTATGCCTCCTTGATGTTATCTAATAATCTTAGTAACATACTATCTATGATTATATCATAATTTCCGTTAGATTTTAACCTGTTTTTTGCATTTTCTACTATTTTTATACAATTATACCTATTATCTTTGTATAATATAAACTCCAAATACTCTAGTATATCATTATTAAAAGAAATATTACTTGAGAATTTTAAAGTCTCTATAGTATCGTTATTAGATATGTATTTATATAGCTCGTCTACCTTACTAAATACATTTAACAAGTCATTTTCCATAATTTCAATAGCTTTACCTATAGATCCGTCTAAATACTCTATAATGCTATCACTAAAATTAGCATTGTAGTTATCTTGTAGGTATTTTTTTAATGCTTTAGACTCAATTCCATTAAATGCTACTTGATTTACTCTAGAAAGTATAGTTGTTAAGAAAGCACTTATATTAGATGCAATAAGTATAATTACCACATATTTTGGTGGCTCTTCAAGTGTTTTTAATAACGTATTTTGTGCAGCTACATTTAAGTCCTGCGCTTCATCTATAATATATACTTTTCTATCTCCAGCAGCTGGAACAATATATATGTCATCAATTAGCTCTTTTCTTATCTGCTCTACTAATATGTCTTTTTTATCCTCTTTTTTAGATATTACTTTAAAATCTGGATGGCTTTCTAAATTATCTGTATTTAGTATTTGTTTGGAAAATTCATAAGCTAGCTTCTTCTTTCCTATTCCACTATTTCCAAAAAAAAGATATGAATGAGAAATATTGCCACTCTTTATGCTTTTTTCTAAAATTTCTTTTTGCTTATCATGTCCAACAATATTTTCAAACATATCTTTATTCTCCTTTTTTATTTTTCTTCTTCTATTGCACCTAATTTATTTAAAGGCCATATTCTGCACACTACTTTTCCATTAACTCTATCAAAAGGTATGCATCCAAAGCTTCTAGAATCGCTACTTTCAGCTCTGTTATCTCCCATTACATACATGCAATTTTCAGGAACTACAACTTTTGCATATTCAGGTTCTTGTGGTGTTGTTATTCCAGTTCTTGTATATGTTTCAACTAACTTTTCGTTATTTCTATATACGTATCCATCTTTAATTTCTATTGTATCTCCTGGAAGACCTATTACCCTTTTAATGTAATTTACTTTTTTGTAATCTAAGAATTCATGTAAAAATGCTGTTAATCCTGTATAGTTTTCATATTGAGCTATTGCTTTATTATCTACTGCATCAATATATAATTTATTGTCTATAGGAGCTTCAAATGTAACAATATCCCCATATTCATACTTATTTAAAGCTAACCATGGTCTTATTACTAATACTCTTTCACCATTTTGTACAGTAGGGTGCATTGAGTTTTGTCTAACTCCTGGTGCTGAAATTAAGAAATAATTTATATTTAGGTAAATTATATATGCAATAAAGAAGCATAATACCCAATCAAAAATTTCTCTAACTACTCCTCTAGCTTTCTCCTTTGTTTGTTCAACAGACGCTTTCTCTTGATAGTTAATGTCATCATAATACTCTTCACTATCTTTTTGAACTTCTTCTTTGTGTTCTGGTTCTTCAGCTTGCTCTACTTTTTCTTCTACCTTTTCTTCTGCAACTGTATTAGTTGCTTCCTCATCCTTTTTTTCTAGTTCTTCCTTGTTTTCATTCTCACTCATATCTTTTGTTTTCCCCCTTATACATATCCTAACATACAACACTAGTGTATGTTTGTTCCATTTTCTAGAACTCCTTCATTATTATCTAACACTAATAATTTTACCACATCTTCATCACCTGCTGCAAGTAGCATACCATTAGATTCTATTCCACATAGTTTTGCAGGCTTTAAATTTGTGACTACAACTATCTGTTTTCCTAATAATTCTTCCTCTTTATAATATGGTACCATACCAGATACAATTGTTCTTAATTCTTTTTCACCTACATCTACTTCTAATTTGTATAGCTTCTTAGCTTTAGGTATTTTCTCAACAGATTTAATCTGTCCTACCTTAAGTTCAACTTTATCTAGTTCATCTATAGTTATCTGAGGTTTTCCTTCTACTTTTGGTGCTTCTTCATCTTCAACTTTAAATAGTTCATCACTCATTTCAAGTCTTGGGAATAATATTTCACCTCTTGATACTTTAGTACCATCTTTTAATGTACCAAATTCTTTTGCACTATCCCATGTAGTTTCTTTATCTCCTACACCTATTTGTGCAAATATTTTTTTAGGTGTATCAACAAAACACATTTGTAGTGGTACAGCTGCTATTCTTATACATTCAACTAAGTTGTATAGTACTTGATTTAGTCTGTCAGTATTTCCCTCTTTAGCAAGTACCCATGGAGCACTTAAATCTATATATTTGTTTGCCTTAGATATTAGTTTCCAAATTTCAGCCATAGCTTCATTTGTTTTTAAGTTATCCATATATTCTTCAACATTAGGTATCATAGCTTTTGCTGTATCTATTAAGTCTTTATCTATATCTTCTAGTGGAAGTTCTTCTTTTTTAACTATAACACCACCGTTGTATTTTTCTACCATTGTTGTTACTCTACTTACAAGGTTACCTAAATCATTAGATAAGTCTGAATTTATTCTCTCTACAAATAGCTCTTCAGAGAAGTTTCCATCTTCGCCAAAAGTTACTTCTTTCATTAAATAATATCTTAATGCATCTACACTTGTTGCATTTATATATACTCTAGGGTCTTTGTAGTTTCCAAATGATTTACTTATCTTTTTACCATTTACTAGCAACCAGCCATGTCCAAATATCTTTTTAGGAAGAGGTAAATCTAAAGCCATTAAAATAGCTGGCCATATAATAGCGTGAAATCTAAAAATTTCCTTTCCTACTAGATGTACATCTGCAGGCCAGAATTTTTTCATCATAGCATCATTAGATGTAGTATAACCAAGTCCATTTATATAGTTTGTTAATGCATCTAACCATACATAAACAGTATGTTTAGGATCAAATGGAACAGTTATACCCCAATCTATAGTGGTTCTAGTAACACACAAATCTTCTAAGCCTTTATCAAAAAAGTTTTTTATCATTTCGTTTTTTCTTTTTTCAGGCTCTAAGAATTCTGGATGCTCTTCATAATATTTTAATAATCTATCTTGATATTTTGAAAGTTTAAAGAAATAGCTTTCTTCCTTTACTTCTTTTACTTCTCTACCACAGTCTGGGCATTTACCATCAACAAGTTGTGTTTCTGTCCAGAAAGATTCACATGGAGTACAATATAAACCTTTGTACTCTCCTTTGTATATATCACCTTGATCATATAGTTTCTTAAAAATCTTCTGTACTGCCGCAACATGCTCTTCATCTGTAGTACGAATATACTTATCATAACTAATATCTAATACTTTCCACAAGTCTTTAGCTCTAGCTACAAACTCATCTACATATTCTTTTGGAGTTATTCCTTTAGCCTTGGCTTTTTCTTCTATTTTTTGACCATGCTCATCTGTGCCTGTCATAAAAAATACATCATAACCTCTTAGTCTTTTGTATCTTGCAAGTGTATCAGCCATCAATGTGCAGTAACAAGTTCCTACATGAAAATCTCCACTTGGATAGTATATAGGTGTTGTTATGTAGTATTTCTTATTTTCTTCCATATTTTCACTCCTTCTCTATATTAACTATAGCTACCGCTATAGCATTCTCTTTAATATGTGAAATACTTAAATCTACTTTTATTTGGTACTTTCTAAATAAATTATCTAGTTTTTCTTCAGTTATTCTAACATATGGTCTTCTTCTTAAATTATCATCATTTATAATCTCAACGTCTAAAAAGTTAGGAGATAATTTTTCAGATATTAGGATCTTAGATAAAGCTTTATATAATGCTTCTTTTGAAGCAAATCTTCCTGCGTATCTTTGAAACTTATATTCTTCATTTTCTCCTTTTTCTATATCGTCTATTTCGGCTTTAGTAAAAATCTCGTCTTTAAATCTTGCATTTTCACTTATTGCCTTTTTTATTCTATCTACTTCTACAATATCTGTACCACAAAAAAAGCTCATAGCATTCCTTTCGCTTAGTGTATATTCAATATTCTTAATATACATACTATACTTATTATATATTATACTTTTTTGCCTATAAAGTCAATATTTTGAGGCTAATTACACTATAAAAAAGAATACACTTACGTGTATTCTTTATTTTTTTAATGTCAAAGTTTTAATTTTAAAATCTTTGCTATCATAGCCCCAAGGATTAGATACAAATCTAGTTCCTTCTTTGTAAAAATCTGCTTCAGTATGATCATGTCCGTAAATCCAAGTTTTTGACTTGAAATTCTTTAAATCGTTGTTATAACATGCATTGTTTTGATGCTTAGACTTTGGATTGGAAGTTGGTGGTATATGTGATATTATTAAGTCTACATTCTCTGGTAAACATTCATACCAACATGACGAATATAGGTTTAGCTTTTCAATTCTTTCTTTAGCACTTCTTTCAGAACGTATTAGTCTTGAATCATTAGAAAGTACGTAGTAAAAGAACCAATCTTTAAGAGATTTTGGTACATACCACATAGTGTCACCAGCAATGGTAAATCCTTTATACTCAGCTATTCCTTGATTTTGGCAAGAACTATCTAGAAACTCAATCTTGTCACTATCTTGAACAAGCTCACGTATCTTAACGATTTTGTTAAAGCTTCTACCATTAAATTCTTCTCTTACTTCCGGTGCCATCATTCTAGATAAATAGTATTCGTGATTACCTGCAACAAAGAATACTTTTTCATAGTGACGTGAACACATCTCTAAGAAGCTTACTGCTGATTCGACATATTCACTAATATCTCCTGCAATTACTAATATTTCACCTTGCACTTGAGAACGAATCTTTTCTTCAACGAAAATTTCCATATCACGTTTGTTATAACCCTTTTCGTAGCATTTCAAATAGAAACTAAGATGTAAATCTGAAACATAATCTACTTTTAGATCTTTCATTTTATCACCTCAAAAAAATATTTAATTTTTTGATAAAAAA
>CANROM010000060.1 GCA_947632225.1 uncultured Clostridia bacterium | reverse complement strand
AAATACTAAAAACAAAAGCAAAAATATACAAGTTATTCTAATTTTTCTATTCATATAAAAACACTCTCCTTTAACTCATCTACTATAATTTTATCACTATGATTATGATGTGAATAAAATAAATTAAATAAATTAAAAATTTTTTTATTTATTTTTCAAATATGTTACAAAAAAAGAAGATAGACTTTTAAGTTCTATCTTCCAAAAATATTTTTCTTTTTTGCATTAACTTCTTCACCAAATGATTTGGCAAATTCTGTTAATATTTCTCTTTGTTTATCTGTTAGTTTTTTAGGTACATCTACATCAACAGTAAATTCTAAGTTACCTCTGCCTCTACCATTTAAGATAGGTATACCTTGTTCTTTTACTCTAAATTTTGTACCAGTAGTTGTTCCCTCAGGTATATTAAACTCCATCTCTCCTTCAAGTGTTGGTATACGTATATCTCCACCAAGAGCCATTTTAGTAAATGGTACTCTTACATTTGCAGAAATATCAAAACCATTTCTTTTGAAGTATTTATGAGGTGCTACTTTCATAACAACGTATAGATCTCCATTTGGTCCGCCTTTTTTACCAGCATCACCTTCACCTCTTAAAGAGATAGCTTGACCATCATCAATACCAGCTGGCACATTTATTTCTATTTTTCTAGATTTTCTAACTATTCCTTTTCCTGAGCATCTTTCACATGGTGTTTCTATAACCTTACCTGTTCCATTACACTTATCACAAGTTTTAACAGTAGAAAAAGCACCCATAATAGTATTTTGTGTCATTTGTATTTTTCCTCTTCCACCGCATTTATCACAAGTAATAATCTTACTTCCAGGCTTTGCTCCACTTCCATTACATAGGTCGCATTTTTCATCACGAGTAACATTTATCTCTTTTTTTACACCAAAAGCAGCCTCTTCAAACTTTAATGATACATTTGTCTTAATATCTGCACCTCTTGATGGCCCTTGTGATTTTTTAGAAGAACCAAAGCCTCCTCCAAACACACTTCCAAGAATATCTTCCAAGTCAATATCCATGCCACCAAAGCCACTAAAGTCATAGGCACCATTAAATCCGCCAAAGCCACTACCACCATAGCCAGCTTGTTCAAAGTTTGAGCCAAATCTATCGTATTGTGCTCTTTTAGTATCATCAGATAAAACTGAATATGCTTCATTTATCTCCTTAAATTTAGCTTCAGCATTTTTCTTATCTTCTTCTGTATGCTGGGCATCAGGATGATACTGTTTAGCAAGCTTTCTATATGCTTTTTTTAAGTCATCAGCAGTAGCATCTTTTGAAACACCTAAAATGCTATAATAATCTTTTGACTCTGCCACGAAAATTTTCCTCCTAGCTATAATACAGGGTGGCAGTAAACCACCCTAATATTATATATATCTTTAATTTATATTTTATTACTTATTGTTGTTATCGTCTTCTACTTTATAGTCTGCATCATGAACAACATTATCTTGTGCATCACCATTAGATGCAGCAGATGCATCACCTGCTGTTTGAGCAGTTTGTTGTTGCGCTTGAGAATATAATTTAGAAGTTAAATCGTAAAATACTTGTGTAAGTTTATCTGTTGCACTCTTAATAGCATCAGTATCTGTTCCTTCAAGAGTTTTCTTTAAGTTTGCAAGTTCAGATTCAACTTTAGATTTTTCTTCTTCAGATACTTTTCCTTCTAGTTCTTTTAATGTCTTTTCAGTATTGTATACTAAAGAATCTGCATTATTTCTAATTTCAACTTCTTCTTTCTTCTTCTTATCTTCTGCAGCATGAGCTTCAGCCTCTTTAACAGCATTTTGAATTTCTTGTTCTGTTAAGTTTGTACTTGCAGTAATAGCAATCTTTTGCTCATTATTAGTAGCCATATCTTTAGCAGATACGTGTACTATACCATTTGCATCGATATCGAAAGTAACTTCAATTTGTGGTACACCACGAGGAGCAGCAGGAATTCCTGTTAAGCTGAATCTTCCTAGTGTTTTATTGTATGAAGCCATTTCTCTTTCACCTTGTAGTACATGAACCTCAACTGAAGTTTGACCATCAGCAGCTGTACTAAATATTTGAGATTTTTTAGTTGGGATAGTTGTATTTCTTTCAATAAGTTTTGTAAATACACCACCATATGTTTCAATACCAAGTGAAAGTGGAGTAACATCTAGTAGTACTAAATCTTTTACTTCTCCTGTTAAAACACCACCTTGAATAGCAGCACCAATAGCAACACATTCATCTGGGTTAATTCCTTTGTATGGTTCTTTATTTGTAATTTTCTTAACTGTCTCTTGTACTAGAGGTACACGAGTAGAACCACCAACTAGAAGTATTTTATCTAGTTTATCAAAAGTAAGTCCTGAATCTTTTAATGCTTGATTTACAGGTCCAACTGTTGACTCAACTAAATCTGCAATTAGTTCTTCAAATTTAGATCTTGTAAGTGTTATGTCCATATGTTTTGGACCAGTTGAATCAGCTGTTATAAATGGTAAGTTAATTTGTGCTTGCATTACACCAGAAAGCTCAATTTTAGCTTTTTCAGCTGCTTCTTTTAATCTTTGCATTGCCATACTATCTGTAGATAGGTCAATACCATTTTCTTTCTTAAACTCACCTACTAAGTAGTCTATAATTCTTTGGTCAAAGTCATCTCCACCAAGTCTGTTGTTACCAGCTGTAGCCATAACTTCGAATACACCATCAGCAATATCTAGTATTGATACATCAAATGTACCACCACCAAGGTCATATACCATTATTTTTTGCTCAGCATCTTTATCAAAACCATGAGCAAGTGAAGCTGCTGTTGGCTCGTTAACAATTCTTAGAACTTCAAGACCTGCTATTCTACCAGCATCTTTAGTTGCTTGTCTTTGAGAATCTGTAAAGTATGCAGGAACTGTTATAACAGCTTGTGTAACTTTTTCTCCAAGATAGTTTTCAGCATCGCTCTTTAATTTTTGTAATATCATAGCTGATATCTCTTGTGGAGTATACTCTTTATCATCTATCTTTATTCTTCTGTCAGAACCCATATCTCTCTTAATAGAAATAACTGTTCTGTCGTGGTTTGTAACCGCTTGTCTTTTTGCTACTTGACCTACTAGTCTTTCACCATTTTTTGCAAATGCAACAATTGATGGAGTTGTTCTAGCTCCTTCTGCATTTGGAATTACTGTTGGTTCACCGTTTTCAATAACGGCAACACATGAGTTTGTAGTACCTAAGTCTATACCTATAACTTTTGACATTTTAAATTACCTCCTAAATAAATACAAAGTTACTTATATTATATACTCAAATAAGCAATTAAATACTAATTTGAGTAATTAACAAATTAGTTTGCTACTTTAACCATAGCATGACGAATTATTTTATCGCCAATTTTATATCCTTTTCTAAATACTTCTGTTACTTCTTTTTCTCCATAATTTTCATCTTCGATATGCATTACAGCTTCATGGAAATTAGGATCAAAAGTCTTATTTAAAGCTTCAATTTCTTCAACGCCTAATTTACCTAGTGTCTCAACAATTTGATTGTATATCATTGCTATTCCATTTTTGTATGATTCATCTGCAGTCTCAGCATTTAAAGCTTTATCAAAATTATCTATAACTGGTAAAATTTCTGATACAACATTAGCAGTTATTGTATTGTACATCATATCTTTTTCTTTAGATATTCTTTTTTTGAAATTATCAAATTCTGCCATGTTGCGTTTTAAGTGCTCATAATATTCATCAGATTTTTCCTTTTCTGCCTTAAGCTGTGCCTTTAGAGTATCAAGAGCAGCTTCTTCCTTTTCATTAGTTTTTTCCTCTACTTCTGCTGTTTGCTCAACGTTTTCCTCTTTTACTTGTTCAATGTTCTCTTCTTCTGTTTTCACTATTATCCTCCTTTACTATCATTATCATTTTTATTATTTAACATTAAAGTACTATTAAATTTTTCTTTTATATACTTTAATGTAGATATTGTTTTTGCATAGTTCATTCTCTTTGGTCCAATAACTGATAGCTTTCCTAAATATTTATTATCTTTTTCTATATCTAGTGATATTATAGTGTAGTCATTTAATAAAACTTCTTTATTCTCTGATCCAATTATTATACTCAATTTATCATCTTTGCTATTTGAAAGTGCTGTATCAATTATCTCTTTAGTTGAAATCATATTAACAAAATTTTTAACTTTTTCAATATCTGAAAACTCAGGCTTTTCAAATATATTTTCCATACCACTATTTAGTTTTTTTAAATCTTTTGACATTTCATATTTTATGCTATTTACTACTTCACCCATAGCCTCTGAAAATACTTCTAAGTCTTTTCTTATTACCTTGTTTAATGCTAGATGAAGTTCACTAAATGGTGTACCTGATAGATTTTGATTAAGTATAGTTGTCATTTGATCTATCACTTGATCCTCTACTGTATCTGTAAGCTTAGCAAAACAATCTTTTACAGTTCCGTTTTTAGACATAAGCACAACTAAAAGTAGCTTATCTGATATTTTTACAACTTTAATATTTTCTACTGTATCTGTATTGCTTTTAGTTACAACAGTTGGTGTAGCAAGTATCTTTGAAACAACATCAGCAACTTGCTGAATAATTGCATCTGTATCTCCAAAACCATTTATAGTATTGTTTATATAGTCTATATCTACCATTGAAAGCTTATTTTCTTTCATTAGGTTATCTACATAGTACCTATATCCTTTAGTAGATGGTATTCTACCAGCAGATACATGTGGTTGTTCAAGATACCCTTCTTCTTCTAAAAGTTTCATTTCATTTCTTATAGTAGCACTACTATAATCCAAGTGATACTTTTCAACTAGAGTCTTTGAGCCAACAGGCTCTGCAGATTCAATATAATCTTCTACTACAGAAGATAGTATTTTTTTCTTTCTTTCATCTAATTTCATAAAATCACCACTTTAGCACTTGAAATGTTTGAGTGCTAAACATGTCTATATAATACACCTCAAAAAGCAAGTTGTCAATAGTTTTTAAGGTTTTATTTTATTAAAATAAGTGAAATTTTTGTGACAAAAAAAGCAAAGGTATTTTCTTATGTTACCTTTGCTTTAAATCTATTTTAATATTTCAATAATTTCATCTACAGAAAGCATCTTTTGCTCACCTGATGTCATATCTTTTAATGTATATAGATTTTTCTCTACTTCCTCTTCACCTATAACAATCATATATGGTATGTCTAAATTGTTTGCATAACTAAATTTAGCTTTAGTTTTTGCGTCTTCCATATATATTTCGTTTGGTATATTATTTTCTCTTAATATATTTGCTACTTCAACTGCTTTTTCAAGTTCTACACCCATTGTAATAATCTGCACTTTAGATATAGACTTTTTACTAGAATTTAGTAGTCCTAGCTCTTTTAAATTATAAAAAAGTCTTGTTAGTCCAATAGATATACCAACACCAGGTAAATTCTTCTTAGTATAGTATCCTGCTAAATTTTCATATCTTCCACCTGAGCATACACTACCTATTGATTCATAGCCTACTAAATTTGTCTCGTATACAGTTCCTGTATAATAGTCTAGTCCTCTTGCAATCGTAAGGTCAATAGTAAAGCTACTTTCCTCAACTTTAAATTCTCTTACATATTTTACTACTTGCTTTAGTTCTCCTAAACCTTCTTTAAATATTTCACTCTTAAAGTTAAGATTTTCAAGTTTACTAATTTTTTCATCATTTGTTCCTGTTATAGTAATGAATTCTTCTATTCTTTTAATTTTATCCTCACTTATTTCCAATTTAAGAAGCTCTTCTTTTACAGCATCCATTCCTATTTTTTCTAACTTGTCTATTATTACTAGAATATCTGACATTTTTTCTGATATTCCAAGCTCATCAAAAAGACCATTTAATATTTTTCTATTATTTATCTTTATTACAAAAGGCCCAAAATTTAATTTCTTAAAAATTGTGTATATTATGCTTGGTATTTCAGCGTCATTTATAATACTTAATTTTGAGTCCCCTATAATATCTATATCGCATTGATAAAACTCTCTATATCTGCCTTTTTGGGCTCTCTCACCCCTATATACTTTTCCTATTTGATATCTTCTATAAGGAAATGTTAATTCATTATAATATTGTGCAACATACTTTGCTAGTGGTACTGTTAAATCAAAACGTAAACTTAAGTCTTTATCTCCTTTTTGAAAAGAATATATCTGTTTTTCTGTCTCTCCACCTGCTTTTGCAAGTAAAACTTCAGATGCTTCAACTATTGGAGTTTCTTGTGGTAAAAAGCCATATAATTCATATGTTTCTTTTATAGTTTGCATTATTTCATTAAATTTTATTTGATCTTGTGGTAGTAACTCCATAAAACCACTCAAAGTTCTTGGTTCAACTCTTTTTATTTCTTCCATTTTTATCTCTCCTTTAAAAAATTATATTTTTGAAAAAAATATAAAAAAACACGTAAGTTCTGCCTTACGTGTACTATATACACATCAGGCATAACAAACTATGCCTGAGCTATCTTCTTTTTAAAGCGCAGACATAGAATAATTATGGTGATGTGTTAAAACTTTTTGTAAATTAAATTTTTCCATGTTATTCTACTCCTTTCAACATAATATTATTATACATTACATTACTTTTTTTGTCAACTAGGACATAAACAGTATCATTGAAAGTAAAGTATACATTAAAAATGAGAAAACAAAACACATAAAAGTAATACTTGCTGAAAAGATTAAATGACTATTTCTATTACACACTTTCTCTATATTTTCTATGTTTCTGCCAGCACGCCAAAATACTATAACTAACTGAATAATACTTGCTATATATATTAAATACATAGGAATTAAGAAGCAAATATTCCATACTTTATTTAGTTTTAAGAATATATTTAAAACTAATACTCCAAATGTTAAAAACATTGAAATAATAGTATATACTTTTAAGACATTTATACTACTTTTAATAGTAAGTTCATAACGTTTATCATTATCTTGCATTACTTTCACCCATACTTTCTTTTCTACAAGCTTCTTCATGTAGGCCTTTTCTATCAAAATACTGACCAGTTGTTAACTCTAATGCTGCAACCTCTTTATTTGGCATATCTGTAGCTAAAATTCTTTTTGCCTCTTCATCTGTATCATATGTAAATTTTACAAGATTATAAGTAATTGGTGAAATTTCTTTACTTTCGTACTCTCCCTCTATTATTAGATATGAGCCATATGTATATTGCTTGCCATTAACATTTATAATATCACTAGTGTTTGATACTGCACCAGAATTTATTAGTGTCTTATTATTTTCTAATCTTAAAATCATTGGCCTATGAATATGAGCAAATATTACAACATCTGGTTCTACTTTATC
>CANROM010000059.1 GCA_947632225.1 uncultured Clostridia bacterium | reverse complement strand
AACAAGGAGAATTATAGAAATGAATAATTATTGTATGATAGAAGTTGCATTTGGAAATATTGATGAGGTTAAAAATGCACAAAAAGAATTATTAGAAAATAGACTTGTTGCTAGTTGTCAAATTATAAATAGTAATAGTGTTTGGCGTTAGAAAGGAGAAATAGAAGCTAGTAAATAGTATTTAATGATTTTAAAAGCCAAAAAAGGAGCGATATATTATGAATAATGAAAATGGTGATATTGTAATCTATCAAACAGATGATGGACTAACAAAAATAGATGTTAAAATTCAAAATGAAACAGTTTGGCTGTCTCAACAGCAGATGGCTGAATTATTTAATACAACAAAGCAAAATATTAGTTTACATATAAAGAATATTTTTGACGATAAAGAATTAGAAGAAAGTTCAACTGTAAAGGATTTCTTGACAGTTCAAAATGAAGGTAATAGAAAGGTTGAAAGAACAGTTAAATATTATAATTTAGATATGATAATTTCTTTGGGCTATAGAGTAAAGTCTAAAATTGCTACTAATTTTAGAAAATGGGCGACAGAAAGATTAAAAGAATATATGGTAAAAGGTTTTACTTTGGATGACGAAAGACTAAAAGGAAATGGTGGAGGAAATTATTGGAAAGAGTTACTTGCTAGAATTAAGGATATTAGATCATCGGAAAAAGTGCTATATAGGCAAGTTCTTGATTTATATGCAACAGCTGTGGATTATGATCCAAAAGATGAAAAATCTATTCGATTTTTTAAAATAGTTCAAAATAAACTGCATTATGCAACTCATGGACATACTGCTTCAGAAGTAATATATGAAAGAGCAGATGCTGATAAGCCTTTTATGGGATTAACAACATTTAAAGGTGATATTCCAGTGTTGCAAGATGTAGTGATTGCTAAAAATTATTTAAATGAAGAAGAATTAAGAGTTTTAAATAATTTAGTATCAGGATATTTTGATTTTGCAGAAATTCAAGCAATAAAACACAATCCAATGTATATGGAAGATTATATTAAACAATTAGATATGATAATTTCTTCTACAGGTGAAAAATTACTGATTGGGGCTGGTACTGTAAGTCATGAAAAGGCAATAGAAAAAGCAAGAACAGAATATAGAAAATATCAAGTAAAAACAGTTAGTCCTGTGGAAAAAGAATATTTAAAATCTTTGAAAGACATTAACAATAAAATTGAAAACATAGATAAAAAATAAATATATTGTGTAAACAAGGAGAACTATAGAAATGAATAATTATTGTATGATAGAAGTGGCATTTGGAAATATTGATGAGGTTAAAAATGCACAAAAAGAATTATTAGAGGATAGACTTGTTGCTAGTTGTCAAATTATAAATAGTGATAGTGTTTGGCGTTGGAAAGGAGAAATAGAAGCTAGTAGTGAGTATTTGATGATTTTAAAAACCAAGAAAGAATTAGTTAAAGAAATTTATGATGTAATAAAAAAGATTCATAGCTATGATTGTTTTGAATTTGCAGTTGTAGATGTAACAAGTTGCAATAATGACTATCTAGACTGGATAGAAAATGAAACTAAATAATAGAGAAGGTGAATGTATGAAAATAATTGAATATGAAGAGAAATATTTAGAAGATGTTAGAGATTTATTAGTAGAGCTAGAAGAGTATATAGTGTCCATTGATGAAGACCATTTAGATCAAGTAGGAAAAGATTACCGTGAAAAGATGGCACTTGTAGATTTAGAGGAAGTAAAAAATAATAATGGAAAATGCTATTTAGCAATTGAAGATGGAAAAGCAATTGGTGTAATAATGGGCATTATTCGTAAATGGGAAGAGCGTGACTATCTAGATTATAAATGTCCAAAAAATGGTGTTGTAACTGAACTTATAGTAACTAAAAAAACAAGAAGTAGTGGAGTAGGAACTTTACTTGTTGATAAAATGGAAGAATACTTTAAAGAGCAAGATTGTGAATATGTAAGTATAGATGTATTTGCATATAATACTAATGCTTTGAAGTTTTACTCTAAATTTGGATATCATCCACGTATGATAAATACAATTAGAAAAATAAAATAAGAGGTGAAATATGGTTTATATTCTAGCACAAATTTTAGGTGCTATTGGTTGGCTGTTCTATTTTTCCAGTTTCTTTTCTAAAAGATTGAACAAAATAGTATTTGTACAGATACTATCCTCAATATTTTACTGCTTAAATTATTTTTTACTAGGTGCCTGGGCAGGTCTATTTATTAATGCTTTTGAATTATTTAAAGGAATTGGTTATTACAAAACAGACAAGGATAAATATATATTCTATTATACTATTCCTATATATGTACTAATTGGAATGGTATCGGAAAAATCTATATTATGCATGATTCCAATACTAGCAAGTATAATCACAGGATATGGAACTTTAAAAAGTCGAAAGGCAATACTTGTAACTTCTTTTATTGCTAATTCGACATGGGTTATTTATGATTTATATTATTTAGACTATGTTCTAGCATTTTCTGATACAATATTGGCAATTTTTAATTTAGGAATGATTTTATATGGATATAGTAAATACTTAAATCGAAAGAATGTTTATACTGTAAATAGAAAAGACATAACATTAGATACACTTAGAAGAATCTATAATTTAGATAATGAATATTATGATGATAATTATTGCTGGGATTTTGAAGAGATAAAAAAGATATATCAAAAAGAAAGAAGTAGTTATATTTTAGTAAAAGATAGAAACACTGTAGTGGGATATGTAAACATATTAAGTATAGATAAATCTGTATATGACAGTATTGATAGTTCGAATGTATTCTTTGATCAAATAGATGAAAAGGATATAATAGAATATTCTAATAAAGATAAGGAGTATTATTTAACAATTAACTCTATTGTGCTAAAAAATGAATATCAAAATAAAGATACTGTTGATAAAATAATACTAGCCATCAAAAAATATATAAATTTAAAAATAAAGCATGGATATAATATTAAGGAAGTAAATTCTTATGCAATTAATTTATTTGAAAAGAATATATTAGAAAAACTTGGTATGAATAAAGCAAGAAATATAACAAATGAATGCTTTTTGTATAAGTTAGAATTAGATAATAAAATGATATAAAATATACCCCGGATGTTAAACATTCGGGGTATATTTCATACTATTTCTTTATTTTGCCAAATCCAGCACAGTTCCAGCAAGGAACTTTGCCTTTACCATTGCAAGTAGAGCATGGCCGAGAATCTGGAACTCCAGGATATTCTCTTCCTGTTCCTTCACATGAAGGGCATTTAATTTTTCCTGACCAGAAACATATAGGGCACATTACCCAATTTGGCTTTTCGGGATATTTATCCCCAAATAATTTCATAGTATCCTCCTTATCTTTCACATTGTACATTTGTAATAACAATGTTTAATCTGCAAAGTACTAATATTATATCATTTGAATAACGTTTTGTCAACATAAAAAAGACTATACTCAATTGTATAGTCTTTATTTATTATTTTTTATTTCTCTTTATTATTGGTGATTCGTAATTTTCTGTTATAGCATTTCCGTTACCTTGTTTATCAAGTGTAACATCTGAATTCTCAAATACAATTTCAAAATCATCATTTATAGCATTTGAAATATCTTTAGCATTTATATATGATGCATTGTTTACATTTGAAGCACCAACTTCTTTCTTAATTTGATCTTTTAATCTATTTGTTGTGTTAACTCCAAATAGTTTATCGTCATTAGTAGAAGTATCACTATCTTTCATAGTTATTGTTGGTGAATCTGGTTTAGACATCATATACTTTTCAAAGTTAAACATTAAAGTATTATGCTTCTCTTTGTATTTTTGTGCTAAGAATGTAGTTCTACCTTCACCAAATATTGTCTTACCATTTGCAGATTTTGTTTTATAGAACATAGCACCAAAGCCAAGTTCAGCAAGCTTGAATGTTTTAATTCTATCTTTATCTGCCATGTTAATTTGAGTTCTACCTTCAAGGTTACCAGCACTAAGTGTATAACCAGTAGTTTTATCTGGCTTTTTCTCTTTACCGAAGGCTTCGTTCCAATATCTGCTATCTTCTGGAACAGTATCACCAAATACAATTTGTGTTTTAGTATTTGCAAGTACTGTTTGTCTATAATATGAATGACCACTCTTTTCAAGTTGAGATAAGTTTTGAATTGCAACAGTTACACCACATCTATATTTTCTAAATAATGTGAACATAACTTCCATATCTTTAGTTATATATTCAGGGAACTCATCTATATATAAGAAGTGAGGTGTTCTAGAATCTTCATTACCTTTTCTTCTTAGTACTGCATCTTGGAATTGTAGTATAAAGAACATACCAAAAGCTTTAGCTTGTATTATACCTAATTCACCTTTTCTAGAACATGCAGTTATTATGCTACCATTTGCAAGTGCTTGGTCGAAGTCTATTATGTTCTTCTTACCACAAAGAGCAGCTTTAAGACCAGGATTACGAACTAGGTTATTAAGTTGAGTAATGGCACCATACAAGAATCTTTCTGTATCTTTTCTACCACTACCTTTTGTTCCTGGTATCTCATATCCATTTATATTTAGACTTGGTTTATAGAAATTCTTTTCAAAGTACTTAATAAGTAATTTATATTTTTGCTCAAGTTCAGGTATTTTTTTCATCTCTTCAGTCATTTCTTCGACTGCATCAAAATTATATAATAGCTCTAGCATATCTTCTAGTGAAGCAACTTCACCATTATGAAGTATAGGATACATTTCCTTTAACAATATAGATAGGTTTTGGAATGCATCTATAGTTACTTGAGTAAAGAATGGGTCATTATTTTTTGATTCACTACCATACATAGCCATTAAAACATCTGCAACAATTGAAGCAACTTTTGCTGGGTCAGGAATTGCAAATGGGTTAATACTAAGTGTAGTTTCTGGACTTGCTGGGTCTATAGATAACACATCTATATCAAAATTATTAGCAACTCCAATAAATTGTGAAATAAAGTTACCATCATTTTCAAGTACTGTAATACCTAGGTTTCTATATGTTGTAACTCCAGTAGCATTATCTTTGTATTGTACAAGAGGAGCAACTTCTGAATCGAATTGACTCTCCATACCAGTCTTTGGCTTTAATAGATTTAAAGTAAAGTTTCTATTTACATATCTATTATCATAAGGTCCGTTCATGTATGCAATTCCTCTTTTTAACATAGAGTATCCAATTTTTTTAGCATATTCTCTAAAGAAGAATTTTTTCTCTAAGTCAAGTGCACTCATAGGTAAAAGTACAGTTGCTGTTTTACCAGTACCAGTAGCACCTTGTACAAGTGTAGCTTCATAACGTTTCTTCTCTGGAACTACAATTGGTAAGGAAGAACCCTTAGCACTACCAATAACTGTGTCACAGTCAAAACCACCATTTTTCTTTTTATTTCCTTTTAAAGATAGACCAACGTATGCTGCTATAGACTTTGTCATATCTTCACTAGTATATATTCCTAAGAAGAAATCTATTATACGAGTTATAGATAGCAAAGGAATAACAAGACATAGTGACTTTACAGCAGGTCCAACATACTGTGCAAGTTCTGCGTATGATTGTTGATATTTTGGTATTAGATTTATTAGGTACCAAAATAGCCAATTTATACCAGTTGCGATAGAATACATAACTGGTAGAGCTAATAGCACGCATGTAACCATGAACATATTTATTCTATCATTGTCGCTTTTAGGTATTCCTGAATTTACATAGAATGAATATGCAAGCACAGGCACTAAAAACATAAGAGTAGCTAAATATGGTACAGCAGAATCTAGAGTTAGACCAGCACTAATATGTAAGTCATAAGCTGCAAGGCTAAGCATTTTTACAATTGAAAAGAATGCTACAGCAACGCTAATAGCATAAAGTATATATGTTAAGATTTTCTCTGGCTTAGTCTTTATATTTAGCTTTTTTAAAAGATTTTCTAACAAACAAAATCACCACTTTCAGTTTTCTTAAGATTATTGTCTATAATTGACATATTAACTTAATTCATATATAATGATACTATAATTTGCTTAAATTTTCAAGAGTTTTTGCTAAAGTATGGCTAAAAATGGACATAAAATTTAGCTAATTTAAAAAAAGGAATGTGAAAAAGAATGAAAATAATAGTTGGCCTTGGAAATCCCGGTAAAGAATATGAGTTTACTAGACATAATATCGGGTGGCTTTTTTTAGATTATTTATCTAAAATTTATAATGTTGACATATCTAAAAGTAGTAATAGCGCTTTAGTTGGGGAAACTAAAATAAATAATGAAAAAATAGTATTTGCTAAACCAATAACTTATATGAATTTAAGTGGTAATGCTGTAGCTAAGTTAAAAAATTGGTATAAGGTAGAAAATAAGGATATACTAGTCATATATGATGATATAGACATACCTTTTGGAACTATACGATATAGAGAAAAAGGTAGTGCAGGCACACACAATGGAATGAAAAGTATAGTGCAAATGCTATCTACAGAGGAAATACATAGAATAAGAATAGGACTTGGTGGACTAAAGCATGAAAAGCAAGATATGGCAGATTTTGTTTTACAAAAATTCAAAAAGGAAGAGCTTGAAAAACTAGAAAATGAAATATTTGTTGAAGCTGAAACAAAATTTAAAGATTTTCTTGACAATTAACATTACCATATGGTATAATAATGCACGTATTCCGCACAGAAAAGGTTAAAAATGTGAATAACTACCTCGATGGCGAGAGAAAGATAGAGTTTTAAGGAGGAACATTATGTACGCAATAGTTGAAATTAGTGGAAAGCAGTACAAAGTTCAAGAAGGTGACATTGTTTTCGTTGATAGACTAGAAGAACTAGAAGAAGGAAAATCAACTACTTTTGATAAAGTTCTATTAGTATCAGACGGAGATAAAGTTACAGTTGGAACAGATACTGTAAAAGGAGCTAAAGTAAAAGCTACAGTTGTTGGTCATGGAAAAGGTAAAAAGATTGTTGTATTTAAGTACAAACCTAAAAAGAATGAAAGAAAAGTTAGAGGTCACAGACAACCTTATACTAAAATTCAAATTGAAAAAATAACAACTGGAACAAGAGCTAAAAAAGCTGCAGAAACTGAAGAAGCAGCTGAATAATTTAAGATTAAACGTAATGTGAGTTAAAGGAGTGAGATAAATGGCACATAAAAAGGGCGGCGGATCTACAAGAAATGGTAGAGACAGTGAAGCTAAAAGACTTGGAGCAAAAAGGGCTGATGGTCAATTTGTACTAGCAGGAAACATCTTATATAGACAAAGAGGAACTAAAGTTCATCCAGGTACTAACGTAGGAATCGGAAGCGATGATACTTTATATTCTAAAGTTGATGGTGTCGTTAAATTCGAAAGAAAAGGAAGAAGCGACAAAAAAGTTAGCGTTTATCCTACAGAAGAATAATGTATATAAGGAACAATTAGTATTAACTAGTTGTTCTTTTTTTGTAAATAAACTTCCGGCTATGCCGGTAGTAAAGTAGGCTTAAGCTTTGTAGTAAAAAAACTCCCTTCA
>CANROM010000058.1 GCA_947632225.1 uncultured Clostridia bacterium | reverse complement strand
GATATTGTAAAATGTGAAGAGTCTATTACAGGGCAGTATTTAAGTGGCAAAAAGAAAATTCCAGTGCCAAAAGATAGAAGAAAGACTAAAGTAGGATATCTAGAAGTCATAGGTGCGAAGGAGCATAATTTAAAAAATATTGATGTAAAAATTCCAGTAGGGGTATTTAACTGTGTTACAGGAGTATCTGGTTCTGGAAAGTCTACTCTTGTAAATGAGATAATTTGTAAGACAATGGAAAGAGACTTAAATCGTGCTTTTGAAAGACCAGGAAAATGTGAAAAAATAAAAGGACTAAAGTATTTTGATAAAGTAATAAATATTGATCAGTCTCCAATAGGTAGAACACCTCGTTCTAATCCAGCAACATATACAGGCATGTTTGATGCAATAAGAGATGTATTTGCAAACACAAATGAAGCTAAGCTTAGAGGATATGCTAAGGGAAGATTTAGCTTTAACATACCAGGAGGAAGATGTGAGGCTTGCTCTGGAGATGGTATGATTAAAGTAGATATGAACTTTTTATCTGATGTATATGTACCTTGTGAGGTATGTAGAGGAAAGAGATATTCAAGAGAGACTCTAGAAGTAAAATATAAAGGAAAAAGCATTAGTGATGTATTAGATATGACTGTTGAAGAGGGACTAGAGTTCTTTAAAAATCATCCAACTATAAGTAACAAATTACAGACTTTAATGGATGTTGGACTTGGATATATAAAAATTGGACAGCCATCTACAGAGCTATCAGGTGGAGAGGCACAAAGAATAAAACTTGCAACAGAACTTTCTAGAAGATCAACAGGAAAGACTATGTATATACTAGATGAACCAACAACAGGCCTTCATATGGCAGATGTTCATAAGCTTATAGATATTCTTCAACGTCTAGTCGAGGGTGGAAACACACTTCTTGTAATTGAGCATAATCTAGATGTAATTAAGAGTGCAGACAACTTAATAGATTTAGGCCCAGAAGGTGGAGATGAAGGTGGACAAGTAGTAGCTACTGGTACACCAGAAGAAGTTGCAAAATGTAAAGAAAGCTATACAGGAGAATTCTTAAGAAAAATACTAAAAAAATAAAGTGGAAGAAATATAATCTTCCACTTTTTATGTATTTATGTGCAATTAGTTACAACAGCAACAAAGTACTATGATTATTAATACAATCCAGATACAGCAGCAGTTTCCTCCACCGAAGAATCCATTGCCACCGCCGAATCCGCCGCATCCGCAGTTGCCACATCCGCAACCACCACAGTTGCCACATCCGCATCTTTCATCCATCATTGTATTCACCTCTCTTTACATATAAACTCCTAACTACTTTCAAAGAAAGTGTTGAAGTTTAGTGGTGTAGATGAATTCCTATCGTTACATATAAAGTATAGGATGATAAGTATTAGGACTAAGATTATTAGCCATACAAGATTATCACTATCTATGCACATACATTTCAACTCCTTTGTTTTGTTGATTATTATCAACTTAATATAATATATTCAATTTAAAATAAATGGTTACAATACATATTGAAAAAAATTATATCATTATGATATAATCAAAAATAATGAGAAAAGGTGAATAATTTTGAAAAAGAACGAGGAAGTTGAATTAGATATAATTAACAATGGAATGAACTTCGAAGGAATTGCACGTGTAAATAATGAGGTAATATTTGTGCCAGAAGCGATTGCAGGCGAAAAAGTACTTGCTAAAATTATCAAGGTAAATAGCTCATATTGTATCGGAAAAATTGAAGAATTAAAAGTAGCAAATAAAGATAGGGTAGAACCATTTTGCAGTGTATATAAAAGATGTGGTGGTTGTTCAGGTCAGCATATAAGCTATGAAAAGCAGCTAAGCATAAAATATGATATGGTAAAAAATGTCTTAGATAAGCAAAAAGTAGAATATGAAAAAATAGAGAAAGTAATAGGAATGGGAATACCATATTACTACAGAAACAAAGCACAATATCCAGTTAGAAAATGTATAGATGGAGAAAATAAAATAGGATTTTATGCTAAAAGAAGTCATGAAATAATAGAAAATGAAGTATGCTATATACAAAATGAAGAAATAGATAGACTTTCCAAAGAAGTTTTTAAATTATTACTTCTTAAAGGCTTTACAGGGTATAATGAGCAAGATAATACGGGAGATATAAGGCATATTTTAATTCGTAGAGGATATCATACACTACAAACTATGATAGTAATAGTAGTAAATAAAGAGTCAATATTTAATGATGTTAGAGTTGAAGAGGTAGTAAAACTAATAACACACAATAATGATCAAATTAAAAGTGTAATATTAAACCTAAATACTTCCAGAAATAATGATATTCTAGGAAAAAAAGAAAAAGTTGTGTATGGCTCTAGGTATATAACAGATTGTATTGGAAAATATAAATATTATATAAGCTCAAAGTCTTTCTTTCAGGTAAATACAACACAGGCAGAGGTACTATATAACATCTTAAAAAATCAATTAGAGTTAAAAGGCGATGAAGTTCTTTTTGATCTTTATAGTGGTGTAGGCTCAATAGGAATATTCTTGAGTGATAGTGTAAAAAAAGTATATGGAATAGAGATTGAAGAGCAGGCAGTAGAAATGGCAAATTTAAATATTGCAGAAAATAATGTAAAAAATGCAGAGTACATTGCTGGAAGTGTTGAATCTAAGATAGTTGAGTATAAAAAGCGAAAGATACATCCAGATGTAATTGTAGTTGATCCACCTCGTAAGGGATTAGACTTAGAAAGTATAGAGTATATCTTAGACTTTAAACCACAAAAAATTGGATATGTTAGCTGTTCTCCTGCAACATTTGCACGAGATTTAAAGCTTTTATCAAGCATGTATGATATTGGTGTTATTCAACCTGTAGATCTTTTTCCACATAGTGAGCATGTAGAAAATGTCACAGTGTTAAAACTAAAAGAAAATATGTAAATTTAGGAGGTATTGGTATGAAAACAGTGGTAATAACTGGAAGTGCTAGAGGACTAGGTTTTGAAATGGCAAAAAAGTTTAGACTAAATAATTATAACGTGGTAATAAGCGATATAAATGAGGATAACTTAAAAAAAGCACTTGAAACATTAAATGGTATGGAAAGTGAAGCTAAAGTTGAATCATGCAAATGTAATGTGACTAGCTCAAGTGATTTAGAAAATTTAATTAGCTTTGCAAAGGAAAAATTTGGTGTAATAGACATATGGATAAATAATGCTGGTGTTAACCAACCAGAAAGAGCTATATGGGAGCTTACAGAAGATGAGATTAACTTTGTACTTGATGTAGATTTAAAAGGAACAATTATGGCTTCTAGACTTGTAATGCAAGAAATGGAAAAGCAAAAAGCTGGAGCTATATACAATATAGAAGGATATGGTAGTAATGATGCTACAATGTTAGGACTTTCAATTTATGGTACAAGTAAAAGAGCAATTACATATTTTACAGAGGCTCTAGCAAAAGAAAATGAAACTAGAAATACAGGTATAATTATTGGTAGACTTTCACCTGGAATAATGATTACAGACTTTTTAGTAAATGCTGTGGGAGATAAAGAAAAAATTACATTATCTGAAAAGACTAAAAAAGTGTACAACATATTAGGAGACTATCCAGATGTTGTTGCAGACTTTATGGTAAAGGGTATGATAAATAACAAAAAGAACAATGCAAAGATAGAATGGTTAACTAATGCTAAAGCAGCTTGGCGTTTCATGACAGCAGGCTTTAATAAAAGAGATATGTTTAAAGCATTAGATAAGGGAAATGAGTAAATATTAAAGTAGCTATAAAATATTATAGCTACTTATTTTTTTACTAATTTTTTTGAAAAACCATCAGAGTTATTCTTTTTAGCATTTTCTAACATTTTTTTAAATGTATCGTTATTTTGAGAATTATTAGGATTTTTATTTGGTGGATTATGAGTAGAAGAAATCTTTTCTACTTTGCGTATGTATTGAATCATAGTTAGACTCCTTTCTTAAAAATATTATGTTAATATTATATGCAATTTTGTGATAAAAATCAAGAAAAAGTGAAAAATTATGCAACTGGGTGAGAGTTTTGTGAAAATGCTTCCTAAATATGTAAACTATGGTATAATTTTTACAGAATATATTAAGAAAAGGAGTAAGAAATGAAGAAGTTAGAAGAAATAATAAACGTAGCTACAAACACAAAAATGAATCTATTTATATCTGTTTTAACTTTATTAGTACTTGGATATATAATAGGATTTGTAATGATAAAACTAGCGTAGAAATATGCTAGTTTTTCTGTTGATTTTTAAAAGAATATATGTTAAAATTCTCTTAGATGAAAAAAATAGGAGGAGATTAAGAATGGATTTAAAAGGCACAAAAACAGAACAAAATTTAATGACAGCTTTTGCTGGAGAATCACAAGCAAGAAATAAGTATACTTATTTTGCTTCAAAAGCTAAAAAAGAAGGATATGAGCAAATAGCAGCTATATTCCAAGAAACAGCAGATAATGAGAAAGAGCATGCAAAAATGTGGTTTAAACTACTTAATGGTGGTGAAGTTCCATCAACTATTGAAAACTTAAAAGCTGCTGCAGCTGGTGAAAACTACGAATGGACAGATATGTATGATAAAATGGCTAAAGAAGCTAAAGAAGAAGGATTTGACAGAATCGCATATCTATTTGAAGCTGTAGGTAAAATAGAGAAAGAGCATGAAGAAAGATATTTAAAACTACTAGACAATGTTGAATCAGGAAAAGTATTTGACTGTGGAGAAGTAAAAGTTTGGAAATGTAGAAACTGCGGACATATCCATGTTGGTGCAGCTGCTCCAAAAGTATGCCCAGTTTGTGAACATCCACAAAGCTATTTTGAAATTAAAGCAGAAAATTATTAGAAATTATAAGCATCTAAATTTTTAAGATTTAGGTGCTTTATTTTTATACTTGTTATATTTTTATATTTATGCTATTATGTGGGTAGGGGGAATTATTATGAAAAATAATAATGTTGCAATTTTAGTAGTGTCTATAGTACTAATTTGTGTTGTTGTATGTATAGCTTGCATTACATTTGCATTTAGATCTAATTTTGAAAATAAACTTAAAGAGGAAGAGGCTCAAATTGAGTTAGTTACAAAAATATATAAAGATTTTATGGATGGCATAGTAGATGCAAATAAAGATAGTGTTGTACTTGATGAGTCTGCTTTAAAGAATATAGCTACTGGAGAAGCTTTAAGCGAGTCAGGTCTAAAGAATTTAAAGAAAAATGTAGAGATAAAAAATGACAAATCTGGCTTTAATTATATTCTTTCTGCTAAGTACTCTAATAAAACAGATAGAATAGTAGTAACATTAACAAGAGATGCTGATGCAAGTATAGGAGTATTTACCCAAAAGTATAAAATATATATAAAAGATGGAAAACTAGAATATAAAATAGACGGAGAAGTATCAATGGCTACATCTTAAATATAAAAAGGTTGACATAGAAATAAAATAGTGGTAGAATTTACGAGCAACTATTTTTTATAAATATTTAGAATTATAAATATTTATATGTAAAGGGGAGTTTTATGAATATTTTAGAATTATTTCTTATTGCTATTGGGCTTTCTATGGATGCCTTTGCTGTTTCAATATGTAAAGGACTATCAAAGAGAAAACTAGAAACTAAGAATATATTTATTACTGGACTATACTTTGGAGCTTTCCAAGCTATAATGCCAGCTATTGGATATTTCTTGTGTGTTTGGTTTGAAAGTTTTATCACAAGTGTTGATCATTGGATAGCTTTTATATTACTTTCAATAATTGGCTTTAATATGATTAAAGAGGCATATAATGGTACAGAAAATGTAGATTCATCATTTAGCTTTAAAGCTATGCTGCCTCTTGCTATTGCAACAAGTATTGATGCCTTAGCTGTTGGAATAACTTTTGCGTTTTTAAAAACTAATATACTTTTTGCAATTACAATTATTGGTATAACTACGTTTGTGCTATCTTGTATAGGCGTTATAGTTGGTAATATATTTGGAAGTAAATATAAAAATAAAGCAGAAGTATTTGGAGGAATAATTTTAATATTTATTGGAATAAAAATATTATTAGAACATTTAGGAATAATAGGTTAGCTAACTTGCTATCCTATTTTTTATTTTTTTGTGGAAAAAAGTTAAATGTTGTGCTATAATACTGACGGGAGGAGATTACTTTGAGAAAATATTTTGGAACAGATGGAATAAGAAGAATCGCAAATACAGAACTTACACCAGAACTTGTATATAAAGTAGCTAAGGCAGGCGCATGCGTTTTATCTAAGCATACTGACCATATGCCAACTATATTTATTGGAAGAGATACAAGAATATCTGGTACACTTATAGAAAGTGCTATGATAGCTGGATTTTTAAGCTATGGAGCAAATGTAAAAACTTTAGGTGTTATGCCTACTCCAGCAGTAGCATATCTAACACGTAAATTTAAAGCTGATGCATCAGTTGTTATTTCTGCATCACATAACACTTTTGAATTTAATGGTGTAAAATACTTTAGTAATAAAGGAATGAAAATACCAGATAATCTAGAAGAAGAAATAGAGGAGATTATGGACTCTGGTAAGCTTGATGAGCTAACAGCTATAAATGATAAAATTGGTGTTAGTGAGAATAGAGAAGATTTACTAGAAGAATATGTTTTCTTCTTTAGAAAGATATTTGAGGATAAGCTATTAGAAGTTCAAAATTCTAACTTTAGAGTAGCTATTGATACAGCAAATGGAGCTACAAGTGTGGTAGCACCTAAGGTATTTGAAGCTTTAGGAATAAACTATGAGATTATAAATAATCATCCAGATGGTATAAACATAAACAGAAATTGTGGCTCAACTCATATCGAGGGACTTGCAAAATACGTTGTAGACAATGGTTTTGATTTAGGTGTAGCTTACGATGGTGACGGCGATAGATGTCTATGTGTAGATGAAAATGGTAAACTTATAGATGGTGATGTAATACTTGCTATAGTATCAGATTATCTAAAGAAGGAAGGAAAACTTAAAAATGACACTATAGTAGCTACTGTAATGAGTAACTTAGGATTAAAGAAATATTGCCAAGAAAATGGTCTAAACTTTGTTGAAACTAACGTTGGTGATAGATACGTTCTAGAAAATATGTTAGAAAACGGTCATAATCTTGGTGGAGAACAGTCTGGACATATTATATTCTTAGACTATAATCCAACAGGAGATGGAATACTAACATCATTAATGCTTATTGAGATAATATTAAAATCTAGAAAGAAAGCTAGTGAGCTAGCACAAAAAATTAAGATTTATCCTCAGGTTCTTATAAATGCAAAAGTACCTTCAGATAAAAAATATGCATATAAAGAAAATGAAGAAATTAAAGCAAAAATTGCAGATATAGAAAAAGAATTTGAAGGAAATGGTAGAGTTCTTATAAGACCATCAGGCACTGAGCCTTTAGTAAGAGTTATGATTGAAGGAGAAAATCAAGAAGTTATAACTCAAAAAGCAAGAGAGCTTGCAGATTTAATTGAAGCAAAATTAAATTAAAATAT
>CANROM010000057.1 GCA_947632225.1 uncultured Clostridia bacterium | reverse complement strand
TCCTTTTCAATTTCATACTGACTATTACCATTTGAAAATCCTATTTTTCTAGATATTCTTGTAACATGTGTATCTACTGCAATTCCTTCAACTTTTCCAAAGCACTCTTGAAGTATAATATTTGCAGATTTTCTACCAATTCCAGAAAGCTCTGTTAGCTCCTGCATAGTATCAGGTACAACACCATTAAATTTTTCACATATAATATTTGCACTTTGAATTATAGCATTTGCTTTATTTTTGTAAAATCCACATGGCTTTACTATAGCTATTACATCTTCAAGACTAGCATCTCTTACACTCTCAATAGTAGGGAAACGCTCAAAAAATATAGGAGTTATTTCATTTACTCTTTTATCTGTGCACTGTGCAGCAAGTATTAAAGCTACAACTAGTGAGAATGGGGAAGAAAAGTCAAGTCCACACTTTGCATCTTTATATGTATTTATGAGAATATTTACTATTTCTTCGCTTTGCTTTTTTGTTTGTTTTTTATATTTTTTACTCACAATAATTCACCTATTTCATAGTATATAGTAGTCATTTTACAACAATTTAGTTTGTTTGTCAAAAAGGGAGGAAAAAGATGTTTACAAGTGGATTTAGAAAAACAATCGGTTTATTTTTGTTAGCATTTGGAGTAGGAGTGGGAGTGAGTCTAATTCTTCCTTTTTGGGGATGGGTAGCTATCTGTGCAATAGCAATAGCTATATTTGGAATAACGTGGCTATTTTGTTAAAGGAGGAATAGGTATGAAAATAGTTATATATAAACCGGGAAAATTTATGAAGATGATACTTAAGACTATTTTTAAAATATAAGAGTATATAGTTAGAGTAGAAGAGAGTAATCTCTTCTTTTTTGCATAAAAAAAGAAACCAAAATGGTTTCTAATTTATTAAATTATATTACTACTAGTAATTAAGCTCTCTCAACTTTTCCACTTCTTAAACATCTAGTACAAACATTCATTTTCTTTGGTGTTCCGTTTACGTTAACTTTTACTGATTGAACATTTGGTTTAAATGTTCTAGCTGTTCTTCTGTGTGAGTGACTAACTTGTAGTGAATATGTTACGTCTTTTTCACAAATTTCGCATTTTGCCATTTTAAAAGCCCCCTTTTTAATTCGAATAAATCAATTACTCACATATTTTAACATAATTATTTTAAATAATCAAGTTTTAAAATTAAATTCGTGAAAAAAATAAGGTAATTATTAGAAATTACCTTATTTTAATCATAAAATTATACTCTAACAATTTTTCCAGTTATTTGATCTTGAAGAGATTTTCCGTTTAAGAATCCACCACTTAATACGATAGTATCATTAGCTTTTAGGTATTCTTTTTCTTTTAATATCTCTAGACCTTTATCTAGTATTGAATGATAATCACTTTCACCTTCAATAAGTATAGGAGTTATATTTTCTTCAACAGCCATTTGTCTGTATACTTTTACACTTGGAGTTAATACAAATATTGGGCAACCAACTCTGTAACTAGATAGAATTGATCCTGTATCTCCATCTTCTGAAATAGCAACTATAGCTGCTGCATTTGAGAATAGTGCAGAGCAACATACAGCAAAGTTTGCTTGTCTTTTAAGGTCTCCATCTACTGTACCATTTATATAAGCTTTTTCAAGGTTTGTTCTTTTAAATCTATTCCAGTAACTAATTTCTCCTTCAACTGCATTTGCAATTCTAGTCATAGTCTCAACGCAGTTTAATGGGTAGTCACCTTGTGCACTTTCACCAGAAAGCATTATAGCAGAAGTACCATCATAAATAGCGTTTGCAACGTCAGAAACTTCAGCTCTTGTTGGTCTAGGATTTTTTTGCATAGACTCAAGCATTTGAGTAGCAGTTATAACTGGTTTTCCAGCTTTGATACATTTTTTAATCATCATTTTTTGAGCTGCAGGAACTCTTTCTTCTGGAATTTCTACTCCTAAGTCACCACGAGCAACCATTATACCGTCAGTAACTTCTAGTATAGCATCAAAGTTATCTAGACCTTCTTGGTTCTCTATTTTAGAAATTATTTTTATAGAATGCTTTCCACATGAATCAAGAAAAGCTTTCATATCTAATACATCTTGAGGTTTTCTAATGAATGAAGCTGCAATATAATCAAAATCGTTTTCTACAGCAAATCTTAAATCATCTTTATCTTTTTCAGTCATAGCTTTTAATTGAAGTTTAGCACCTGGTACATTAACACCACGTCTGCCTTTTAAAACAGCTGAGTTTTGGAAAGTACAGTGTATTTCTGTTCCTTCAATGCTATCAATAAGCAAGTCTACTAAACCATCATCAATTAAAATATGTCCACCAACTTCAACATCATTTGGTAAACCAGCATAATTTACATATAGAAGATCTTTAGTTCCTTCAACTTCTCTAGTAGTTAAAGTTATTTTGTCTCCTTTTGTAAAGCTCATTTTTGTGTTTTGGTCAGCTCCAAATGAACCAGTTCTAATTTCAGGTCCTTTTGTGTCTAACATAAATGCTACATTTGTTCCAAGTTCAGCATTTATTTCTCTTAGTGTTTTAACTTTGGCTAAATGTTCTTCATGATCACCATGTGAGAAATTTAATCTCATTACGTTCATACCAGCTTTAATAAGAGAAGTTAGAACTTCTTTATCTTGGCTAGCAGGTCCAATTGTACAAACAATTTTTGTCTTTTTCATATCTACATCTCCTTATACATATTTTTTTACAAAATATCTAAAATTTATACTAAATATTTTGTTACCGCATTTAATAGTATACCTTTTGGAAAAATAAAAGTCAATATTAAATTGGTAAAAAATAGAAAAAATAGTAAACTTAAGACATAATAAATCTTGAAAAATCAGTATAGCTATAGTATAATATTAAACATAATGTTGTTTAGTGAAAGGAAAGAAAAAAATGACAGCGACATTAGAAGAATATTTAAAAACAATTTATATACTTTTAAATAAGAAATCTATAGCTCGTGTTACAGATATTGCTCAGGAAATTGGCTGTTCAAAGCCAAGTGTAAATAGAGCTGTAAAAGTTTTAAAACAGAGTGGATATGTGGAATATAAAGCATATGGTGATATAAAACTTACACCAAAAGGGTCTAAAGAAGCAGAAAGAATTATACGCTTTCAGCTTGCAATAGAGTCTTTTCTAACAGATATTTTAAATGTGGAAGCAGACCGTGCAAATGAAGAGGCTAATATAATGAGACACGCCATATCTGAGGATACTGTGGAAAAGTTCGAAAGCTATGTTAAGAAATTTATAGATTTAAAGCAAAAAGAATGCCAATTATATGATCCTAAAAATAAAAAATGTATAAACTGTACTAAAAAAAGAAACAGTAAATGTAAGAATGAGGTAGAGTAAGATGGAATTAGAAAATAATGTGTTTGTCTTGGACTTAAGCAAATTAGATAAAGAAGGAGATAAAAGCTTAAGAGAGTTCGCACAAAGAGAAGAACTAGAAGAAAAAGATATAATAAAGATTATATATGCTGAAGCTAACAGAATTGGAGAAAAAAGTGAAGTTAAAGTTACTTTTAAGATGATAGATGGTGATGATGATAGCTTTAGAGTTATTGTTGAGCCTGTAAATACTAGTAGATATAAAGGAACTGTAATTTATCCTTTTAAATCAGTAAAGTCTAACAGCTTTGAGATAACTTTTGATGATGTTTGCTCTAAGATAACTTTAGTAAATAAGAAAGAAGAATATAAAACAATGTCTGTTACAATAGACTTTGTTGCACTTGACTTATTTGCTATGACATACAATAAAGCAAAAGAACTTCTTAAAAATATAAGTGATAGAAAAGAAGATAACGGATATATAGAAGGTGCAGACTCAATTTGCTTTAGACATTTTGGAGTTAAGATTAACGCAAAAAAAGATGAAAATGGAAATATATTACCAGACGAACTACTATATAGTATAGATGTATATAATAAAGAAGAATTCTTTAAAGAATTTTATTTTGAAACTCAAAAAGTAGCAGAACGTGTTGAAATGCCTAAAGAAGAAAAGAAACAAGAAGAAAAACAAGTAGAAAAGCAAGAAGAAAAAGTAGAAGTAGAACAACCAAAACATGAAACTATTGAAGTTGTTGATGAAAATGAAGAAAAGGATAATATAATTGAATTTAATAAAGCTGCACTCGAAAAGAAAGTTGTTTCTCAAGACGATATTATACGTCCAGAGGAAGAAGTAAATGCTGACGTAGATGATATAGAGATCGAAATAGAATTACCCGAAGAGGAAAGTAAAAATCAAGAATCAGAAGAAGAAAAGAGAAATAGAGAAATAGAAGAATTATTAAATGAAGAAAAAAGACAGCAAGAGCTACTAGATAAAAAAATTCAGGCAAAACTTCAAGAGCTTAAAGTAACAAGAAAATCTAGTGAGGAAACTAAGCCTGCTAACAAGGAAGTGCTAGAAAAAGTAGAAGTAAAAGAGCCTGATGGATATAAGTCATATGATATAGAAAGTTATAAAGGAATAAAAGAACAAGGTAAATCTGAACTATGTGTATATCTTGGTCAAAGTAAAGACGAAGTAAGAAAATACTTTGGTGGTATGCCAAAAGAAGTTAGAGACTATGAAGAGATGGAACTATATGATATTTTCTATGCATACTATGATGAGCAAGATAAATGTACAGGTATTGGAATATATAATCAAGAAATATATAAAGATAAAATTGCACTATACTTTTTAGGTGAAAACTTAATAACTATGAAATATAAAGATATAGTAGCTTTAATTAAAAATAATGATTATAATGCAATTGAAGATGAAGACGGAATAATATCTTTAAAATATGGTATATCTATTGACCCTAAAGAAGAGGATGATTACCAAAATATGATATGTGATGTAATTCATATATTTAAAGAAGGATATTATGACGAAGTATATGAGAATTTTTAGTAGGAGAAAATATGAAAAAAAGAGTACTCTTAGGAATGAGTGGTGGTGTAGATAGTAGTGTATCTGCTCTGCTTCTTAAAAAGCAAGGTTATGAAGTTGTTGGTATAACAATGCTTCTTTTAGAAAATGGAAATGATGAAGCAATACAAGATGCAAAAAATATTTGTCAAAAGCTAAATATTGAACATTATGTGTATGATTTAAGAAAAGAATTTAAAGATAATGTTATATCAGATTTTATAAAAAAATATGAGATGTGTCTTACACCTAATCCATGTATAAAATGTAACAAATACATGAAATTTGGATACATGTACAAAAAAGCTAAAGAGCTAAATTGTGAGTATATAGCAACTGGACATTATGCAAAAGTGGAGTTTAGTGAAAAGTATAATAGATATGTAATTAAAAAATCTAATGCTGGTAGAAAAGATCAAACTTATGTGCTATATAGCATACCAAGTGATATTGTTGAACATATATTATTTCCACTTTCAGATTTTAGCTCAAAAGAGGAAATAAGAAAAATTGCTCAGGAAAATAACCTTATTACAGCAAATAAACCAGATTCTCAAGAAATATGCTTTGTTGAAAATAATGACTATGTTAATTTCTTAGACAGACATAATATTCAAGGAATGAAATACGGAAAAATTGTAGATAAAGAGGGAAAAATTTTAGGTAGCCATAAGGGACTTCATAGGTACACAATAGGACAGAGAAGAGGCATGGGAATATCTAGTAGTACTCCACTTTATGTAGTAAAACTTAACAAGGAAAAAAATCAACTAGTAGTTGGTACAGAATCAGAGTTATATACAGATGTAGTAAATGTTATTGACACAAACTGTATAGCTATGGATAGCTTTAGTGATAAAATGAAAGTTATGGCAAAAATTAGATATTCTTCTGAGGCTAAAGAGGCAACTATACATGTAAATAGTGATAACAGCTTAACTGTAAAATTTGACGAAAAAGTAAGAGCAGTTACTCCAGGACAAGCAATAGTATTTTATATAGATGACGTGCTAATTGGTGGAGGTCAAATAATATAAATTTTAAACAGAAATCTATCTTTTAAATAAGATAGATTTTTTTTGCATAAAACTATTGTCATTAGAATATATTTTACTAAAGTTATCTTGGAGGTTAGAAATGAAAGATATAGAAATATATAAAGATATATCAAAAAGAACAAATGGAGATATTTATATTGGTGTTGTTGGACCAGTTAGAACAGGTAAGTCTACTTTTATTAAAAATTTTATGGAACGTTTTGTAATACCAAATATACAAAATGAGTATAAAAGAGATAGAGCTCAAGATGAATTGCCACAAAGTGCATCTGGAAAAACTATAATGACAACAGAGCCTAAGTTCATACCTAATGAATCTGTTGAAGTATGCTTAGATAATAAGGTAAGATTTAAAACTAGACTAGTAGATTGCGTAGGGTATTTAGTAGAAGGAGCAGTAGGGCATATGGAAAACGATATGCCAAGAATGGTCAAGACTCCTTGGTCGCAAGAAGAAATACCATTTTCTAGAGCAGCAGAAATTGGTACTAAGAAAGTTATAAACGACCATTCTACTATAGGTATAGTTGTAACAACTGATGGTAGTATAACAGATATAAATAGAGAAAACTATGTTGAGGCGGAAGAACGAGTTATAAGAGAGCTAAAGCAGATAAATAAACCGTATGTTGTTATACTTAATACACTAACTCCAAACAGCCCAGAAACTAGAAGCTTAGTAAATGAGCTTTCTCAAAAGTATAATTCTAGAGTAATAAGTATGAATGTAGAAAATATGGATGATAAAGATTTTAGCAATATATTTGAACGTGTACTTGAAGAATTCCCTGTTACAGAAATTGGCTTTGATCTTCCAGATTGGTTTAGCATACTAGATTTAGAGCATTGGCTTAAGAGTGATATTGTAAATATTGTAAAAGATAAGTTTGATGCAAATTATTCTATAAGAGAAATAAATTCAATTTTAGATGAAGTATCACAAAGTGATGACTTTGAAAAAGTGTATATAAAAGATGCTAACATGGAAGATGGAAAAGTTAAGATACAGATGGATATAAAACCTGAAATATTTTATAGAGTTCTTAGTGAGGCTTCTAATTTTGAAGTTAAGTCAGATGCAGATATATTTAAACTATTAAATAATTTTGCTCAGACAAAATCTGAGTATGATAAAATTGCAATGGCAATGGAAGAGGTAAGAATAAAAGGATATGGAATTATTACACCTGGTATGGACGAACTAAAACTTGAAGAACCTGAAATAGTAAAACAAGGAAACAAATATGGAGTTAAATTAAAAGCATCAGCACCATCAATTCATATGATAAGAGCAGATATTGAAACAGAAGTTTCACCAATAGTTGGAAGTGAAAAGCAATCAGAAGACTTAGTTAAATACTTATTATCTGAATTTGAAACTGACCCTAAAAAAATATGGGAATCTAATATATTTGGAAAATCACTACATGAGCTTGTAAATGAGGGACTACATAATAAATTATATAGAATGCCAGATGAAGCACAGATGAAACTACAAGAAACATTGCAAAAAATTATAAATGAGGGTAGTGGTGGACTAATCTGCATAATATTATAAAAAAGAGCACTTAAGTTAATCTTAAGTGCTTTATATT
>CANROM010000056.1 GCA_947632225.1 uncultured Clostridia bacterium | reverse complement strand
AAAGGCTACAAACTCTTTATAAAGAACATTGCAAGAAATTTGCAATGGAGTGAATCTTTGATTCACTTTTGTTCTATGACTAAATCAGATAAGTTTCTTTCTTTTTCAAGATAGTCCTTTGTGTAATCACTAAGATTTCCAAAATGTATTTCCTGTGCACAATAATAATATTTGTATAATTTATCTTTTTCATCTTGGGATAGTGAGTTGTCATTTTTTGAATCTTCATATTCTTTTTTAGTCTCAAGATATAATTTTTTATTCTTATAATATTCTTGTATTGCTTCTTTATATTGTTCTGGAGTTTTGTTATAAGCAATTTTGTTCTCATTTCTTAAATCATCTAATGCTTCTAATGCGTTAGGGCTTAATCCTGCTTTTTTTATATTTGCTTCTAGTATATATAGTTCGTCTAAATTGTTATATATTATGTTGTTACTATTAGAAGCTAAATTATCTCTTATTTGCTGTTGAATATATAGATTTATGCCACAAGCCTTAGCGCATATCTTCTTAACATTTTCATCTGCTAGGTTATAAGAAACGCCACTAGTAGAAAGTGTCGGAAATGTATCATTAAAATAGTTATATAGAGCACTTTCTTGAGCATGTTTTAAGCCATTTTGGTTAAATTGCTCATTTCTTGTATCTATGAAAGCTCTTACTTCACTATTAATAGATTTAAATTCTTCATTAGCCCATACAGAACCGTTTTTACCAACATCACAAAATATCTTATTATAATCAGATAAAACTTCTACCATTTCGTAGGCATTTGGGTCACAGCCAGGATTATTTTTTCTATATTCATCAATGTTTTTTATTCTTTTGGATAATTCATTCATACTAGAATTTGTATACATAGTTTACCACCTCATATACATTATAACATATATTGTATAATGTTAACAGAGTAAAGGAGAGAGAAAATTTTTAATTTGTGTTATTGTTTGTAAAACACTGATATGATATAATAATACAAAATTATAAGGAGAGAGTTTATTGTGAAAAATAGAAACGTTATAAAAATATTAGTTTTAACAGTAATCTTTATGATATCAGTTATGCCGATAGCAACAGCTTATGAGAATACTTTTATTGTTGAAACAGAAGGTCAGTATGATTTAGATAAAGCATATGAAGTCTTAGAACTTGTAAATCAAGAAAGAGAAAATGTAGGTTTAAACCCTTTAAAGTTGGATACAGATTTAACAGAACTAGCTATGCAAAGAGCTGCTGAAGTTGCAATATATTATAACCATTTAAGACCATTCTACAATACAACAGTTACAGCAGGTGGGGAAAACATTGCTGTTGGACAATGGTCAGCACAGGAAGTTATGGATGATTGGATGAGTTCTATAGGGCATAGACGTCAAATAGTTCCAGTTGATGGATATGATAATACAGCGTGTATAAATAGAAAAACTATTGGTATTGCTTGTTATGACACAGGTGATTTCTTAAGCTGGGTACAGATCTTTTCTGGAAGTGATACAGATAATGAATTTACTACTAGAGGCACATTAGACAAAAATGTAGAAGTAGAAGTAATGAGGAATAGGTTAGATAGTACAAACTTGCAAAATCAATTAGTTTTGTTCTATAACAGCCTAGGTTCAGGTAAATTTACTTTAAAATCTAATGATACATTAAAACTATTGAAGATAAAATTTAGAAACTTAGATAAAAGTTGGAGATATTATTCACAAATAACATGTAAAAATGTTAAGTTTGACACAACAGATAGAGATGTTTGTACTGTTTCAACAGATGGAACTATCACAGCTATAGGACCAGGTAATGCAACAATAACAGCTACTTTAGACACACTTCAGGATAGCATAAATATAGCTGTAGAAAATCCGCTTAAAAGTATATCACTTCCTAATAGCATAGATATTACAAATAAAACACCTGGAAAACTTACTGTTACATATGTTGCTGAAAATCCACAATATGATACTACAGATGATAAAACTGTAACATGGAAATCTGATGATACTTCCATTGCAGAAGTAGACCAATATGGAAATGTTACAGGTAAAAGAGCAGGAAGCACTACAATTACTGCAAAAGTTGGTGAGTTAACAGCAAAATGTAGAGTAAATGTGAGTGTAGAAATTGAAAGTATAACATTATCTACATCTAATATATCTACATATGTAAATAAGACTATTTCGCCACTTACAGTCACATATTATCCAGCAGATAGCTCAAATAAGGGAGTTACATGGTCTTCAGATAGAGAGGATATTGCATCAGTGGATAGTGACGGAACTATACATACAAAATCTAAAGGAAGAGTAGTAATTACAGCTACTACTTTAAATGGCAAAACAGCTCAGTGCACAGTTGATGTAGCAGATATAAGGCTTAGCATTAATACTTTTTCATATCAGTTTAATAGCTTAACAGAAGAGTTAGCACTAGAAGCTTCACTTAGTAATGGAGAAAGTACAGCAGTTACTTGGAAGTCAGAAAATGAAAATATAGCTACTGTAGATAGTAATGGAAATGTAACACCTATTAGAGGAGGATATACACATATAAATGCCACTTCATCTGAATATGGTTCAGTTTCATGTTCTATTTATGTATGTGTATCTATTGAACTAGAAGATGGAAGTAAAGCCTATGCTGGAGACTTAAATAGAGATGGTGTATTTAGCACTGATGATACAGACTTGATGTCTAAGTTATGCCTTAAAAGTAAACCATCTCAGTATGATATAGCAATGGCAGATTTTGATAATGATGGACATGTAACAACTGCAGATATAGCAGTTCTACTTAACTTAATGAGGTATTATTCATATAAGCCAGGAGAGTATAGAAAAATATCAAACATTAGCTTTAAAGAGGCTAAAATAACAGTAGTAAAGGGTGCTGAAATTAAAGTATTACCTGAAATCGAGCCAGTTGATACAACTGATAGTACAAGATTAACGTGGAACTCTAGCCAAATCAATGTAGCTTCAGTAAGTCAAGATGGTACAGTAAAAGCAGAAAATGAGGGGGAAACAATAATTAAAGCAACTTTAAGTGATGGAAAATATGCAGAGTATACATTAGTTGTAGATAATTATTTAAAAGGCGATATGAATAAAGACGGTAAGATTAACTCTGAAGATGCTGCTATTGTAATAGATAAGTATAAAAATGTAGAAGCAACTATGGAAGATATAGCAATTGGTGATATGGATGAAAATGGACAGCTAAATTCACAAGATGCAGCAATTATATTAGATATGTACAATAATATAAAATAGTAAAGGGAGTCATAGACTCCTTTTATTTTAATAAGTTCTAATTTTTGTTGCAAAATGAGGACTCTCTTGACTATTTACTACGTTTTATATTATTATATTTATATAAGTATGGAGGGGTAATATGTCACAAGTTAATGAAAATACATTAGATCTTACAAATGAAACTGATCCAGAATATGCAATAAAAAATGAACTACTAAAGGAAAATATAAAATTTAAGTTAAATAAATCTAGTATAGAATTAGAAGATTTGTTAAAAATAGATGAATTAGTACTTGATACTGTTACTATTTCTGGAAAGCAAAATAATGTATATTTTGAGGATATAAAATTATTTCCAAATTTAAAAAGAATAGAAATCAGAAATAATAAAATTACAAATGAGAATATAAAATACTTTAACGATATAGATGAGATTGCCTTTGTAAATTGCCAAGTTGACGCTATAAAAGAGTTAAATAGTAAAAACATATCTTTGGTTGGATGTGAAGTTAACTGTAGTTTTGAACTTAACGACTATGTACAGGATATAAGCATAATAAATACAAACTGTGACTCTTTTGATTTCCTACAACAAAAAGATAAGCTTGAAAGATTAGTTATAAAAAATGTTAAGAACTTTAATATGAATAAAATCAATTTTAATATGCCAATAAAGTATTTGTCAATTGAGGATGTAGAAAAATTCGAGTATGATGTATTACAAAAATATTCAAATTTAGAAACTGTGTCAATAGACTATATAGGTGATAATAACGCTAAAGAGTGTGCAAGTAAGTTAAAAGAAATGGGATACAATGTCATATTTAATGATATGTATAAAGCTTAGTAGGTGATTGTATGATTAGAGCAAAAAATACACTAGAACTGGAGAAAAATTACAAATTATCTGAGATAGATGATGAAGAACTAGTAATGATAAAGGGTGGCCTAGATAAAGAAAAATATGATAAAGAACGATATGAAAGAAGAGTAACATATTCTGGTAGAGATATAAAAAATATAATTGCTAGAATGAGAGAAATAGAGGCTAGAATTCCAGAAGAATGGAATGACTGGCAAAAAGCTAAGTATATATATGAAACAATAGGAAAAAATATCTCATATGATTTTAAATATATGGATGCAGGTAGACATCAACAAGATTCAAATTTGACTACATTATTAAGTGGAAAAGCAGTATGTGCAGGCTATGCTTTGCTATTTAAAGAAATGATGGATAGACAAAATATTGAGTGTGAGTATATTCGTGGAGATGCATTAGGAGATGGTGAAAATCCAGAAAAACACGCATGGAATAATATCACAATTGATGGAAAAACTGTAGCTTTAGATGTAACTTGGGACTCTGCAAGAATGCATAAAGGTGCTAAACTTGAATATTTTGGAAATAACCCTAGATTTAATGAAAGGCATAAAGCTGATCCTGATGAAAAGATTTTTAACTATTCTGTTTTATCAAATAAAGAGGTAGAAAATATAAGTACAGCACGTAATATTGAAGATAGAAATATAATTGCTGATAGAATGGATATTGAATCTAAGCGAGTATATGTTGAAAATGCAATAGACGAAACATATAAAAAATATGCTAAGTTACAAGGAGCTGATGCAGCTAAAAAGCAGGTAAAAGCTGCAATTAAAAAATACATAGAAGAGGGATATACCAATTATTTTACAAATAACGCTGAAGCTAGAGATAATATAGAAAAGTATGTAAGTGAGGGCGAAATGAGTGAAATAGTCTCAAATATATTTATCGATTCTATTGCAAATTACAAAAAGATTGAAGATAAGAAAAAGGCATTAAGTGAGGATAATATATTAAAAAAGGCTACTAAGGAAACTCTTGAGAAATATAATAAACAACAAGCAGTAAAAGCACTAAAAAAATATATAAATCAAAATTCAGTAAGTGCATTTACAAATGTTGCAAATAGAGCTACTTTAAGTATTTCAGAAAAAGATAAAATATTAGATAATATGTATGATAGCGTAGTGGAATATACAGAATTATCTAGACAAAAAGAAAATGAAACTAAGAAAATCATAAAAGAAAAAAATTGCTATAGTACTTATGAGCTTGAAGAAATTGCACAAAAGCCAAAATCTAAAGGACTACTAAACAAATGCTTAGGCTGGATGGTAGAAAAGAAAGAGAAGCAAAAATATAGTCAATTAGAAAAAGTAGCTAGTAATGATGAAATTTCTAAAGAGCAAGAAAGGGAAGAGAACATAAGATAAAGTAGGTGATTATATGAATTTTGAGGAAGCGTGTACAGAAATGGAATATATAATAAATAATATGGAACCATCAGAACGAGCAAAAATACCTCAAGAAGTAAAAAAGTTTTTTACTGAAAATAAAGATCATACATATAGTATTAACTTAGATTGTACAAGGAATTTAAGTGAAGAAAAGCTAAAAGAAGAAACCGAAGCTTTTATTGAGATAATATATAATAAATATTTAAAGAATAGAGAAAATAATAAGATAGAAGCAAATATAGAAAATAATACAGACAAAGAGTTAACTACGATATCAAAAAAAGAGAATTTTTTTGATAAGTTAATTTCTAAGATAAGGAAATTTTTTAAAAAGTAAAAATAATGTAGATACAGCCACTAGTTTTTCTGGTGGCTGTATTTTATGTGACTTGGTAGACATTCACCAAAGCACTAGACATTCCATATAATATAGTATGTTTTTATGGAATGAGGTGGGATTTAAATGAAAGCCAATAAAAACATTTTAATAACAGCATTATTGATTGTTATATCTGTAATGTCTATAGGTTATTCTGCATTTGCTACAGAGTTAGACATAAATGGTACAGCAGAAATTGTAGGAGAATGGAATGTTAGAATAGCTAATATACAAGCTATAAGTATAAGTGACGGCTGTGACGCTGGACAACCAGAGTATACTGATACAACAGCTTTATTTAACGCAAAACTTCAAAAGCCTGGAGATAGTATTACCTATGAAATAACAATTGAAAATGCTGGTACTATTGATGTTGCCTTAGACTACGCATCATTTAATACAGATAAAGAAAACGGCTCACCTGCAATAGAATTTTGCATTTCTGACCCTCCAGATGAGCTAAAAGCAGGAAACACAGCTACTTTTACAATAGTAGCAAACTACAAAGAAGAAGTAACCGAATTACCTTCAATTAAAACAAAAACAATTGTTAGTAAATTATTTTTTAAGCAAAAATAAACTATAGGATAAAATAGGGAAGAAATTGTTCTTCCCTATAATTTTATTTTTATGTAATGAGGTTAGAATAATGAAATTTTTTACTAAAAATAAGTTGTTGCTGGTAATGATTATCTATTTATTTGTAACCATTGCGCTATATAAATATAATGTTGTGTTTTACAAGAACATAGTTAGTCCTATATTTTGGCTAGTAACTAGTTTATATATTTTAGGGAGAATAAAAAGAAATTATTTTTTAGTAAATAAAAATAAAAAGTATGTTATTAGCTTAACTATTCTAATTGTAATCTATGCTATATTTTGCTACTTGTTAGGGCTAAAAATAGGCTTTGCAGCAAGTCCATACAAGCATAGCTTAAATTATCTGCTGATTAATATTATAGTTCAGACTTTGCCAATTTGCTCTATAGAACTTGTAAGAGAATTTATAATAAAGAAGAACAAGAAAAGTAAAATTACTATAATAATTTCAACTGTAGTACTTATATTACTTGAAATAAATTACAATAAACTAACAGGGTTAACACAAGATAAATTACTATTATTTAAGTATATATGTTCAGATATTTTACCACTTATTTTTTCTTCTATATTGTATACTTATTTGACATTTAAAAATTCATATATTTTGCCTTTAACAATTAAGTTTATAAGTAATATTTTACTACTTATACTTCCAATTTATCCAGATTTAGACTGGTTTGAAAGAGGCACGCTTTATATTTTATTTGATAGTATAACTTATTGCATATTTAAATACAGGGCATTTAAATATGAGCCAAATGCGTATAGAGAAAAGATAAGAAAAGAGGAGAAAGTCAAATGGAAAGTGTCACTAATTTTTTATGTTTTGCTTATGTGCTTTATGCTTGGTGTGTTTAAATATAGTCCTATTACAATAATGTCTAATAGTATGAAACCTAACTTTTCAAGAGGAGACGTGGTTATATATAAAAAGCTAGATGATAGTGAAATTAAAGATATAACAACAGGTAGTATTATTATTTTTGAAAGTAGTAATCGTACGATAGTACACCGTGTTGTAGCAATGGAGAATATAGACGGTACTATATATTATAAAACGAAGGGCGATAGTAATAACTCTTTAGATAATAAACTTGTAAGCTTTAGACAAATAAAAGGAATATATGTATTTCATATAAAATATTTAGGTTTTCCTTCTGTATGGCTATATGAATGCTTGAATAATTGATATGTTTTAGGAGGTGAATTTAGATGAAAAAGAAAAAAATATTTAGT
>CANROM010000055.1 GCA_947632225.1 uncultured Clostridia bacterium | reverse complement strand
AAAATAGTTGACAACTTAAGATTAGGAGTGTATAATATGTGTAAAGTTTTAAAGCTTTACACATTTTTTATGGGTGATAAAATGGAAAAAAATGTTGAATTTACTATGCTTTATGATGTATATGGTAAGCTTTTAACTAGCAAGCAACAAGAAATTTTTGAAGAGTATTATCTATATAATTTATCTTTAAGAGAGATTGCTGAAAATAAAAAGATATCATATCAGGCAGTAAGAGATAGTATAAAATCAAGCGAAAGTGCATTACAAAACTTTGAAAATATTACTCATACTTTAGCTTTAACTGAAAAAATGGAAAAAGCATATGCACTTTTAGACTGTGAAGACTTAAATAAAAATAAAGAAAAACTAAAACAACTTTTAAAAAGTGAGGATGATATATAATGTTTGATAGCTTGTCAGATAAATTGCAAAATGTAATGAAAAAATTAAAAGGTCAGACAAGAATTTCAGAAAAAGAACTAAAAGAAATGCTAAGAGAAGTAAAACTTGCACTTCTTGAAGCAGATGTTAACTATAAAGTTGTAAAAGATTTTGTCGCATCAATTGAAGAAAAAGCTTTAGGCGAAGATGTTATGAAATCATTAACTCCTGGACAGCAAGTAGTTAAAATTGTAAGAGATGAGTTAACTGAACTTTTAGGAGATACAAATTCTGGTTTGAATTTTACTTCAAATCCACCAACAATAATAATGCTTGTAGGATTACAAGGTAGTGGTAAAACCACACTTTGTGGTAAGCTAAGTAATTATTTAAGAAAACAAGGCAAGAAACCTTTAATGGTAGCATGTGATGTTTATAGACCTGCAGCCATAAAACAGCTTGAAACTTTAGGTAAAAGCCTAAATGTTGATGTTTATAGTGAGGAAAACAATAAAGATGTTATTCAAATTGCAAAAAATGGTCTTAAAGTAGCGCAATCTAAGCTATGTAATGTAGTTATAATAGATACTGCTGGTCGTCTTCAAATAGACGATACACTAATGGAAGAACTTGTTAACTTGAAAAAAGCAATAAGACCACATGAGATAATGCTTGTAATTGATGCAATGGTTGGTCAGGAAGCTGTAAATGTTGCACAGACATTTAATGATAAATTAGGAATAGACTCTATTACAATGTCTAAACTAGATTCAGACTCTAGAGGTGGTGCAGCACTTTCAGTAAAAAGTATTACTAAAAAACCAATTAAATTTGCATCAGTTGGAGAAAAGCTAAGTGACTTAGAGCCGTTTTATCCAGATAGAATAGCTTCTCGTATCTTAGGCATGGGAGATGTTCTTTCTATTATAGATAAAGCTGAAGAGGCTTTTGAGGAACAAGAGGCAATAGAGCTTGAGAAAAAAATTAGAAAAAATGAATTTACTTTAGATGATTATTTAGATCAGATGAAGAAAATTAGAAAAATGGGCTCTTTTAAACAAATACTTGCTATGATTCCTGGAATTCCAAAAGAAATCAAGGACGTAGAAATAGATGAAAAACAGTTACTTCGTGTAGATGCAATAATTACTTCAATGACTAAAGAGGAAAGAAGAAATCCTAAGATTTTAAATGCTTCTAGACGTCAAAGAATTGCAAAAGGAAGTGGCAATAAAGTTCAAGATATCAATAGATTTATAGAACAATTTGAACAAATGCAAAAAATGATGAAATCTATGATGAATGGTAATGGAAAATATCCTAAAATACCAGGAATGAACAATTTATTTAAGTAGTAAAAAAATAATATAATTCACTGTAAGGAGGTGAAACTTAATGGTAAAAATAAGATTAAGAAGAGATGGTGGTAAAAAATCTCCATACTATACAATCGTTGTTGCTGATTCTAGATATCCAGCTGATGGAAGATTCATTGAGAAAGTAGGAACTTACAACCCAATGACTGAACCAGCTGAACTAAAAGTTGATACTGAAAAAGTAGCAGAATGGATTAAAAAAGGAGCTAAGCCTACAGATACTGCTATGGCTCTTATTAAAAAAGCAGGATTAGAAATATAGGAGGACAAGAAAAATGTATAAAGATTTATTAGAGTACATAATAAAAAATCTTGTTGCTTATCCAGAAAAAGTTGAAATTTCAGAAGCTGAGGCTGAAGGAAAGATAACTTTGAAATTAAAAGTAGCAAAAGAAGATATGGGTAGAGTAATTGGAAAAGAAGGAAGAATAATTCGTTCAATCAGAGAAATTATATACGCATATGCTGCAAAAGAATCTAAGAAAGTTTCTGTTGATGTAGAAGAAACAAAGGAGAATGCATAATATATGCAAAGTGTTTTAATAGGTCAGATTGTAAATGTACATGGAATAAAGGGTGAAGTAAAAATATATCCCTATACCGATGACATACAAAGTCTATCTAAAAATATGAAGAATATATACTTGGATGAGCAAATGAAACAAGGAAAATATAGTGTTTCTTGCAGAGTTCAAAAAAATATGCTTTTAGTAAAAATTAAAGGTGTTGATACTGTAGAGGATGCTGAAAAGCTTAGAGATAAAAATGTGTATATTTCTGAGGATGATTTAGATACACTTGAAGAAGACAGCTACTATATTAAAGACTTAATAGGTCTAGAAGTTATAGATATAAAAAATGATAAAACTTTTGGAAAAATAAATTATGTTTTTAATAATGGTGCTAATGATGTTTATGAGGTAATCACAATAGATAATAAAACTGTATATTTACCTGCCATAAAGCAAGTTATAAAAAAAGTGGATTTGAAAGCAAAAAAGATTTATGTTGAAATTATGGAAGGACTAATATAATATGAAATTTATTGTATTAACGCTTTTTAAAGAGATGTTTGATCCTTTTGTAAACACTAGTATAATAAAAAGAGCTATAGAAAAAGGCATTGTGTCAATTGATGTAGTAGATATTAGGAGCTTTACAAAAGACAAGCACAATAGAGTAGATTTTCCACCATATGGTGGTGGTAGTGGTATGATAATGTCAGCTGAACCATTAGGTGCTGCAATAGACTTTGCTATTGATTCATTAAAAGATGATGGATACTATGAAATACTATATATGTCACCAAGAGGAAAAGTACTAAACTATAATTTAGCAAAAGAAATTTCATCAAAAAAGTGTAATTACATTATAATATGTGGACACTATGAAGGAATTGATGAGAGAATTATAGATGAATATAATGTAAAAGAAATTTCAATAGGAGACTATGTTCTAACAGGTGGAGAACTTGCATGCCAAGTGCTTATGGACAGTGTAATAAGGCTATTACCTGGAGCTATAAGTGAAGATTCACTTACAGAAGAATCTCATACAAATAACTTACTTGAATATCCACAATATACAAAACCTTATGAGTTTCGAGGCAGAAAAGTACCTGAAATATTACTTTCAGGACATCATAAAAATATTGCTGAATACAGAAAACAAGAAGCAATTAGAATTACTAAAAAGTTTAGACCTGAACTTATAGATAAAAAAATAGATAATAATGATTCCAAATAAAAGGAGGGAAATAATAATGGATATAATAAATGCTATAGAAAGTGAATACAAAAAAGAAGATGTTGTACCTTTTAAAGTTGGTGATACAGTTGATGTACATATCAAAATTAAAGAAGGAAACAAAGAAAGAATACAGGTTTTCACAGGTACAGTTATAAAACGTCAAAACAGTGGTTTAAATGAAACTTTCACTGTAAGAAAAATATCTTATGGTGTTGGTGTTGAAAAAACATTCCCAACTCATTCACCAAGAATTGCTAAAATTGAAGTTAAAAGAGCTGGTAAAGTTAGACGTGCTAAATTATACTACTTAAGAGATAGAGTAGGAAAAGCTGCTAAAACTAAAGAAAATATAGAACAATAATATTAGTAGCACATATAGTAAGCTCCCAGTAAAGTAACATTACTGGGAGTTTAAATATATGTTACTAAATTATATTGGAAAAGGGGAGATTAGAAATGATACTCAACGGCAATGATATAAAAAAATTAATAAAAGAAGAAAATATAGTTGAAAATGGAAAAGAAGAGTATGTTAGCTCTGGTTCAATTGACGTGTCTATGAGTAATAAAATACTAAGAATAAAGAAAAGGCATAAAGCTATAGAACTAAAAAATTCTAATGCTGTAGAGGATATGTATGAGCAGATAGAAATAAAGGATAGATATAAATTAAAACCTAACGAAGTAATTTTAGTTGTTCTAAATGAAAAGCTAAACTTACCTAAAGATATAGTTGCACATATAAGACCTAGAACATCTTTAAGTAGATTAGGAATTGTTCTTACCACACAGCACATAAACGCAGGATATAGAGGTGTACTTAATATAGCTTTATACAATTTATCTCCTAATACATATATAATAGAGCCAGAAATGAGAATAGGGCAGATAGTATTTGAAAAACTAACAGATGGTATTACAGATGATTTAGTTTATGGAAATAGTAGAAACTCAAATTATCAGGATGAAAGTGGAAATAGCGGTTCAAAGATTTATTGCGACTATATAGGAAAGGTTTTTAGACATTTTAAAGGTAATTACTACTATATTGAAGCGATAAGCACAGACTCTGAAACTAAAGAAGATTTAATTGTTTATAGACCATTATATGATAGAAATGATTCAATGTTATGGTCAAGACCTGCTAAGATGTTCTTTGAAGAAATTGATACAAATAGAAAAGAAAATATAACAGGACAAAAACATAGATTTGAACTAGTAGAAAACTTAAGCTATGATTATATAAAAAATAACAAGGAAAGTTAAAGAAAGAAATTCATTAGACTTAAAAAGCTAATGAATTTCTTTTTTATTGTTTATAGTGCATTCATCTTTTTAAGTATAGTTATTTCAATAAATTACTTTAAATATTACAGATAAATTAAGATAAAATAACAGATAAGCTACAAAGTGCTTGCAAAAAAGATTATTGTGAAAAAAATGTAGTAAATTGTTTTTTAAAATGCTAAAATCTATATAAAGGCGAATAAGGAGAGGGAATATATATGAAGAAAAAATTACGTTTATTAAGCATATTTGTAATATTTAGTATTATATTACTTACTATAAATAATGTATATGCAGAAGTAAGATATAATAACGATTGCAATAATGACTATAACATTCATGGAATTGTAGGCGGGGAGGATATACAAACAACCTTTAGTGATAGCGGCTTTTCTACTATTTTTAGAGTAAATGGTAGTGCTACTGAGCATACTGTTACAAGAGGTAGCGGATCTGGTGATGGAGTAACTTGTACAACTACAGGAACTCCTATTAGTAATGGAAATTACATAAAAGTTAATTTTAAATTAAAAAATAATAATTCATCACCTGTAACAGTATCCCTTGCATCACATTCAGATATTGAAATAGGGGATAATGACAGAGCGCCTATTACTAAAATAAGTAATAATCGTGGCTTTACTATGACTGATGGTAGTGGTCACACATTTACATTTTTATGTAGAAAATCATATGGTGTAGTAGATGTAAGCTCTTTTTGGTTTGGTCAATATAATGATAGAGATGATCATTACTGGGATACAAATGATGTTAATTTAGATAGTTTAACTAATACTGATAGTGGTATGACTTTTTGCTGGCTAAATAAACCAATACCAGCAAATGGAGAAATCAATTTATCTGTATTATTTGGTATAGGTGAACTTAATGAGCCACCTACACTTACAGTTGAAAGCTCTTTTGAAGATCATTATTTTGTTAATGAAGAAGTAGATATATTTGGAAAAGTTGGAGATAAAGATACATCTGATACAGTAAAGATAATTTATGCTGTAGATGATGGAGAAGAAATAGAGCTAGCAGAGGAATATAGCCCAAATGGTAGAGAAGTAGACTATGATACTAAATTTACAATTCCAGCTGGTACAACTCCAGGAGATCATAAGATACAGATATGGGCACGTGACGATAATGGTAATATGTCTGTACCTATTGAATTACATTTTACTGTTTCAGCAGATAATGATCCACCAGTAGGTAGCCATACTCTTGAGCCAGATACATGGACAAGAGGCGATGTAACAATTCATCTTACAGCAACTGATGCTTTAAGTGGAATGAAAAGAATAAAATTACCTGACGGAAGTTATTATAATGGATTAAGTGCAAGAGAAAGAGCAAGATTAAGAATTAGAACAGACGGAAGTAGCATGTCAACAGATTATCTTGCAACAGCTAATAATACATATATATTCGAGTTAGAAGATAAAGCTGGAAATAAAGTAAATTATCCCGTTGTAGTAAATAACATAGATAGAGATGCTCCAACAATTTCTGTTACAGGAAATCCAGATACTCCTACAACAAATAATATAACTATTACAATTACAACTGAGGATACACAATCAGGAGTAAAAGAAGTTTATATAGACGGAGAAAAACTAGATAATTTAGACTCAAATGAATATACTTTCTATAAAAATGGTACTCATACTATAAGAGTTGTGGATAATGTTGGAAATGAGAATACACAAGAAGTTATTATAGTAAATAAGTATTGTGAATGTACAGCAGGTCTAGATCACCCAGACTATAGCTCAGATTTAGACGGATGCCCAATTTGTGCTTTAATAGAAGGTATGGAAGTTACAAACGAGACAAATGTATATGATGCAAAAGATCATAGAGTAGAATATACAAATCCACATGGAGCAGAAATAGTAGAATACTATGATGGTGGAAAAACATTACCTAATGACGTTAATACATATAACTACGAATTAAAAGTTAAATATAATGGCAATGAATATAAAACAGGTCTAACAGGAGATTATATTGTAACTAAGAAAGTAATAACAATAACAGGAATAGATGCAGTAGACAGAGATTATAATAAATCTGATATTGTAGATTTAACTGGTGGAGAATTAGTAGGAGTTGAAGCAGGAGATGAAGTAAGCTTTGTATTATCTGCAACAGGAACTGCAGATAGCAATCAAGTAGGAACACATAATGTAACAATTCCTGAGATAACACTAACAGGAAAAGATGCTTCAAACTACACATTAACACAACCAGAACATACAGATGTAGACGTAGTAATAAGTCCAAAACATATAACAATAACAGAAGTAGATGCAATAGATAGAGAATATAATAAATCTAATATTGTAGATTTAACAGGAGGAAGACTAGTAGGTGTTGAAGCAGGAGATGAAGTAAACTTTGTATTACCTACAACAGGTACTGCAGATAGCGAAAAAGTAGGAACACATTATGTAACAATAGGAAGAATATCAATAGAAGGAGCTGACGTTTCAAATTACATATTAACACAACCAGAACATACAGATGTGGATGTAATAATAAGCCCAAAACATATAACAATAACAGGAATAGATGCAACAGATAGAGAATACAATAAATCTGATGTTGTAGAATTAACTGGAGGAAAATTAGTAGGTGTTGAGGAAGGAGACGAAGTAAACTTCGTACTACCTGCAACAGGAACTGCTGAAGACGAAAAAGTAGGAATATATTATGTAACAGTTCCTGAGATAACACTAACAGGAGCAGACGCTTCAAACTATACATTGGTACAACCAGATTTATCAGATGTAGATGTAGAAATTACACAAAAACACATAACAATAACAGGAATAGATGCAACAGATAGAGAATATAATAAATCTAATGTTGTAGAATTAACTGGAGGAGAACTAGTAGGAGTAGAAGCAGGAGACGAAGTAAACTTTGTACTACCTGCAACAGGAACTGCAGATAGTGATCAAGTAGGAACACATAATGTAACAGTACCTGAGATAACACTAACAGGAGCAAATGCTTCAAATTACACACTAGTACAACCAGAACATACAGATGTAGACGTAGTAATAAGTCAAAAACATATAACAATAACAGGAGTAGATGCAACAGATAGAGAATACAATAAATCTAATGTTGTAGAA
>CANROM010000054.1 GCA_947632225.1 uncultured Clostridia bacterium | reverse complement strand
AAAGTGAGTGCTTAATTTTATTTTGCAACTTCAATAGCTCTTGTTTCACGAACAACATTTACTTTTATTTGTCCTGGGTAAACCATTTCTTTTTCAATTTGGTTTGCTACATCACGAGCTAAAACAACAATCGCGTCATCGTCAATTTGTTCAGGCTTTACAATTATTCTAACTTCTCTACCTGCTTGTATAGCATATGATTTATCTACACCTTTGTATGAGTTACATATTTCTTCTAATTTCTGTAATCTCTTAATATATGCGTTTACAGTTTCTCTTCTAGCACCAGGTCTAGATGCAGAAATTGTATCTGCTATTTGAACTAATATTGCTTCTAAAGATCTAGGTTCTACGTCGCCATGATGTGCTTCAACAGCCCATATAACTTCTTCTTTTTCTTTGTACTTAGTTAAAAGCTCAACACCTAGTGATACGTGTGTACCTTCTACATCTTGGTCAAATGATTTACCAATATCATGTAAAAGACCTGCCCTTTTAGCTATAGTAACATCAAGTCCTAACTCTTCGGCAAGTAGTCCACAAAGATTAGATACTTCTATAGAGTGGTTTAATACATTTTGTCCATAGCTAGTTCTATATTTTAGCTTACCTAACAATTTGATTAAGTCAGGATGCAAATTCATTACTCCAGTCTCATATAAGGCTCTTTCGCCTTCTTCTTTGATAGTATTTTCTACTTCTCCTTTAGCCTTTTCTATCATTTCTTCGATTTTTCCTGGATGAATTCTTCCGTCTGCAATAAGTCTTTCAATAGCTATTCTTGCTACTTCTCTTCTTATTGGATCAAAGCTTGATAGAACGATTACATCTGGTGTATCGTCAATTATTAAATCAATACCAGTTAAAGTTTCGATAGTTTTAATATTTCTACCTTCTCTACCAATTATTCTTCCTTTTAGATCGTCATTTGGTAAAGATACTGTTGTAACTGTTGCCTCAGAAGTATGATCAGTTGCATAACGTTGAATTGTACTTACAATTAACTCTTTAGCCTTTTTATCTGCTACTTCTTTAGCATTTTCTTCAGCTTGACGGATATATTCAGCCATTTCTTTAGTCATATCTTCTTTTAAATCATCCATCATAGCCTTCTTTGCCTCATCGACACTCATTTTTGCAATTTTTCCTAATGCTTCAATTTCTCTTTCCTTTGCATTTTCTAAGTCTTTTTCCTTTTTATTTAGTTCTTCGTTTCTTTTAGTTATGTTGTTTTCTTTTTCTTCAATTAGAGCTGCTCTTTTATCTACTAAGTCTTGTCTTTGGTTAATCCTATTTTCAAGATCTTGCATTTCTTTTTTTCTAAGTTTAGCCTCTGTCTCGAATTCGTCTTTTCTTCTCATCATTTCATCTTTAGCTTGTAAAACAGCTTCTTTTTTTATTCTTTCAGCATCTAATTTACTATCATTAACTATTTTCTCTGCTTGTTCTTCTGCTGAGCCTATCGCAGCCTCTGCTATACTCTTTCTATAGCGAACTCCCACAAAAAAGAATATTACAGAGCCTAGGATAAAGCAAACAGCACCAATCAATCCCATTTGCATTTGACTATCCTCCTATCTCTATTTATTTGTCAATGTACAATTAAGTTGTCTTTTTTCAGTGTAATTTATATACAATAATTTTTTAATTATATGTACTTTTTATTCACCTCAGAAATATATTATGTAACATTGTTTACTTTACAATGAAACAATGATATATATCCACTTAGATTATACATTAAAAAAGTAAATATAGCAAGTATTTACGAAAAAAAGTATCAAGTTGTCATTTAATTTTTGACTTTCCTTGATACTTCTTTATTTTGCTTATATATTCTTTTGTGCCTTTTTCACTATAATCTACAATATAAGTTCTTATATATAGATTTTCCATACTGTTAAATTCGCTTTCATCATGAATTGTAAATGCCATAACAGGCTTATTTGTTAAATCATGAGCAAATTTAACTAGCTTTAGCTGAATTTTATCTGCAAGTGAGCTAAAAAATCTTCTGCTCTTTGCTAGATTTTCTTGTAGTTTTTCCTTAGCAGTCATTACCCTTTTACTTTCTTTTTCGGATATAAATAGTCTTGCTCTTTTATGCCACTTTTCATCTGTATGATTTTCCATTACTATTACATCCGTACGTGCAATAAAGCAGACAAGCGATATTATTCTTTCATATAAATATGCTACACTCTTAGGTGCTCTAAAAGAATCTAGTAATGTTTTTCCACGACATATAAGCTGACCAGTAAGAACTCCTTCTAAATGCTCTCTCATTGATAGCATGAAAAAAGGATTAAATGATTGTAGTAATATTTCACCTTTTCTTGCATAGTAATTTAATGCAATGGCAATATTATCCCTATACTTTGAGTAAAATATATGTGCCTCTTTAGCATCAACTATAATTGGTACTTTTCCATTATTGTATTTTAATACATCTTCAAGTCTGGTAGGGGCATCATCACCTAGCATATCTACCAAATCTTGATAAGTATATTTATTTATCTTAATTTTGCTACCTTCGTACTCAACATAGTTATCATGGGCAAGAACTGCACAGTTATCCTTAGTATTTCTTACGTCACATTCAAAAGGTATACCATTATCTATAGCCATTTTGCATGATTCAAAGGTATTGGGCGCAATGTCATCTCTAAAAATTTGAGTGCCATATATTCCTTTATGTGCTACAAGCATATTATCTAGTAGTGAAAAATTTTTGTTCAATCTCTTAATATACATATATATCTCCTCCCCATTTAAATTTTTAAATGTCTTACCCACTTCTACATTAGTAGAAAATGCTGTCTTTTCATAAGCAACAAGATTATATCATTTTCGACATATCTTGTCAATTGAACTGACCAGCCGTTCAAAACATAAAAAAACATCCCGAAAATTCGAGATGATTCTTTATTTTACGTTCACTTTTGTTGAGAATAAAGCTTTTAATGTATTTACACTAGCTAGCGTATTCAATTGCTCCTTAATCTTAGTATAATCCGTTTCACTAATTAAAATATTTCTTTTTTGTCTTTTCTTCTTTCCTTTAAATATGCTTTCATCATACTGCATAAATACTTTTTCTTCTAACTCCTGTCTTGGTATATAGAACAAAAATCTTAAGTCTATATATGACAACTTTTTAGGACAATTCTTATTTAACGCAATTTTATAATAGCATTTATCATCCATTTTATGACTGCTACTTATCTTGAGTAAATAAGCATTCTCCTCATCAATATCGAACACTAAATATGGCCTACCGTTTAATCTGTAGTCTATAGTGTTACTGTCTGGAAATATCATTTGTTTTAGATATACCAAACTCCTCACTCTGATTTCATCCATTTGTATGATTACCTCCTTCTTAGAAATTTCTAATCAGCAAATATAATTTTTTTGCACTCATATTATATCACAATATAAATATTATGTCAACATATAAGTATAAACAAAAGCCTCAGCTTTCGCTAAGGCTCATCTTTTATGCTTTAACTCTTTTATATACCATCTTAGCATACATAGGTGGTATTATAAACATCAAGAAACCACATACAAATATTGCAATAATTAAATATGTTAGATTAAATCCATATACAATAAAGTAAACACTTAAAAGAATTATTATTAAACTTGATAGAAATCCAGTAAATCCATTAAATCTATTAGCTATTCTCCATACTTCTTTATCTTCTAAAGTTTCTTTAGTTCTAATTCCAAATATTGTTCCAAATTTATTTATTGGATAAGTACTATATAATGCTGCAAGTACAATTCCACAAATTATACTTATTATATAATATACAGGTACTAAATTATAATGTAGTATTGATGTTTTTGTATAATCTATAGATATGTATACCAAATACCAGTTTGCTGCAATTAAAAGTCCATCAATAATTGTAAATAAAGCATCTTCTATTATTTTACCAACAGTAACTGTCTTATCCATAGTCTTTACTCTATATAGAACTTGTAATATGCTAATTACTAGCGTAAGTGCTGGTATTACCAAAAGCATATATTTTGAAAGCATTCTTCCTCTATTATCTGCTGCAAACAAATTGATTGGTACATCTCCAGATAACTTTAACATAACAAAAAATGTTGCAACAATATTGAGTATAGCAATTGCTAAAATTGTAATATTCTTCTTGATTCTCATATTACACATATCCCCCTCTATTTTTTTAATCCTCTTATATACTCTAAAACTTCATTAAGAGCACTTAAATTTAATGAATAGATAATATTTTGTCCTCTCTTATCTGCTTTAACTAAATTAGATTGTTTTAGAACAGATAAATGATGACTTAAAGATGGTTTTGTAATATCAAAATAATCGTAAATTTCACCTGCATTTAGCTCTCCTTTTTTTAATAGTCTTAATATTTCGCGCCTTGTTGGATCTGCTAATGCTTCCCACACATTTCTCATCATCTAACATCCTTTCATATAATTAGATAATATACTAATAAAAGTATATATCATTTAAAAACAATTGTAAAGTATGTAAAGCTAACTATTGCCTCCTGTACTGTTTTCTTCTATATTTAATTTAGGCTTTATTACTTCTCCGTTTTCATCTACCTTTTTTTCAAGTGTTTCAGTTTGAGTATTTAATAAATAGTTTTCTGCATCTAAAATTGTATTTTTAAAGTATTCTGCCTCTGCATACTCTTTAGTCTTTTTGTTTTCTGAAGCAACTACAAAGCTTATAATATTATCTTTAAAATACTTTTTATCTATCTCGTATGCTTTGTATTTTACTTGCAATTTATAATTTTCCTCTTCTTCGATAATATCTGTTACAAGCTGTACCAAATATCTTTTTGAAGGATTAGAGTAAGATAAATTCTTTGCTTTGTTTACTGCCTCTTTATATAGCTCGTAACTAGCATTTTTTAGATTGTCATTATATTTACTTGTTACAACATTATTACAAGTATCAATAAATAAATTATCTTCTACAAGTCCATATGAATCTGTTTCAGTAAATTTCTTTGTTTCAAATACATATGGCATAGCTTTATATGTTTTATTAAATATCTTAGTATTATCTGCATAACGTTTATATATTGCTACTTTGTCCATATTGCTATATAAGTTTATTGTTTCAACTTTTTCATCTTCTAATGGTATATATATATTTTTTGGAGAAATGCTAAATACAAAGTTTTGACTATTGTACATTGCCTTTGCTTTTTCACTTAAAACATCATCTAAATTTGTGTTCTTAGTAAAGATATCGCTAAATTCAATTTCTTTAAAATCTTTTATATTTACATTTACCGCTTTATATTCGTATTTACTGTTGCCTTCAATATCACAAACTTCTTTGCAATATAATGTTGAAAGTACATTATTAAATATATATACATCTGTATAGTTAGATATATGTTCATATAGTACATTTTTATCTTGTATACAACTATCATCATATAGTGACATTTCTGCATTATATAGAAGCTCATTTATTTTATTTTGTGTATTCTCATCTTTTAGCCCAGATACCTTACTATATGAAACATCTATTTTATATCCTTCTTTATTTTTTGAGTAATCGTAAAAGAAGCCAATTTGATGTACATTTTCTTTTTGCTCTTCATAATTTAGTCCTTCATATGTATCACTTACTTTAACAAGCAAATAGTTTTCATCTACATCATCTTTATTATCAGTGTCACCACCAGATTTGTCTTTAAATATAAAAACTGCTGCAATCACACATATTACAACTAAAATTAAGCAAATTGCTCCAATTAAGATTTTGGTATTTATTTTTTTAGAATTACTGCCTTCTACTTTTTCTGAGTCATCTAGTATAACTTCTTCTCCTGCAACAACACTTTTTTTACTAGTTGCTGAAGTATCAACTTCTTTAGTAAATTCATTTTTATCATCTGAATTATACATACATTACCTCCATGCACTATCTATCTTATCATTTAAACGAAAATTATTCAACAATTTATAATTATTATTCTTAATTATTGCTTTTTTATGTAAATTATGATATAATTCGTAGCTGAAGCACAAATATAATTGGCTTCCAAAATTTTGGAGGCTTAATAACCCTCCAAAGTTTTAATATTAAGAAGGAGGATTCGTAATATGAATAATGAGAATTCAAATAAAAAAAAGGATGTATGCTCAAAAATGATATTTAATAGTGAGCAAAAGAATTTATGTGAAAGCAATATAATTTTTACATCTAATGGTGGATATGTTACATATCTAATACCAAAAAGTATAGCAAACATTGTTGAGTACAAACCCTATAGAAAGTTTTTCAAAATGCTAGCTAATATTGAAAAAAGAGAGTTAAATGAAAAGCTACCTTTTTATGTTGGCCTAGATTATATGACTATTGAATCTTTTATGCTTTACATTCAATCTAATGGATATAAAGCCTTAGAAGAAAAAATAGGTAAATACATATTTTACCTAATAGCAGACATTTCTTTACAACGTCAGCTATATAAACCAAGAGAAATTAGAGATAACTATATTACAAATAATGATTTAGAAAACTTAAAAGAATACTACTCAAGTAATAATGATACAGTTACTAAAAGTCTAATTAAAAACTATTCTTCATTATATCTATATGAAGTACTATATAAGGATAAGGAACCCTATTCTATACTAGAAAATATACGTGAAGCAATACTTAACTTATCTAATCCTCTATTAAAAGAATTTGCTAGAAATTTATGGATCTCATTTGAAAATACTCTTGTAAAACTAAGTAGCGAAAAAAGTCGTGATGACCTATTCTATGAAATTATATATATAAATAACAACCTAGATAAATTTACAGAGAGTAAAATTAAGCAAGTAAAAAACTATGATATAGATTATATATATAGTTTAATATCTTAAGCAAGGAATATTTTCCTTGCTTTTTGTTGACATAAATTGCAAAAAATGTTATAATATTTATGTAGCGTGTTGCTATAATCCAATGAATAATTTAGGAGGAAAGTATATGATTGAAAAAGGATTTTATTTTGGTTATGGCCAAAAAGGCTATGGCTATGGAGAAGACAGACTATTAAGTCAAAAGTTGGAAGTGGATTTCAAAAAGTATGAATGCAATGCAATTGCTTTTATTAAGTCTAAGCATTTTGAAGGCAAAGCAAGTAATATTGTTATTGAGGCCACAAATACTGGAAAAAAGAACATAATTGCTACAATTGAAAAGAAATATTCTAATCGTCCAATGGTTACTCAAACTGAGATTTTAGTGTATGATACATCAAAAAGAATTCATGTAAATATTTCAGAAGAAGAAAAAGATGACATTACAGAAGTCGTTATAGCTATACATCAAGATTTAAATCCAAAAATTAAAAAAGCAGCTATTAGTATAGAAGCTTCACAGCAATGTTAATGCTCTATTTAATCACTATTTTTATAGTGATTTTTTTTATTTTTAAGACAAAAAAAGAGACGTAATAAAAATTACATCTCAGGAAAGGATGATGGTGACTCACAATCACCGGTAGTTCTTTTAAATAATGGTGCTATAATTTTCAGCATTGTATATTTAAAAGGAGGAATAGCCCATGGAGAAAAGCTATTACATCTTATACTTCATTTACGCCCTGCGCTAGCGTATATTTAATTCTGAAAATTTTCATTATTTAATGGCATATCAAACTACCAATTCCATTATAGCACTTTTTTTATGTAAAGTCAACACTTAATTTTTGTTTTATTAACATTTGTTGTCTTTTCTATTTCAATTTCATTATTTAATTGTCTTTTAATCCACATCATTATTATCTTAACAATATAGTCTATCTGCTCTTTTGTAAGCTCGACTCCAGGCTTTATTCTATGCCACTTATATAAGCATGTCCTACAGCAAGTTGCAGTTGCATGTTGGGCAATAAATACTGGATGATTATGCATTGGAGTTTGCTTTCCATCATTTGCTATTACAGCTGGTGCTAGTCT
>CANROM010000053.1 GCA_947632225.1 uncultured Clostridia bacterium | reverse complement strand
TCTAAAGATTTAAGTTTATCTTTATTTTTTAATATTGTATCTACTGCAAGATATGCCTCATCTAAATTTATTCCGTCCTTTGCTGGTACAGATACACCTGGTGCAATTTCAGGATCAATTACATCTAAATCATAGCTTATGTGCACGCCTAAAGTGCCATTACAAGCAATTTTTATTGCCTCCTCCATTATTTTATCCATTCCGTTTTTCTTTATGTCCTCAGTTGTAAATACAGTAACACCAGCATCCTTTATGTTTTCTATTTCAAGAGGGTCTATATCTCTTCCACCAACAATAACAGTATTTTCATACTTGTAATGATTGCCATTATGAAAATATACTAGCTCTTTTTTCTCATACCCAGTAATAGCTGCAAGTGGTAGTCCATGTATATTTCCAGTTATTGTTGTATCAAATGTATTAAAATCTCCATGTGCATCTATCCAAATAATTCCTAAAGATTTATTCCTATTTATTGAAGCTAGAGCAGATGCTATTACTAAGCTGTGATCTCCACCTATTGTAAGTGGAAACTTTCCATCATCTATAGTCTTTAATACTTCGTTATATACTTGTTCATTAAACTTATTTAATTTTTTTAGATTTTTCTTTTTATTGTCTTTTTCAAACTCTTTATCTTCTTCATCTGCATATATTCTTTTTATACAGTTTATCTTTTCGTTTTCTAAATTTTCAGTAAGTGTATCTGGTCCCAAGAAAGCACCATTTACAGATACTCCTAAATCAGTATTAGCGTTAATTATATCTATACTTTTCATGTTATCCCTCTAATCATTTGCATGTCTTTTATCATATTCAGCTAAATATTTTTCTGTATACTCTACATCAGATATACATGGTAAATACTCAGTACCATACTTTTGTCTTGTTTCTCTACCTTTTCCGGTTAAAAGTATTATTGTAGGTCTATCCTCTTTTTCAGCTTTTAGTACTGCATCCTCTATTGCCTCTCCTCTTTCTTCAATTAAGGCATAATTATTAGTATACTTTTTAACATACTGTGCAATATCATTAGATATATCTATTACAGGCTCTGCTCCAGGATCTTCTGCAACTAAGTAAACAAAGTCTGAATATTGTCCTGCAATAGTGCCTAAATCTTTTCTTCTAAGCAAAGCTTTTTTACCTGGACATCCAAAAATTGCAACTATTCTTCTTCCTTTATACTCTTCTTTTACAGATGAGAATAGCTTTTCAAAGCTTAGCTTGTTGTGTGCATAATCTACTAGTATTATTATTTTCATATCTTTTGTATGGAAAACTTCCATTCTACCACTAGACCTTGCAATTTCTATTCCATGCTTAATAATATCTACTGGTATATCCATTAAATATGCACTCGCAATTGCAGCTAAAGCATTTTCTACATTAAATAGCCCTGGCATAGTTAGGATAAATTCCTCATCATAACTTGGTGTATGAACCATAAATATTGTATTAAATCCATCTTTTCTAATATCATATGCATAGAAATCTGTATCTTTAGTCTTCATTGAAAAAGTAAATACTCGTGCACTATCTCTTCTTGCAACAGCAAGAGTATTTGAAGCTAAGTCTGCATCCATATTGACAATGGCATTTTTAGTATTTTTGAACATTTTTAATTTAGAATTATAATAGTCATTAAAGTCTGGATGCTCAATTGGGCTAATATGATCTTCACTTATATTCATAAATATACCAATATCGAAAATAACATCTGCTACCCTATCTAATTTTAGTGCTTGTGATGATACTTCCATAACTACATTTTCCATACCTGAATTTAATGCATTAAAAAAGTGTTTTTGAATGTCATAAGACTCAGGTGTTGTAATATGTGATTCAAAATTTTCAACTCCGTCATATGTATCAATTGATGATATAACAGCAGTATCTTTTTTATTTACACTTTTTGAATACTCATCAAGAATAGACTTAATATAATATGTTGTAGTAGACTTTCCTTTTGTACCACCAACACCAATTACATTTATTGTCTCACCTGGATAATTAAAATACATAGCACTGACACATGATAATGCTTTTCTTATATCATTTACTAAAATGCAAGGTATATCTACCTCATATTCTGACTCGCTTATATAAGCAAAGACACCATTTTGTATTGCCTCTTTCAAATATTCAACTTTAAAAGTAGCACCTTTAACAACAAACAAAGTATCCTCTTCTACTTCTTTAGAGTTAAATGATACAAGATTTACTTCTTTTTGTAGAATATTATCACAATTCATTTCTCCTTTTAGTAAATTTTCATCTTTAAGCAAATCTATATAATCTTTAATACTGTACTTATTCATATATTTTCCTTCTTCCTTAACACTAACGATTATACACTATATACATACCAAAATCAAGATAAGATAGCACTACGCAAATCCACAATTTTTAGTTCTAACATTACACAAATTCACAAAAAAATAACTGATAGTTAATTACTATCAGTTTTATTATTTGACTCATCTATTTGTTGTTTCTTTTCTTTTATCTTCTTTACTATTGACATATCCGAAATAAGTAAATTCTTACCAATTCCTTTTCCTATTTTTATAACAGGTTTTCTATTTCCTCCGTGATAATCGCTACCAACAGTTGCAATAAGATTATACTTTCTGCAATAATCTAAATATGTTTCTCTATTTTCTTTGCTGTTATTTGGATTATACACTTCTATTCCGCAAAGTCCAGCCTTAACAATTTTTTTAATAAAAACATCTAACTTAGTTTTAGGAAGTCTCAAACTCTTAGGATGTGCAAGGACAGGCACTCCACCATACTCTACAATTTTTGCTACTAACTCAAATGGATTTAGTTTTTTCCTTTGTACATAGCTATTTCCACCATGGTCTAGATATTTACCATACGCTTCTTGTGGTGTTTTAGCATATCCAAGCTTTGATAATGCTATAGCAATATCAAAACGACCTATACTTTTTCTATCTCTAGCATACTCTAGAACATCTGGTATATCTATAGCTATACCCTCTTTATTTAGCAAAGCTATTGTTTTTTGCACACATTCATATCTTTCTATTTCATACATATCTAGTAATTCACATATACTATCATCTACGAAATATGCAAGTATATGACATACATGCTTCTTTTTAGAACCGTATTCGGACATATCTGCACCAATCTCTATTCCAGGTATTAGCTCTATATCGTCTTTTGCTAATTTTTTAGCAATGTTATATGAAGATATATTATAATGCTCAGTAAGAGAAAGCACTTTAACTTTACTAGCTTTAGCTTGATTTATTACATCTTCTATGCTATCAAATCCATCTGAATAATTCGTATGAACATGTAAATCAATAAATTTACCCTTCATAAAATCCACACTCCTTATTTAATTGTGCATAAAAAATTTAAAACCAACCTTATAGTATCATGTATAAGTATAAAAGTCAATTAAATTTATTTTACGTTTTGATAAAGAAAAAGCTACAAATTTTTGTAGCTTTTTACCCACTTAATACACATTTTTTGCATACATTTTAAGTTTTTTTACCATTTCTGTATCTGAAATACACAAGTTATCATTGATACCATGGCCTATAACTATCTCAGGTTTCCTGTTACCTCCGTGATAATCACTACCAACAGTTGGTATAAGATCATATTCTTTGCATAAAAGCAAATAATACTCCCGTTGCGCTTCATTATTATTTGGGTTATATACCTCTATGCCTCTTAGTCCTGCATTTGCAAGTTCCTCTATAAATGCTTTTTTTCTTTCATCATTCATATGCAAACTTTTAGGATGCGCAAGAACAGGTACACCGCCATAAGACAGTATAGTATCCACAAGCTCTGTTGGTGATAGCTTATTTCTTTCAACGTAATTTTTACCTTTATGGTCAAGATATTTGCCATACGCTTCTTGTGGTGTTTTAGCATATCCAAGATATGCAAGAGCAATAGCAATATCAAAACGCCCTATACTTTTTCTGTTTCTAGCAGTATATAGCACATCGTCAAGAGATATATTTACACCATTCTTTTTTAGTAGTGATAGTGTTTTTATAACACAATCATATCTGCCTATTTCGTATTCATCTAAAACTTTACAAATTCCAGAAGAAACAAAATATCCAAGTATATGACATATATGTTTTTTACTATCTGTATATGATGACATATCTGCACCAATTTCTATTCCAGGTATAACTTCTATATCTTGTCCAGCATATTCTACAGCTTCTTGGTAAGACGCAATATTATAATGTTCGGTAAGTGATATGGTACCTACATTATTTTCTTTAGCTTTGCGTATAACTGTTTTTATATCGTCTATTCCATCAGAATAATCTGTGTGTACATGTAGGTCGATAAATTTACCTTCCATTATATCTCATCTCCTTATTAAAATGAATGAATATTCTAGTAAATCTACCGCTATCTTATCATAGGAATATAGCAATGTCAAGGCTAGAGATAGGTTCAAAATCTGATTATGGCAACAAAAAAACTTGAAAATCACTTTTCAAGTCTCTTTGTATGTTTAAAATATTTTTTTGAGATTATAATATTACATCTCCATTTGCATTAGAAGCTTCATCCATAATTCCAGCTGCATAAGATTCTTTAATTATACTATCAATTTTATTTTCTAGTAATTCTTTATCTTGATTTTCAGCAAGAACCATTTCACTTAATAGGATGTTCTTAGATGTTGCAAGCATCTTTTTCTCACCAATAGAAAGTCCTCTTTCCATATGTCTGTGAGATAGCTCTCTTACAACTTCTGCTACTTCTAATATGTTACCTGATTTAATCTTTTCAACATTAAGATTATATCTCTTACTCCAGTTTACATCATGAATGTAAGGATCTTTAGGTTTTTCAAGAACAGCAAATACTTTGTCTGCCTCTGATCTTTGAGATACTTCTCTTACTCCAATATCATCAACCTTATTAGTTGGAACCATAAGTTTCATTCCACCAATAGGCATTTTGATAATGTAGTAATCATCAACGTTACCTAGCATCTCTTTTTCTTCAATAGATTCTATTGTTCCAGCACCATGCATTGGATAAACAACTTTATCACCTACGCTAAACACTAAACATTCCCCCTTCTTCTATTAAATCTAAGTAATACATCTATATTATACCACAATTTTGCCAAAAAGTAAAGGAAATTGAAAGTGTTTTTATGTTAAAAAAGTTAATTTCCACCAAATCTACGGTTCCTTTTTATGTATTCTTCTATTGCTATATCTAGCTGTTTCTCGTCAAAATCTGGCCACATAATATCTTTAGGAAAATATAGTTCTGAGTATGTAGACTGCCAAGTTAAGAAGTTACTAAGTCTATATTCATTACTAGTACGTATTATTAGGTCTGGATCAGGTATATCTTTAGTATATAAGTGATTAGATATTAGCTCTGCATTTACATCTTCTTTGTTTATCTTTCCACTTAACACCTCATCAATTATAGATTTAGTAGCCATTACTAGCTCATCTCTTCCACCATAATTTAGACAAATTCCAAGTGTCATTTTAGAATTGTTTTCAGTTCTTTTCTCTAAGCTTAAAATATTATCTTGTAGCTTTTTATCCAATCTAGATATGTCACCATATATCTTTATTCTTATATCTCTTTTTTCATCCTTATCATTTAGAAGTTCATCTGTAAATTTTTCTAGTAGTTTCATAAGTAGCTTTACTTCTGAAGCATCTCTTTTCCAATTTTCTGTAGAGAATGCATATAATGTTAAATATTCTAGTCCGCAATCATATGCATATCTTACTATTTTTTTAACAGTTTCCGCACCAGCTTTGTGTCCGTCGTTTACGCTTAGTCCTCTTGCTTTAGCCCATCTTCTGTTTCCATCTAATATTATTCCTATATGTTTTGGTCCTCTTTCGTCTATCTTCATACTTACCTCACTTAAATATCATAAAAATATGTAGCTTCTAAATCTGCTTCATGTAATAAAAGTAAAAGCGGATATTTTTTTAATGCTACGCCAAGTGTATTATACATTTCCTTTGGCTCTGTAAAGCCCATATGCCAACGTATACAATACTTTTCTTCGCTAGTAAGCTTAATGTATTCAGATAGCATCATTACAGATTTTTCCCCATGTCCATAAGGAATTGAATCGTCTACTGTATAATATGGTACTTTTACCCATTCACCATTTTCATTTTTAGCATTTCTATATTCAACTTTATAGTAGTTTGCTTTACAAATATCATGAAGTAAAGCTACTATTTTTACAGTATCTTCTGATGCTTCTATTGGTATAGTTGAATGTTTAAGCTTTTCCTTTAGTATTTCATAAACCTTCATACTATGCTCTAGTAGTCCACCTTCATAATCTCCATGAAATCTTGTACTAGCAGGAGCACTATAAAAATCTGTTTTTTCTATAAAATTTAATAAGTTATCTATGCCCTCTCTATTTACTGATTTTATTAGTTGTATAAACTCTTCTTTCATATATCCCCCTTTTTTAACGTTCTCTATCCTTTATGTATAGAGCTAAGTTTAGTAAGAATTCAGATTTATCTCCAAATATTCTTATACTTGCCATAGCATCATTTATTACATCATCAAGCATTTCTTGTGCTTTTTCAAGTCCATATTTAGTAACATATGTAACTTTATTTAGCTCTCTATCATTACCAACTGGTTTTCCTGTTTTCTTACTGTCACCTATTTCAGACAAAATATCGTCTTTAATTTGAAATGCAAGACCAATCTCTTCTGCAAAATTAGTTAAAACTTGTAGCTCTTGACTAGTAGCTCCCGCAAGCAATGCACCTATTCTTACAGATTCTTTAATAAGCGCACCAGTTTTGTTTCTATGCATATACTCTAGTTGCTCAAGTGTTAATATTTCTCCTGCACTTACAGTATCATAATACTCTCCTGCAATCATTCTATCTTTTGCCTTCACAAATTCATTTAGTGCCATTATTTTTATACTTATCTTTTTAATGTCTAACTCTTCTCTTAAATCGTCTGTTATTACAACATTAGCGTAGTTAAATAAGGCATCTGCAGCAAGAAGTGCTGTGCATTCATCATACATCTTATGATTTGTAGGCTTACCATGTCTAAAATCATCATTATCTATACATGGCATATCGTCATGTATTAGGCTTGCATTATGTACCATTTCCATTCCAACTGCAAAAGGAAGACATGCTTCATAGTCCTCTTTAAATAGTCTATATGTTGCAAACATTAAAATAGGACGAATTCTCTTTCCTCCTGCAAGTAAACTGTATCTCATTGATTCTCTTAGTCTTTTTTCATAGGTATTGTCATCAAGGAAATACTTATTAAGTTCTTCGTCAATATAATTTTGATATTTTTTTAACTCTTCTTTAAAATTCATACTACTATAAATGATATGTACAAATATGTAATATCATTTCTCCTTTCTAAAGTTTGACGTATAAAACGTATATTACATATTATACCATATTTTTTATATTCTTCAATTTTTTTACAATTTATATTTGCTTTTTTACACAAAAAAGCAGCTAATAAGCTGCTAAAGAAAGGATAGCTTTTGCTATCCTTTAATATGTTTGCTATTTGTTATTTTAGAATATATAACATTTTTATATTCTCTATATTCTTGTGTTGCGTTTTTGCGTACATACATTACTCTATATTTTCTTTTCTTATCTATATCTTTATCATTCTTTGGTAAGGCTCCAGTTTTATACATATCATGTGTTATATGACTATCTAATACAGCAACTTTAAGCATATCTGTTAATCTATATTTTCTCATAGCTCTTAACATATCATGCTTATTCATTTTTTCTCTTTCTTTTAATTGTTTATTTATTTGTTTCATTACTTTCTGTTCTGGAGTAGCTTTCTCTTCTGGAATATTCTCTACTTCTTTTACTTCTGTTGAAAATGTATTTATACTTATCTCTTTAATATCTGTTTCTTTAGAAGGTAGAACTGTTTCTTGCACAACTGGTTTTTCAAT
>CANROM010000052.1 GCA_947632225.1 uncultured Clostridia bacterium | reverse complement strand
AAGGATAGAGCATTTGTAAAAAGTAAGTAGTTTAATTAATAAGCTTAAAACATTGAGTTTTGAGCTTATTTTTTTTAGAAAGGAAAAAAAATGCAAGAAAAAACAAATGTAATGCGTATTTTAGATAGTAAAAAAATATGGTATAATCCACATTATTACAATAACACAGACGCCATATCTGGTATGGAAGTAATAGCCGCTTTAAATGAAAATCCTAATCAGGCTTTTAAAACACTTGTTACTGTGTCTTCAAGCAAAAAGTACTATGTGTTTGTAGTGCCAGTAAGTAAGGAATTAGACTTAAAAAAGGCAGCTAAAGCCGTTAATGAAAAAAGTATTGATATGATAAAGCAAAAAGATTTGCTTGCAATTTCTGGATATATACATGGTGGATGTTCTCCAATTGGTATGAAGAAGTATTATCCTACTGTAATAGATATAAGTGCTAATTTATTCGACACAGTTTTTGTTAGTGCTGGAAAGATTGGCTATCAAGTAGAGATAAAAACAAAAGATATAGAAAAAGTTATACAAGTTAAATTTTGCGACATTGTAAAGTAAGGTGCAGTATGCAAGAGAATTATACGTTTAATATAGATATAAATAATATGAAAATAAAATGTAGTATTATAAAGAAGAATATTAAAAATATTTATATAGGAATAAAAGATAAAAGTGTATATATAAGAGCACCAAAAAGGGTTACTAATAAGCAAATACTTGAGTTTGTAGATAGCAAGAAGAATTGGATATATAAAAATATACAAAAAGACTCTAGAAGAGAGGATAAAAAGATAAATTTAAGGTCTAGAAATTATATATACATTTTAGGAAATAAAATAGACGTAAATTATATATGTGTGGATAATAATAAAATAAAGGTAGACTTAGATAGTAATCGTTGTAATATATTTATTCCAGCATGCTTAAAAAATAGTGATAATTTGTATGATATAGCTGAGAAAAAGCTCAATGATGCAATAAAAGAATTTAGTCGTAACTATATAGATAATGCTATGAGTAAATATATAAATGCTACAGGGCTTATTCCTAAACAGGTAAATATTAGAAAATATAAAGGAATATGGGGGAATTGTTCTTCAAAAGGTATAATAAATATAAATCAAAATGTAGTATTTTTTGATGAAGAAGTGATAGAATATGTTTGCCTGCATGAGATAGCACATTTAAAATATATGAATCATCAAAAGCAGTTTTGGAATTTTATATTTAAATATATGCCAGATTATGACACACAAAGAGAGAAACTAAAAAATTAGAAAGTAGGAGATAAAATGAAAAAAACACTTTTGGTAGATTTAGATTATGTAATATGTGAGCCAGGACTATTAAAAATATTAAATGACTTTTGTGGTACAAATTATAAGGATGATGATTTTGAAGACTATATAATAGATGATGTTATAGGACCACAAGAAAAAATACAAGAATTTTATGAGTATTACCTAACTCAAGACGGATATGCAGATGCCGTTATATTTGAAAATGCTAAAGAAGTATTAGAAAAGCTATCTGAGTATTATGATATTCATTTATGTAGTGCGTGCGTAATGTATGGTGTAGAAAGAAGATCAGCTAAACTGTTTAAAGATAAATTTGAGTTTCTAATGAGAGAATTTCCATTTCTAGATCCTGAAAAGATAATATTTACTAATACTAAAAACATATTTAAGGCAGACGTTCAAATAGATGATAGACTTCAAAATTTAATGGGTGATGTAAAATTAAAACTACTTTTTGATGCTTATCATAATAGGAAAATAACAGATGATGAGCTTAGTAAAAATAATGTAATTAGAGTTAAAAACTGGAAAGAAATTGAAAAATTGCTACTTGAAAACATATAAGCATTTACAATAACGAATTAAAATGATATAATGAAGTATCTACTTTAAAAAAGGAGTGAGTACTATGAAAATATTAGTTTTAAATTGTGGAAGCTCATCTTTGAAATTTCAAGTCATTGACATGAGAAATGAAGAGAGAATAGTTAAAGGAAATTACGAAAGAATAGGAGGACAAGGCTCTTGCTTAAGACTTAATGTACGTGGTCAAAAAAGTGAGATTGAAAGAGCAGCAAGAAACTATGAAGAGGCAATAAGAATCATGCTTGGAGTAATTCAAGATAAAAGCTACAATATTGTCGAGTCTTTAGATGAAATTGGAGCTGTTGGACATAGAATTGTTCATGGCGGAGAAAAGTATAGTGAATCTGTTCTAATTACTGATGAGGTAATAAAAGAAATTGAAAATTGTATTCCACTTGCACCACTTCATAATCCAGAAGGAATTGAGGGAATAAAGGCAACAAGAAAAGTATTACCAGATAAGCCAATGGTAGCAGTTTTTGATACTGCTTTTCATCAGACTTTGCCAGATATTGCTTACATTTACCAGATACCATACTCATATTATGAAAAGTACAAAATAAGAAAATATGGATTTCATGGAACAAGTCATAAGTATGTTGCAAACAGAGTAGCAGAACTTCTAGGAAAAGATATAAAAGACTTAAAAATTATAAATTGTCATTTAGGACAAGGAGCCTCAATATGTGCAATAGATAGAGGAAAATCTGTAGAGACTAGTATGGGACTTACACCAACAGCAGGTATTCCAATGGCAACTAGATGTGGAGATATTGATCCAGCTATAATACCATATATAATGAATCTTGAAAATAGAAATGTAAATGAGATGGAAACAATAATAAATAAAATGTCTGGTGCTTGGGGAGTATCTGGTGTATCTAGCGATTACAGAGATATAGAAAGAGAATATGCATATGGTGATGAAAGGTCTATTTTAGCTCTTGATACACAGGCATATAAGATTGCACAAACTATAGCTTCATATCTAGTACCACTTCAAAGTGTAGACGTTATAACATTTAGTGGTGGCGTTGGTGAAAGAGGATTTGAAGCAAGAGAAAGAATTTGTAAATATCTTGGCTTTTTGGGTGCTAAACTTGATGTTGAAAAAAATAAAGTAAAAGGAGTAGAAGCACTTATAAGCACACCTGATTCAAAAGTTAAATTATATGTTGTACCAACAAATGAAGAACTAATGATAGCAAGAGATACATACAATATAGTAAAATAAAATATTAAACAGGCTACATTTGTAGCTTGTTTTTTTCTATTTATTCTTAAAATTTACTTTTAATATATTATATGATATAATTTTATAGACATATCATAAAATTATCACATAAGTGTGGTAGCATATAATTATGTTAAGTAATATGGTAAAGGTGGTAAGAATATGAAAATATTAGTAGTTGACGATGAAGAAAAAATAAGAAATGTTATAAGAGAGTATGCTGAATTTGAAGGATACGAAATTGAAGAAGCATGTGATGGAATGGAAGCTGTAGCAAAATGCAAAGAGAAAGATTTTGACATTATCATTATGGATATTATGATGCCAAAGCTTGATGGATATTCTTCAATTAAAGAAATTAAAAAGATTAAAAATACTCCAGTAATAATGTTATCTGCTCGTGGAGAAGAGTATGATAAACTATTTGGCTTTGAAATTGGTGTAGATGACTATGTAGTAAAGCCATTTAGCCCTAAGGAGCTAATGGCTAGAGTAAATGCAGTAATAACAAGAAGTAAAAATGGAACAAGTAATGTTGCACAAGAAAAATATGTTTTTGATGGCCTCGAAGTGGATATGCTTGGTAGAAATGTTTATGTTGATGGGGTTAAAAAAGATTTAACACCTAAAGAATATGAGTTATTACAGTACTTTATATTAAATAAAAATATAGCTTTATCTAGAGAAAAAATATTAAATGAAGTATGGGGCTATGATTTCTTTGGTGAAGATAGAACAGTAGATACGCATGTAAAAATGCTAAGAAATAATTTAGGAAAATATAGAGATAAAATTGTAACAGTAAGAGGAATGGGGTATAAATTTGAAGATTAAAGAAAAAAATCAAAAGTCTAAGACTCTAACAACTATGCTGTGGTTGAATTTTACAACACTTGCAGTAATAATATTTGTACTTTTATGGTTTATGCAAGTAGTTTTTTTACAAACATACTATAGCTCAATGAAAAAAAGAGAGACAGCTCAGATTGGCTCTGAAATAGAAAATATATTTAAAAATGCTTTAGATTATAAGGACAAGATAGATGAAGTAGGATATAGAAATTCTGCTTCAATTTATATTTTATCTTTAGAGGGAGATTTGTTTTATACAAATACTTCGTCTACAGGAACAAGCTTATATATAAAAGATCAGACACATACTAGTTATTTTGCACAAATGCCAGGAAGAAATGTATCTATAGATATAAGCGAGGTAGCAATTAACATAAATGAGAGCCCAAATAAAAAGGTTACATATACGTTAGATGTTGATAGACTTAAAACACAGATATATGTATATGGAAAGATGATACCAGATACTGAGTATTGTTATGTTATAATAATGCCGATTGATCCAATTGATTCTACATCTACAGTTATAACAAGCCAGTTAATATACACTACAATTATTTCTCTTATTATATCTACCGTAATTGCGTTATTTATGTCTAAAAGAATATCTAAGCCAATTAGAGATATGAATGAAACAGCTAAGAAGCTAAGTAAGGGAGAATTTAATGTTGTATTTGAAAAGTGTGGATATGAGGAGTTGGATGAACTTGCAGATACACTAAACTCAACTACTAATTCATTAGAAAAGACAGATTTAATAAAAAGAGAATTATTAGCTAACGTATCTCATGATTTAAAAACACCACTTACTATGATAAAAGCATATTCTGAGATGATACGTGACTTATCTGGTGATAACAAGCAAAAAAGAGAAGCTCATTTAAAAGTAATAATTGATGAAACAGATAGACTAACAAGACTTGTAAATGATATGATGGATCTATCTAAAATAGAATCAGGTGTAATTACTTTAAATAAAGAGAAATTTAACTTTTCACAAGTTGCAGTATCTTTGATAGATAGAATTAAATTATCCGACATGGATACAGAGCACAATATAGAATATACTATTCCAAATGATTTGTATGTGTATGCAGATAGAACAAAGATAGAACAAGTTTTATACAATCTTGTTATAAATGCAATAAAACATAGCGGAGAAGGTAAAAGAAATATTAACGTGAAGGTTACTGCTACACAAAAGAGAGTTAAGGTATGCGTAATTGATGATGGTGTTGGTATATCTGAGGAAAATTTAAAACATATATGGGATAGATATTATAAGGCTAGTGAGTCATTTACTAGAAATGTACAGGGAAGTGGCTTGGGACTAGCAATAGTAAAAAATATATTAATAAAGCATGGTTCAGACTATGGTGTTGAATCTACTTTAGGAAAAGGTAGCACTTTCTGGTTTGATATGGAAAGAGTAGCTAAAAAAGATGCAACAGCAAATAAAGTAAATAAACAATAAAAAAAAGGCTTTGTGGAAATTTACCACAGAGCCTATTTCTATATCTAATTTGATTATATAAGCTTGTATAAACGTTTGTTTTGATATATAATCTAAGTGTGGTGAGTTAATGGAAAATATAAGATTAGATACAAGTGTTCAGTATTTAAAAGGCGTTGGACCTAAAATGTATGAACTATTAAATAAATTGGGTATATATTCTGTTAAAGATTTAATAGAATATTATCCTAGAGCATATGAGGATAGAACTAGACTTGTAAAAATTGATGAGTTTGAAAAAGATAAAAGTGTACTATTTATAGCTACTGTCGTAAGACCAGTAACAGTAGCACATGCCAGAGGAAAAAAAATCATATCCACTGTTGTAACAGATGAAAGTGGCAGGCTTGCTTTTCTTACATGGTTTAATCAAGTATATATAAAAGATAAACTAAAAGAAGGTATGTCATACCTTTTTTATGGCAAAGTTTCATCTGTATCTCCCTCTAGAGCAACACTAGAGTCATGTAGTATATATGATGTTATGCAACTAGATAAAATACAAGGTTTATACCCTATATATAGTTTAACAGCTGGTGTTACTCAAAATTATTTGTTTAAGCTAATAACTAACTTAATAATAGATAATGGAATATTACTTAAAGATATATTTGAAACAGAATTTAGAAAGAAATATGGGCTTGCAGAAATAAACTATGCAGTAAGAAATATACATTTTCCAAAAGATTTTTCTATGGTTGAAACAGCAAGAAATAGAATAATATTTGAAGAGCTTTTTTTATTTCAGCTAGCATTGCTACATATGAGAGATAACAATCTAGAATATGTAAAAACTAATATATATAAAGACTTAGATTGTAGTGAGTTTTTAAAGATAATACCTTTTGAGCTTACTAATGCTCAAAAAAAGGTTGTAGAGCAAATAAAAGATGATTTAAGTAAAAATGTGGTTATGAATAGACTTGTGCAAGGTGATGTTGGCTCTGGTAAAACTATGGTAGCAGCAATAGCAATGTACTTGGCAGTAAAAAATGGATATCAAGCGGCACTTATGGCACCAACAACAATTCTTGCAAATCAACATTTCCTTGAACTTTCAGGATATTTTGAAAAGCTAAATATAAAGGTTGAAATAATAACTTCAAGCACTACTAAAAAGCAAAAAGAAAAGATTATTGAGAGACTAAAAAATAATGAGATAGATATACTAATAGGAACACACTCAATAATTGAAGATAATATTGAATTTAATAATTTAGGACTTGTAGTAACAGATGAACAGCACAGATTTGGGGTAAAACAAAGGATGAAACTATCCAATAAAGGCAAAATAGTAGATACTCTTGTTATGACTGCAACACCTATACCACGTTCCCTTGCAATAGTTCTTTATGGAGATTTGGACTTATCTGTTATAGATGAACTACCACCGGGAAGAAAGCCTGTAGATACATTTGTTGTTAACGATTCATATAATCAAAGAGTATATAATTTCTTAAGAAAAAATATAGATGAGGGAAGACAGGTATATGTAGTGTGTCCTCTTGTTGAAGAAAATGAGGAATTAGATTTAAACTCTGTTGAAAAGCTATATGAAGAATATAAAAAAGAGTTTAAAGAATATAACGTAGCAATACTTCATGGAAAAATGAAGAATAAAGAAAAAGACGAGATTATGCAAGATTTTAAGGCAAATAATATAAATATCTTAATTTCAACTACCGTAATTGAGGTTGGTATTAGTGTACCTAATGCTACAGTTATGGTAATAGAAAATGCAGATAGATTTGGTCTTGCTGCTTTGCATCAACTAAGAGGAAGAGTAGGTAGAGGTAGTGCAGCATCTTATTGCATATTAAAGAGTAATAATAAATCAGCTATAGCAAGGGAAAGACTAGATATTATGAGAAAAAGTAATGATGGTTTTTTAATTGCTAAGAAAGATTTAGAGTTAAGAGGTCCTGGTGATTTCTTTGGAATAAGACAGTCTGGCATGCCTGAATTTAAGCTTGCAAATTTACTAACTGATGTAAAAGTACTTGAGCGTACACAACAAGCTGTAAGAGATATTATAGAACAAGATAAAGAACTAAATTTAGAAAAAAATAAGAAGATTAAAGAGGCACTATATGAAAAATATGGAGAACAGCTACAAAATATAGTAGGATAGGAGATATATATGATAGATATTGAAAATGCTAAGAAACAATTCTTAGAATATGTAAAAAATTATGATATAAATAATGGTAGAATAAATATCAAAATGAGACATATTTTAAGAGTTGCAGAAAACTCTAAATTAATAGCACAAGACCTAAATTTGGACGATGAAAAAGTAAAGCTTGCAGAACTGATAGGCATATTCCATGATATAGGAAGATTTGAACAGGTAAAACTATATAATACTTTTAGTGATAAAGACTCCGGACTAGATCATGCCGAGTATAGCTTAAAAGTTTTATATGAGGATGGACTAATAAAAAAATTCTTAGATACTAATAAATATGATAACATAATTAAAACAGCTGTATACAATCATAATAAGCCACAAATAGCAAGTAACATTTCAGATGAAGAACTGTTATTTTCTAAAATAATTAGGGACGCAGATAAGCTTGATATATTTAAAGTTACAAACGAGGATAAATTTGAAGACATATTTTGGTACAAAAAATTTGAAAACTTAACAATATCACCTAGTGTTATTGAAAAGTTTAAAAAAGAACATTTTTTAAAATATAAAGAACTAAAAAATAATGCAGAATTAATATTAGTGTTTTATGGGTATGTTTATGACTTTAATTTTCCTATTTGTCTTAAAATTATAAGAGACAATAAGTATTTAGATAAGTTCTACTTAAGGGTAGTAGAAAAATTTAAAAGTGAACAAGTAAATAGATGTATTAAAGAAGTACTTGATATGTGTAATGAATATATAGACAAAGCTATTTATAATAAATACGAATAATAATTTTAGATAAAAACAGAATTTTAAATAATTCTGTTTTTTGCTTTATGTTGGGTTTTAGGTAAGACAAAACTAGACTTAAAAAACGAGGTTTATAAGATTGAAAACAAGCGTTCAAATGGCTATAATAACTCATGTTAAAGCTTTAATAAATAAAAAATAGAAAGGATGCTTATATGAGTCAAGAAAAACAATATATACCAACAAATGATTATGTATTTAAAAGAATATTTGGACATGCAGGAAATGAGAAGATAACAAAAAGATTTATTAAATGTATAACAGGAGTAGAATATAGTAATATAGAGTTAGATAGTAGCCCAATACTTGAAGCAGATTT
>CANROM010000051.1 GCA_947632225.1 uncultured Clostridia bacterium | reverse complement strand
AATTATTATCTGTTCTTATTTTTTTTATTTTTTCACAAAATTCCATATAATCACTCTTTCATATAAATTACTATTTTATTTATACCATAAAATACCATTTTTCTCAATAATATAACAAGTTTTTATAATTATATATTATAGTAGTCTGAAATTTTATTAAATTTTTCCAAAAGTGAATTATAATCTTCTCTTGAAACACCTGTATTATCTAAAGTTTTACTTAATTTTAAATCTTCCTCAGACATTTCTTTTTCGTTTCTATAATATCTAAGTAACATTCCTTCTAAAGTGTCAAACTCATAATTAGAGTATAGCTTATCTTTAATATTTATATCTAATTTTTTTAGCAATTCAATATCTTTTGAATCTAAAAATTTTTTTAAATCTATAAATTCTTCATTGTGATATTTACTCTGCCATTCATCATAATTAAAATCTTTCATAACATACCTCGTTTTCTAAAATAATGTACTTGCTTTAAGTAGTTCGTAGTTATTTTTTATATTAAAGATTCTTTTTATTCCTATTTTTAGCTTTTCTCCATTGTCAGCTGATAATCTGTCATTAACAACAGCAAGATTTACCATTAAGCAAAAATGATGATAATCTTCATTTTCAACTATATCATCAATTATATAACTTGTAATGTGAAAATCAAAGTATTTTTCTAATTTTTCTCTTATTTTATCACTTAATTTATTTCGCCTCTCAATTTGTTTAATTTTTTCCTTGTATATTTCTACATTTTGTCCCATTTTTATTCCTCCATAGTTATAATACCAAATTTTTCTTAATTATTTTGTCGAAATTCATAAATACTATTTTATAAATGCCAGTATTTATAATCATAACATAATTTTATTATAAAATCAATAAATAGGGGAGATGACAAAATGAATAATGCAAGGATTACAGAGGGCGAACTAAATGTAGTTGGCTCAAAAATAAAATATTATAGAGAATTAAATAAGTTATCTTATCAAAAATTGTCAGATAAGCTAATGTTAATTGGTATAGATATTCATAAACAAGCAATTTATAATATTGAAATAGGAACTAGAACAGTTGTAGATTATGAACTATGTGGATTCGCAAAAATATTTAATATTACTGTAAATGATTTAACTGATGATTATTTTAAAAAGTTAAAGTAAATAATACTAGGTGCTTTTATTAGCTCTAGTATTTTTATTTGTGTAATAGAAAATAGAATCAAAAAAATAGGGGAGTAGAAGTTTATTCTATCTCCCCTATTAAAGTAAATAAAAAATAATTCCATAAAATATATGAATTCATAAATTTACATTTATTATAATAAAAAATGCTTAAAAGTCAATACTAACAACCTGTTCTAGGAAGTTTTTGAGTAGTTTCTATTTCTTTGAAATAAGTAACAGTAGTCCATTCATCAGTATCTTCAACATATTTATCTTCATAAGTACCAAATACTTTAGTATAGTTAGTAAATACAAAACCATTTCCTAAACCATCTAGCATATCACAATATAAAATAGGCGATTCAACCTCTGAGAAACCTACTTTAACAGTTCCAAAACGGAATTCATACTCAGTAATAAATTCATCTTCTTCTAGCTCTGCAGTCTTAAAACTTATTTTATTATTAACTTGTGTACTTAATCCATCAACTAGCATTTTATAATCATTTTTATTAGTTTTATACCATATAGAATATTTTAAGTCCTCATTCCAAGTACCTGTATAAATTCTATCAGCTCTTAATGCTTGTGTAGGTAGTGTATCTTGCCAAGTAAAATTATCTAATGCTACATTTGATTTATTTTTTATATTTTTGAAATTATAAAAAATACTATCTTTAGATTGAGTTTCAACAAAACCTTTTTTCTCAACTTCAACCTCAATATCAACACTATCATCTTCGATATCTACATCAACAATTTCTTTATGCTCTTTTATTTCAGCCTTAAATATATCTGAATTTATTAAATAATAAGGTGATCCTGAATCCACTTCTTTTAAATGGTATTCCCCTTTAACAAGCATTTTAGAAATAGCCTTACCTTCACTATCAGTAGTTAGAGTATCAACTAATTCATTATTTGAATTATATACTTCAAATATAGCTCCTTTTAATGGAGTTCCTTTTTTATCTCCTGTCAATTTATTATCATTAGAACTTATTTTTGTTACTTCAATTTGTCCTTTAATTTTTTCATTTTCAAAAGTAACATTTTTTATTTGATTTTCTTCAAGTGTAATAGTATGAATTTCATCATCTAAAACATAAGTATCCAATGTTTCAACTTCTTGTATTTTAAGTTCTGAAAAATCTCTTACAGGATATTTAGAAGTTTCAGCCTCTCCGTTTGAATCAGTAATAAGTTCCTCTAATACATTTCCATCCTTATCCATAACTTTGAATTTTACATTTTCAAGTTTTACTTCGTGATCTTCTTCATCAACTTTTATAACTTTTATAGAGCCTTTTTTTAATTCGTTTTCTATTTCAAGTTCTTTAGTTAGATTCCATTCAACTTCAATATCAGTATCTTCAGCAAGATTGTACCACTTATTTGTTTTTCGTTCAAAAAGTGAGTAATCGCCTATTCTAAGATCTTTTATTTCTAACTCTCCGTTTACATCGGTGTAGTATGTTCCAATAACCTTATTAAATTCGTGTGAAAATAGGTCGAATTCAACATTTCCAAGTACGACCTTATTGTTATCTTTATCTACTTTATAAACCTTAATATTGCCCTTTTTATGCTCATTTTCAATATCACATTTTGAAGTTTTGTTATATTCTACTTTAACATCAAACTCTGCTTTGTTAAGAATGTACTTAGGATTTGTTTCAACTTCAACTAATTTATAGTTTGATTGATATAACTTATCGAAAGTAGCAATTCCTTGTTCATTTGTTGTAGCTGTTCCTACAATAGTTCCATCAGCTCTTTTTAATGAGAATTTTACACCTGCAATAGGTTGTTTTGTTTCATCATCAGTTTTATTTACTTGTATTTTTCCTGTATTAGTTTTTATATTTAAAGTAGCACGACCAACACCATCTCCAAAAGGATCATAAGCTAAAGCATAATTTTGACTTCCTGCTACTGTTGTTCTTCCATAAAATACAGGATAAGTTTTAACTTTTCCTTGAACATTTATTATTGCATTAGAAATGTCTTTATCCATTTGAGATTTTGGTATTTTAACAAACATACTTTCATTACCATTAAATGAGTTAGTTTGTGTACCATTTGAATTAGTTATAATTGTTCCTTGTGGTAGGTTAGCAGTAGCAGTAATATTATAATTTGCCATCTGTACTGTACTTGAAACATTTATCTTTTGAGTATAATAATCTCCATCTTCGTATAAATTTCCTGAAGTAGATAATGTTACACTAGGATCAGAAGGAGTTTGACTTCCATATCTACCTTCGTTTACCATTCCTACTATTGCATTTTTTATAGCATTACCTCTAGTATCAGCTCCTTGATCAGTACCTCTATATCTAGTTACAGGATCGAATCCATATAAAATACAATATACAGCTTGTTTAGTAGCTTGAAATGCCTCTATATCATTTGCAAGTCCAAGTTCTCCTGCAGTCTTGTATGGAAATCCATTTATAATAGTTCTCCAAACTTGAACATTACCTAAAGCAGAAGTTATATCTGTATCAACATCAACAGAATAATCAGCTAATTCTCCAACTCCTGGTAGTTCACGATTCACACAATAAGCAGGATATTCTCTGCCACCTTCAGTATAAGTAGTATAAGTTGTTGTAACATAAGACCATACATTTTTATCAGCATTCCAATACTGTAAATGCCATTCAGCATCGCCCTTATTTTGTATATGAGCAGAACTAATTTCAGTAGCAAATACACTAGAACTTAATGTAGAAAATACTGTTAATACTAACATTAGCATTGCTAATAATTTTTTACTTTTTACTTTTATCATATAATCAATTCCTTTCCATAAAAAAGACACTTGCATTAAAACAAGTGCCTCTATATTTTATTACTATATGATATAACATTGAGTACATATAAATTGACCATTACTATAATAATCTCTAACATATATTTTTATTGTACCAAACTTATATTTAATTTTATCAATTACTCTTTGCTTAGTATATGTAAATTGAGAAGTAATATTTACAATAGAGCTATCTACAACAATATTATATCCATATAATTTCATATCTTCGCTCTGATTATCATCTATAATACTTTTTATAGTGTTAATCATAGCATCATTAGTTTTATATTCTTCTCCTAAAATTACAGGTTGCTCTTTAACAACTTCTTGTTTAGATACTTCAGGTTGTACTGGTATGGTTTCTTCTTTTGTTTGTATTGGTGTATTGTTATTATTTACATTTTGTGTACTTTCCTGTTGTACTTCTGCAATAGGCTGTTTTTGATTTACTGTAACTTGTGGAGTAGAAGGCTTATTTTGTTTTACTTCAGGTACATTATCTGCAACTGGAGTCTTTTCTATATTTTCTTCTTGTATTTGAGAGTTATTGTTTATTTCTAATTCTGAATTTATTTGTTCTTCAAAATTAGATTCTTGACTTGTATTATCCACATTTTCAACTATATTTTGTGGATTTGTTTTTCTATAAGTCATATAACCTGACAAAATAGAAAGTCCAAATGTTATAGTTAAAGTTAAAATTACATATTTTTTCATAATAGATCATCTCCTTATACTATTATTATAAAACGATTTAAAGAGTGATCCAAAACCTTTTTTAGAATTTTTTATTGTCCGTAATTCATTCCCTCATAAGATTCTATTGCTTGAACACAAAGTCTTTTTTCTTTTTGTCCTGCAACACAAGTAATCAAAGTAATTCTATTATCTTCAGTTGCTTTTAAATAGTCCCAATTTTCTTCATCAATTATTTCTTTAACTGCTACTACATATCTTTTAGTGCCATAATTCGTTTGATAGTAAATTTCACTACCAATCTTAATTTTTTTTAGATTCTTAAAAAAGTCGCCTTCATTTCCTGAATTGTGAGAGGCTAAACCTACATTTCCCTCATAAATTGAAGTAGAAGGGAAGTGTCCTATTGTTTTTGCTAGTGTAGATAATTCAACACTTTCTCTAATAGGTGCATTATCAAGTAAAATATCAGGTATAGTAAGAGTTCCTATTTCATCATCATAGTGAATAATACTTTGTTCAATATTTTCAAGTGGTGTATCTTCTAAATCTATATTATCTCCAATTTCAATATTTTCAGCATCTTTATTGGCTTTGTAAACAGGATATTTAACAGCAAAAAAAATAACTCCTATAAGAGTTATAATAGCAATTATAATTATTGCAATTAAAAATTTATTTTCTTTTTTCATAGATTGCCTCCTAAATTCTAGTTTCTACTTTATATTTTTCATCCCTTGTATTTACTAACATTTTAATTTTATTAGTACCTTTAGTAACTGTTATCATTTTTCCTTGTAATTTATTTGTTAGTTTTTTAGAGAATTCTAATTTATATTTATTAGTTGTTTCAAATAGTGCATATTTACTTAAATTTATCGTGTTACTTCTATTGATTCTAGTTTTACCAACTTTAACATATTTACCTTCTTTATAATTATATACAGTAACATTTCTAGTAAAGAAGAATAGAATCACTAATATAATTCCAGTAGTTCCCCCTGCAATAGGAAGTAAGTTGTTTTGTTTTTCTTCTACAACTTCAGGTATAGGATCAGTTATTTTTTCTTCAACTTTATTATATTTAATAGTATATTTATATGGACTTGCTATTTCTTTTGTAGCTGTTCCTGTATATTCTGCTGTTATACTATAAGTATTGGGATAGTTAATTCTTTGTTTTCCTGCATAATAACATTTTGCTGTATAAAGATTAGCAACTTCATATTCTCCAATCATTTTAGTTGTTTCAACTTCCCACTCAACATTTAATAAATCTAATGTTAAACCATCTTTAATTGTTTGTTTAGGTATGAAATCTAAGTCATTTTTTTCTAAGCTATTATAATTTATTGTTTCTTCAATTAAATCTTCTCTAAATCCATTGTTGTTAGTTTTTATTTGTATATTTTGGGTATTTAATAGATATTCTCCAACATATCCATCTTTTTCATAACTAATTGTGTTTCCTAGTTGATTTATAATACTTTCTAAATTATTTGTATTACTTGTTATTTTTTTAGTAGTAGTAATATCAATAGTATCTGTTGTAGATTCACCTTCAGAAGTATAACTATCGAAAGTATATTTATCTCCAAATACTTCAATTTCTTTTTCCAAACTATCTATAAAAGTATTTTGCTCAGATTCTTGTACTAAATATGTTCTATAACAATTTAACTTATTGTCCGTAACATTTGTATTTTCTAGTGTTACTGCAAAACAATTTGAAACAGTAAGTAGAGTGCAAAAACTACATACTGCAAATATTCTTTTTATTAACTTCATTTTAAACCTCCTAAAATATATGTATTATTCCAATTTTATTAGCAATATAAGTAGCTCCAATAGAGCAAAGTATTACAATGCCTAAATAGAATAATATACTAAATATTCTTGATAAAATATTAAATAAAAAAAGTAGTACCTTCAGAACAGAACTTTGTTCATTGATAACTACTTTTTCATCGTATTTTTCTTTTATTTTTTGTTTTTTTAAATAATCTTTATATAAATTTTTCCTCATTATTTACCCCTTTTCAGAAAACTAAATAAACCTTTATTTTCAACAACTTCAAGTTTATTTGATTTTTCAGCGATATATTCTTTAAATATTTCGTGGTATGTTTCTGTATTTATATTACTACTGAAAGTGTCTGTTGTAATTTCAGAAAAATATATATGTTTTATATATTGTTTTAGAATTTTTCTAAATTTTGCTTTTTCCTCATTACTAGAAAAATTGAAAATGTAATTTACTTCAGGTATTTTCTCTAATAAACTTAGAACTCTAAATGTTTCATCTGTTTCCCAAGCCTTAGTACCACCAACAATAATTTTAACTTCTTTAGATAAAAAATTATCTAATGTATTTTCGTTTAGAATTCCATAATCATAAATATAAAAATCATAGCCATATTGCATAGCATCAATTTTATTGTCATTACTATACAAATCAATTCCTTTATATGAATATAATCCATCTTTTTTTATAACACCTTCTAAAGTTTCAATATTTTTTATTTCATCCTTATCATTGCTACATATATAACAAACATTCATATTAAGACTTTTTAGGAACATTGTAATTAGTATTGCTTGTGTAGTAACTCCAATATGCTTTTCTGTTCCTGCAACAGCTATATTTACAAACTGTTTTAATGTTTTATATTCTTTTTTTATAATTATTTTATTTTTCTTTCCATCTTCAATTTTTTGCCTAAATCTAACAGCATCTTTATATTGACAACCTTCTTTGCTCAGACAGTTCCTAAATTGTTCTTTTTGTTCAAAATATGTACTAGCATTTACAAAATTATAAATACCCTCATTAAAGAGTTTTGAAAGTAAATTATTGCCTTCTTGAAAAGCTAAGGCAACTATTATGATTCGTATATTATACATACTTTTTATAGCAACAACAGATTGTACTATTTCATCTTCAGATTCTTTGGTGGAAGAAATATCAATAATTATTTGTTTATAATTATTTAAGTTTCTAAGCTCTTGAACAGCAAACCTTTTTAAACTATCAACACCTGTTAAAACTTGTGGACTCTCAAAGCCATTTTCTTTACATACTTCATAAATTAACTTCTCATTTTCTCTAGTAATTGCTAAAATCAATTTTATCAGCTCCTTTCATAAATTTATCCTATAAATTTTCTGTGTGAGAATTTTACATTTGCTTGATTAACCATTGCATAGTGCATAGTTGTATCTATTTTTGTGTGTCCTAACAATTTCTGTACTTGTTCTATGGGCATTCCTTTATCTATTGCCATTGTAGCCATTGTTCTTCTGAATTTGTGTGGATGTGCTTTTTTTATATTTAAGTCTTTACCTAGTTGTCGTATTAGAGTTTCAATAGTAGATATTGTTATTCTATTATATGGTCTAATTTTAGAAACAAATAAAGCTCTATTATCATCAGTTCTTGTACTTAAATATTGTTTTAAATGTATTTTAGTTCTAGCATCAAAATATACTTCTCTTTGTTTATTTCCTTTACCTAGAACAACACAGGATCTATCTTCAATATTAAGATCCTCAATATTTAAGTTTACTAATTCGCCAACTCTCATACCAGTAGAAAGTAATAATTCAATTATTGCTAATTCTCTGATATTAGAACAATTATCCCTCATTTTTTCTATATTCTCATCAGAAAAAGTTTCTTTTACTGTAACTGCAGTCTTTACTTTATGTATTCGCCTAACAGGACTTTTTATAATATAATCCTCATTTTCTAACCAAGCAAAAAAACTAGAGAATACCCTTCTTAAATTATCCATAGTAACAGTATTACAATTACTATTTTCTTTGTAATATGCTAAATATAATCTTATATCATCTGTTGTAATTTCTTTTATTGATTTTCCTATGTTACTTAAAAATTTTTCTATAATATCTTTATAGTATTTAATAGTTCTTTTTGAACATCCTTCAATATCTTTAGCAGAAAGAAACATATTCATAAAATCTTGATTTTTTAATTCCATATAAATCCTCCTTTTAGGCAAAATAAAAAGAGGTATAAAACCTCTTAATTTTATAAAAATATTTAATTAAATCTTGTGTCAAAATTGTAATTTCTCGCACACTTATTTTTCTATTGTTATAATCTTTGTCGCTACTTTCTCTACAAAAGTTGTATCG
>CANROM010000050.1 GCA_947632225.1 uncultured Clostridia bacterium | reverse complement strand
AAAAAATACAATAAAGATATCCACATAATTCACATATTATGTTGTGGAAAATGTGGATAAGTTACACATAAAATAAATTTTTTATTGATTTTTTTGGCTTAATTTATTATAATAAAGACAGAATGAACGGATAAAAAAATAAGAGGGAGGGAAGTATGGAAGAGAATTTTATTAACATATGGGAAAAAGCATTAGAAGCGCTAAAAGAAGAAACATCTCAAATTGCGTATAAAACGTATATTGAAGTTATGGTTCCTAGACTTGTGGATAAAAACACTGTTTGCTTTTTAGCACCATCTAGTTATCACATAGAAATATGCAAGAAGAGATATTTAGATTTAATACAAAATACATTAAAATTTTTAACTAGTGTAGACTATCAAATAACATTTGAAGCTAAAGATGCTATTCCTGAAAATGCGGAAGATGAAGCATTAGATGTAGAAGTAGTTAAAGGACAATATGCAAATATGCAAGTTAACGAAAATTCTCAAACTGGTAATGCTTCAGTTGATTTAAAGAAAATAAAAGAAGATGCAGGTTTAAATACAAGATATTCTTTTGATAATTTTGTAATAGGTACAAATAATAGATTTGCACAAGCTACTGCATATTCAGTAAGTCAAAATTTAGGAGCAACAAATCCATTATATATATATGGAGGCGTTGGACTAGGAAAGACACACCTTATGCAAGCAATAGGTAGTGCTGTAATCGATAAGGATCCATCTAAAAAGGTTATTTATTGTACAGGCGAGTTATTTGTTAATGAGCTAATAAAAGCGATGTTAAATCCAAATATGAACGAATCTTTTAAAAAGAAATTTAGAAATGTGGATTTACTTTTAATAGATGATGTACAAATAATAGCAGGGAAGGATAAATGTCAAGAAGAGTTTTTCCACACTTTCAACTCTTTATTTGATAACGGAAAGCAAATTGTTCTAACTTCTGAAAAACCACCTAAAGAAATAAATGGACTTGAAGATAGACTTAAAACAAGATTTTCTATGGGAGTTAGTGTAGATATTCAAACACCAGACTATGAAACAAGATTTGCAATATTAAAGAAGAGGGCAGAAGAAGAAAGATATGTAATTGATGATGATATTCTTGTAAAAATTGCTACAAGAGTAAAATCTAATGTTAGAGAGTTAGAGGGAGTATTTAATAAACTTATGGCTTATACCAAGTTTACAAACAATCCTTTAACTGATGCAGTAGTAGATAATACTATAGAATCTATATTAGTAAAAAATACTAATATATTAACTAGTAAGCTAATAATGCAAGTTGTTGCAAAATTTTTTGATATAAAAGTTACAGATTTAACTAGTGATAAAAGATCAACAACTATAGCATTTCCTAGACAAATTGCTATGTATTTATGTAGAGAAGTAGCAGACATGTCATTTTCTGCAATAGGAAAAGATTTTGGTGGAAGAGATCATTCAACAGTACTTCATGCATATTCTAAAATAAAAGATGATTATGATAATAATCCAGATACTAAAGATTTAATAGATGATATTAAAAAGACTTTAGAAAGAGAAAGCTAAAATTTCTATTGATTTTTTAATATTAGTTTATTATAATAAATTCAGATGTTAAAGAAAAGAGGAGAATTAAATGAATATCAAATGTGATTTAAAAGAGTTAATAAATGCTTTAAATATCGTATCAAAAACATCAAGTTCAAAAACAACTATGCCAATTTTAGAAGGTGTTCTATTTGAAGCATATCAAAACAAATTAAAACTAATAACAAACGATTTAGAAATAGGATGTGAACATACTTTTCCTTGTGAGATAATAAGAGAAGGAAAAACAGTAGTAGATTTAAGAATGCTAAATGAGATTGTTAGAAAAATTGAAGATGAGTCTGTAGAAATTTCTGTAGATGATAATCTATTTGTTCTAAAATCTGTAAATGGTATTTTTAAACTTGCTGTTATGAATCCAAACGAGTATCCAAAACTTCCTGTTTTTGATATAGACAATAGTATTGAAATAGAGCAATGTGTATTTAAGGATATGATTAGAAGAACATTATTCTCTGTAAGTACAGATGAAAATAGACCTGTATATAATGGAGCTCTAGTAAAGGTAGAAGATAATGTATTAACTATAGTTACAATAGATGGATTTAGATTATCTTTAAAGAAACATTTAAATGAGAAAGAAATAAATGACTTTAAAGCAATAATTCCTGGAAGAGTTCTATCTGAATTATTAAAAGTTCTAAGCGATAATGAAGGAGAAACTGTTAGAATTGGTGTTAACAGAAATCAAGCATTATTTGAAATGGGCAATAGCATAATAGTAAGTAGAATAATTGAAGGAGAATTTTTAAATTACCAAAGTATAATTCCAGCAACTTGTGAGACAAAAGTAAGAGTAAAAACTAAAAAATTACTAGATTCATTTGAAAGAGTTGCACTATTTGCAAGAGAAAATAAAGAAAAAGATAAAAAGTCTCCTGTAAAAATGAAATTAGACTTAGATGGAATAACACTTAGCTGTATAAGTGAAACAGGAGATGCAAAAGAGAGTATATCTGCTCTTGTTGAAGGTAAAGAATTGGAAATTGGATTTAATCCTAGATATGTAATAGATGCATTAAAAGTAATAGAAGATACAGAAATATGTATAGAATTTACTACTAACATTTCACCAGTTTTATTTAAGCCAGTAGTATCAAATGAATATACATATGTGGTTTTACCAATAAAAATTAAACAAGATTAGTTATAGTAAATAAGCATGAGTATCTAAATATTCATGCTTTATTTCTTTTAAGGGGATTGGTATGTATATAGAAGAATTAGATTTAGAAAATTTTAGAAATTATGAAAAGCAACAAATAAAACTAATAGATGGCATAAATTTATTTTTAGGAGATAATGCCCAAGGAAAAACAAATATTATAGAAGCAATATATGTGTGTGCTTTTGGAAAATCTTATAGAACTTTAAAAGATACAGAACTAATTATGTTTGGTAAAGATTATTGCAACTTATTTCTAAAATATAATAAAAATAATAGCAGTATTGAAACTAGTTTTTATATAGATAATATTAATAGAAAACAAATAAAAAATAACGAAATAAAAGTTAAAAAGATTGCAGACTATGTAGGAGAAATTCCAATAGTAATATTTTCTCCAGAGAGCCTGGATATTGTTAAAGGCTCTCCAACAAGAAGGAGAAGCTTTATAGATATGATATGCTGTCAAATGTCCAAGTCATATATTATTTGTCATCAAGAGTATATGAAATGCTTAAAAATGAAAAATAACATATTAAAAAAAGATAGTATAGATAGAAATTATATAGAAATACTACACGAGAAAATGAGTGTATATATAAAAAATATAGTTGAGCAGAGAAAGAATATAATAAATAAGCTAAATGAATATTCTCAAAATATACAGAAAAGTATAACAGATGATAAAGAAGAAATTAGACTTGAATACGAAACAGACTTTCTTGGAAAAAACGAACAGGAAATAAAGAAGTATTTAGATGAGCATTTATATATTGATGAACTTAGAAAATCAGCTATAAAAGGAATTCAAAGAGATGATCTTTTAATATATATAAACGACAAAGAAGTTTCTAAGTTTGGCTCACAGGGACAAAAGAGAACAGCACTTTTAACGTTAAAACTTGCTAACTTTGAAATCTTAAAAGAAGAAAAAGGTGAAGTGCCTATATTACTATTAGACGATATAATGTCAGAATTAGATAGTAATAGAATAAACTTTTTACTTAAATATATTGAAAAATATCAAAGCATTATAACAACTACAGAAGATACATTTGTAAGAAATATTGAGAATATAAAAATTTCCAAAGTTTCAAATGGAAGACTTGAAAATTGATGTAAAAGTATGATATAAATAAATGGAAATAGGTTTTTTATGAAAAGAGGGAGAAACAAATGGCAAAATATGATGAAAATCAAATACAAGTACTAGAGGGCTTAGAGGCAGTTAGAAAAAGACCTGGTATGTACATAGGAAGTATTTCTTCAAGAGGACTACATCACCTAGTATACGAGATAGTAGATAACGCAGTAGACGAAGCTTTAGCTGGTTACTGTACAGAAATAAATGTTGAAATATTGCCAGATAATATAATAAGTGTACAAGATAATGGTAGAGGTATACCTGTAGGAAAACATCCTAAAATGGGTATATCTACACTAGAAGTTGTATTTACAATATTACACGCTGGTGGTAAATTTGGCGGTGGAGGATACAAAGTATCTGGTGGTCTTCATGGTGTTGGTGCTTCTGTTGTTAACGCATTATCTGAAAGCTTATATGCTGAGGTTTGTGATGGAGATGGAGTATATGCTGCATCATTTGCTAGAGGTAAAACAGTAGAGGCAACTCATAAAATAGCGGAAGGTACAAAGACAGGATCAAAAGTTGTATTTAAACCAGATGCTCAAATTTTTGAAACAACTGTATTTGAAACAGACATATTAGTACAAAGACTAAGAGAAATGGCTTTCTTAAATAAAGGTTTAAAAATTACTTTATGGGATAAGAGAGAAGAAGGAACAGAACCAATGGTTTTCCACTACGAAGGTGGTATAAGATCATTTGTTGAGTTCTTAAATAAAGGAAAAGATCTAGTAAATCCTGATGTAGTATACTTTGAAGGAGAAGATAATGATGTTCAAGTTGAGCTTGCACTACAATATACAACATCTTATACAGAAAATATCCTTTCATTTGTAAATAACATTCCAACAGGTGAGGGTGGTACTCATGTTGATGGATTTAAAAGAGGTCTTACAAAAGCTTTTAATGATTATGCAAGAAAATTTAATATATTAAAAGAAAAAGATACAAACCTACAAGGTGAAGATATAAGAGAAGGTATATCTGCAATTGTTAGTGTTAGAGTACTAGAGCCTCAATTTGAAGGACAAACTAAGACAAAACTTGGAAATAGTGAAGTAACAGCTGTTGTTAATAATATAATGGTAAATAAAATGGGACAATTCTTAGAGGAAAACCCAAATGTTGCTAAAGCTATTTTAGATAAAACTATCAGTGCTGCAAGAGCTAGAGAAGCAGCAAGAAAAGCAAGAGAACTTGTTAGAAGAAAATCTGCACTTGAGTCTACAACTTTACCTGGTAAACTTGCAGACTGTTCAGAAAAAGACGCTTCAAAATGTGAAATATACATCGTTGAGGGAGATTCTGCCGGCGGTAGTGCAAAGCAGGGAAGAGATAGAAGATTCCAAGCTATACTTCCTCTTTGGGGTAAAATGTTAAACGTTGAAAAAGCAAGAGCAGATAAAATATATAACAATGAAAAATTATCTCCTGTAATCATTGCACTTGGTGCTGGAATAGGAAATGATTTTAACCTAGAAAAATTAAGATATCATAAAATTATACTTATGGCCGATGCCGATGTTGATGGTGCTCACATCAGAACACTACTATTAACATTCTTCTTTAGGCATATGAGACCACTTGTAGAAAATGGAAATATTTATATAGCTCAACCACCTTTGTTTAAGCTATCTAAAAAAGGTATGGACGATATATATTGTTATAACGAAGCAGACTTAGATGTAAAACTAAAAGAGCTTGAAGAAAAAGGAATATCAAGAGATACTTTGAGCATGCAAAGATACAAAGGTCTTGGTGAAATGGACTCTGAGCAATTATGGGAGACTACAATGAATCCTGAAACAAGAATATTAGTACAAGTTCAATTGGAAGATGCTATAAAAGCAGACCAAATATTCTCTGTTCTAATGGGCGAAAATGTAGAGCCAAGAAGAGAGTTTATTGAGCAGAATGCAAAATACGTAACAAACTTAGATATATAATAATAAAAGTACTCAGTTATACTGGGTACTTTCTTTGTTATTAGGGTGTATCAGATAGGCTGTCATATATTGATTTTTTTATTAAAATATGTTAATATAATAGCGTTAAGGCTATTATATTTTTTTAGCCTTATTTAACACAAAATTAGGAGATAAAAATGGATAAAATAAGTATAATTGTACCTATATACAACGTAGAAAAATATTTACGTGTGTGTATAGATTCTTTAACTTGTCAATCACATAAAAATATTGAAATTATTTTAATAGATGATGGCTCTACAGATAAATGTGGAGCTATATGCGACGAGTACGCAAAAAAAGATTTAAGAATAAAAGTTATTCACAAAGAAAATGGTGGCGTATCATCTGCAAGAAATGCAGGACTTGATATAGCACAAGGAGATTATATAATGTTCTGTGATCCAGATGATTTATATTTACCATACAGCTGTGAAATAATGCTAAAAGAAATAAAAGATAAAAGCGCAGACTATGTTATAGGGAACTATCAAAACTGTACAGAAGACGGAGAAATATGGGAAAATCCTGTATTTAACAAAGAAAAGTATAAGAACTTTAAATTAAATATAAAAGATTATATAAACTCTTTCTTTATAATGAATTCAGGCGTTTGGAATAAAATTTTTGATAGCAAATTTTTAAAAGAGCTAAATTTAAGATTTGTTGATGGTGCTTTAGCAGAAGATGCTATATTTACAACATATTGCTTTATGAAGTCTTCAAAAGTATATTATATAAATGATGTAATGTACTACTATAGACAACGTAATGCAGCCTCATCATTATCTATGAACTGCTCTTATGATTATTTTGAAAAAATAAGTAAAGCATATAAAATAATTTATGAAAACTTTAAAGCTAATGATGAAATAGAATTTTATCGTTTCTTTTATGCTAAGAGTATGACATATATGCTATACAAATTTATTGATTCTAAAATTATGACTAATGAAGAACGTTTATCTGTTTTATCAGACATGAGGTGGTTTTATAAGCTAAGTGTAGATTTAGATGTACCTGCATGTCAAGAATCATTATCTGTAATTATAAATAAAATAATTGGTGGAGATTATAAAGATGCAATAGATATTTGTAAAGTTGTTGCAGATATAAGAGAACATCTACCAAAAGAAATTAAAGAAAACATGTCTAAGCCTCAACCTGAAATGTATAGAAAAATGATGAGATAAAAAGGAGAAAATATGGAAGATTTAATAAGTGTTATTATACCTGTATACAATGTTGAAAAATACATAGATACATGCCTTAATAGTATCATAAACCAGACATACAAAAACCTTGAAATTATACTTGTAGATGATGGGTCACCAGATAATTGTCCTCAAATTTTAGAAGATTATGCAAAGAAGGACTCAAGAATAAAAGTTATACATAAGAAAAATGGAGGATTATCAAGTGCTAGAAATGCTGGAATGAAAATTGCAACAGGAAAGTATATAGCTTTTGTTGATAGTGATGACTCTTTAAATCTAAATATGTATAAAAGATTACATGAATTAGCTATAAAATATGATGCAGATATGACTATGTGTCAACTTCTTCGTGTAACTATGGATAGTGAAAACAATATAGTATATCCAAAAACAAATAATGAAGAAAAAGAAGAAGTAATGAGTGTAACTGAAGCGTTAAAAGCAATAATGGTAAATGATAATATAGGAAGTTACATTGTTACTAAATTAGTAAAAAGAAGTTTATTTGATAACATTGAATTTCCAGATGGTAAAGTATATGAGGACGTTGCTACTGTATATAAAATACTAGACAGAGCAAAGAGAGTTGTATTTACAAGTGAAGAAATGTACTACTATTTATACGGTAGGGAGGGTTCAATAACTGGTACTTTTACAGAAAAGAAAATATGTGATAGTATGGAAGCATATTATGGAAGATATAAGTTTTTAGTAGACAACTATCCAGAAATTGAAAAAGATGCATGTCTTAATTGGGTTAAATTATATACTAGTGCTATGGAAAAGATAAACATGAATAACTATGAAGAGCTATGGAATAGCCAAGTAGTACTTGATAATTATGAATCTTTTAAAGTTGCTTTTGATAAATTAGATGAAAAATTCCTAAATCAATATCTTGAGCCTTATAGGCTAATTAGTGCAGTTCTTCTAAGGCATTCACGAGATACATATAAAGATATGTTTCCTGTTATATACAATAAAGTAAAAAATGCAAAATAGGAAATCTATGGAGGTGTTTCATATTCTTATGGAAGAAAATATAATAAAAAAACCAAAAATATGCTTATTATGTGATGCTAAAGGTTGGGCTTTTGATGCAATTGCCAAAAAAGTAAGTGAAGACTTAAAAGACAAATATGATTTTGTAATAGATTATTTTGATTGCTATACAGAACCAGAGATGTTTTATGAGTGTTTAGAAAGAAATAGCGATTGCGATTTAATACATGTATTTTGGAGAAGAACACTACTTTTATTTGAATCTGATTCTTTTAAAGAAAAAGTAAAGGCTGCAAATAAAGACTATGATAAGTATTTAGAAGAAATAAGTAATAAGATGTCTACTTGTGTATATGATTTTATATATATGGAACCAGAAAACATAGAGATATACAAAAATGTATTTAATAAATACACTAAAAATTATTATGTTGCAAATAAAAAGCTATATAATGATTACTTAAAAATAGAAAAATATAAAGATCCTTATGGCATAGTATATGATTTTTGTGACTGGGAAAAGTTTTCACCTAGAAAATTAGAAAGATTTGAACTAGAAAATATAAAGGACAGAGAAATTGTAATTGGCTGGGTTGGAAATGGAGATAGAAAATTTAATGGTGTAGATTTAAAAGGACTTCATGCTATAATTGAGCCAGTAATGGAGGACTTGAAAAAAGAGGGATACAATATAAGAGAAGACTTTGCAGATAGAAATGTAGTATGGAGAACTGCTGAAGAGATGCCCGAGTACTATAGCAATATAGATATTTGTCTATGTACATCTATTCATGAAGGAACACCTAGACCAGTACTTGAAGCAATGTGCTCTGGAATACCTGTAATATCTACCAATGTTGGTATTGTTCCTGAAATATTTGGAGAAAAACAAAAACAATTTAATATTGGTGATAGAAAGAATGGAACAAATGAAGATGAAATAAAAAATAGATTAAAAGAAAAGATAGTATTTCTATACAATAACAGAAAACTATTTAAGGAGTTATCTCAAGAAAATATTGAGAGTATTAAAAACTATGATAGTGGAAAAATTATAAAAGAGTTTGATGATTATTTTAGAAATTGCTTAAAATAAAAAAATATATCCTAGATTTTCTAGGATATTTTTTTA
>CANROM010000049.1 GCA_947632225.1 uncultured Clostridia bacterium | reverse complement strand
ATTCCAAACCAAGAAATTGCGATGGATAATGGTCGAGAACAACGACCAATAAAGAAAAGAGTAGCTTAAAAAAATTAAAGGCTACAAACTCTTTATAAAGAACATTGCAAGAAATTTGCAATGGAGTGAATCTTTGATTCACTTTTGTTCTATATTCTTGTCTTATGTTGATTATTCCTTGATAATGTCCAAATTTTATTATATAATTATTAAGAAAATAAAGTAATCGGGGTGTAATATGGAGCCACTTGCATATAGAATGAAACCTACAAGACTTGAAGACTTTTATGGTCAAGAGGATATAGTAGGTAAAGATAAATTATTATATAGACTAATAAAAGCAGACAAGTTAACATCAGCTATATTTTGGGGTCCTCCAGGATGTGGTAAGACTTCACTTGCAAGAGTAATTGCTAGTACAACAAAAAATAAATTTGTAACTTTAAATGCAACTACAGCAGGAGTGGCAGATATTAAAGCTGTTGTTGAAGAGGCACAGAATATATTTACAAATCCAACAGGTAAAGTAATACTTTTTATTGATGAAATACATAGATTTAATAAGCTTCAACAAGATGCATTACTTCCTCACGTTGAAAAGGGAACAGTTATACTAATAGGTGCAACTACAGAAAATCCATATTTTTCTGTAAATAAGGCGCTAATCTCTAGATCAACAGTATTCAAATTTAAAGAATTAGAGCAAAAAGATATAATTAAAATACTAGAAAATTGCCTAAATGATAAAGAGAATGGACTAGGAAATTATAACTTGAAAGTAGATAAAGAGGCACTTGAGTATATTGCTATGTGCTCAAATGGAGATGTTAGAACAGCATTAAATGCAATAGAGTTAGCAGTTATAACTACAGATATGAACACAGATGGTGTTATCGAGGTAAATAGGGAAGTTGCAATGAACTGTGTACAACAGAAAAAGGCTATTTATGATAAAACTGATGACTCACATTATGATGTTATCTCTGCGTTTATAAAATCTATGAGAGGTTCTGATCCAGATGCAACATTACATTATTTAGCTCGAATGCTTGATGCAGGTGAAGATCCTATGTTTATAGCTAGAAGAATTGTAATACAGTCCTCAGAAGATGTAGGCCTTGCAAATAGTGATGCTCTAAAAGTTGCAGTAGCTACAATGAATGCAGTACATCAAATAGGTATGCCAGAAGCAAGAATTATGCTAGCACAAGCTGCACTTACTGTTGCATTAAGCCCTAAATCTAATACTTCTTATAGAGGAATAAATAAGGCGTTAGAAGACGTTCAAAATAAAGATGTTGGACAAGTTCCTATGCATATTAGAAATGCAGTTGCAAAGGGAATGGAAGAATTTGGATATGGTGAGGGATACAAATATCCTCATGATTATAAGTATGGAAAAGTCGAACAACAATACTTGCCAGATAAGTTATTAGGCACAAAATATTATGAGCCAAGAGAATGGGAGAATTTTTATGAAGAAAAAGAAAAATAATAGTAAAAATTCATCTGTATTTTTAGATTTAGACTTAGATGAGGAAGTAGACACAGAACTAGAAGAAGATATTGCACAAAGTATAGACATAGTTAATAGAAATAGAGAAGAATTAGATAATCAAAGAGAAGCTAGGATAAATAATAAGTTTCAAAGAAATGCAAATGGAAAAATTATAGAAAGAGAAAAAGTAAAGTACCAAATAAATTTTAAAATAATAATTGTTGTACTAGCTATTTTAATCGCTATAATTTGTTTTCTATATAATTACGGCGTTATATTTGGAATAAAATTTAATAGTAATAGTGAAGTTTTGATTGATGAAAACAAAATAGAACTTGTTACAAAAGATAGTGATTTGTATGGTATGTATAATGAAAAATTATATGTATTTTCAAATAATACATTAACTTTGTACAACAATAAAGGAAAAGCTGAATGGTCACATGACTTTTCTGAAAGCTTTTCTCCAAGTATATATGTTAATGGCAAATATATGCTAATTACTAATAATTCAACTGGAACAATGTATCTATTTGAAGGAAAAAACGAGATATTAAATCAAAAAATAGATGGCGAGATAAAGAGTGCGTTTTTAGATAAATTTGGTAATATGGCAATTGTGTATTCTACGCCATCTGGATATAACAATACTGTTGGAGTATATGAGAAAAACGGAACTAGTTTATATGACGTACACCTAGAAAACGAAAACATAGTATCGATTGAAATGTTAAATAATGCACAAAAACTAGTAATTTGCGAGGCTATGACAGACTCTTCAAAAATAGGTGTAAGATTTAGAATTGTTGATATAGAGCAAAACGAAGAAAATCAAATAAGAGATGTTGTTACATTAGATAATCAGTTTGTTTATGATTTTAAAGTACAAGGAAAAAATATATATGCTCTTTTAGATAACAAGATAGTATCAATTGAAATGGATAGTGGCAATATTGTTACTCTAAAAGAATTTGATAGTACTCAAATGATGTTTGTTGCTTTAAACAAAAACTATTATACATATCTTGAAAGAAACATAAAAGAAAATAAGTATGTTATAGAAAATGTTAATTATAATGGTAATGTAATCAGTACAACAAATATAGACTCTGTACCTAAAAATATGGTTAGTGGAGAGTATGTAAATTATTATATATTCCAAGACCATGTATATATGCTAAATAAATGGGGAATAGAACTTGGCAGTAAGGACACTAATTTCACCCCTAAATATAGTATAATATTTAATAACAATAAAAGTTTAGCTTTGGTATATACAAATAAAATATATATAGTAAATCTATAAGGAGGGATTATATGTTAGTTTTAGATTTAGTTATAATAGCTCTGATAGCACTTGGTGCATATTCTGGACATAAAAAAGGATTAGTTACAATATTTGTTGGATTTGCAGCTTTGATACTATCAATTGTACTAGCATTTGCTTTTCAATCAGTTGTAGCAGATGCACTATATAATTTTGGACTAGGAAATTCAATAAAGACAACTATAGAAGAAAATATACAGAAGATGATAGATAATGGCGAAAATGTAGATGATTCTTTCTATGGAAAAATAGTTTCAAATGTAACTTCACAAGATCAGGTTGCTACCGCAGCTCAAACCGTTACTAGATTCATAATTAAAGGTTTAAGCTTTATAGCAATATTTGTTGTAGTAAAGCTTATATGCTACATACTACAGATGGTATTAAATTTAGTATTTAATTTACCAATACTTAATGCTATAAATGGAACAGGAGGAACTGTAGTTGGTGCATTGTCTATTGTAATAAAGATATGCATACTACTTGCTATATTATCATTTATAGCACCACTTCCAGCTTTTGCACCAGTTATGACATATATAGACAAAACAATATTAACTAAGTTCTTATATAATCATAATTTTGTTGTTGCTATTATAAAAGCAGGATTAAATATATAATAAACTAGTAAGTAGAATTAGAAGTTATGCTTTGCATAGCTTCTAATTTGCTTTTTAGCAGAAAGGAGAAATTTCTATCAAAAAAATATTTTATTCAGTAATAAATTTTATATGTAGAAATAAATCATATATTATTTTATCTATTATTTTTATTCTATCAATAATTTCTTTAATTTATCAAAATATTCAAGAAAAAAGCACAGTGATAATAAATGGCGAAGAACTAGAGAAAAAGAGCAAAGAAGGAAAAATTGCTGTATATATTGCTGGTGAGGTTAAAAATCCAGGAGTATACTATATAGATGAAGAAACTAGACTTAATGATTTAATTAACCTTTGTGGTGGTTTTACAGATTATGCAGATATATCTGATTTAAACTTAGCAGAAAAGCTAAACGACTCAGACAAAGTAGAGGTGCCTAGAATAGAAGAAAGTCAAGAGACAGATGATGAAGAAAATGACGGACTAATAAATATAAATACTGCATCAAAAGAAGAACTTCAAACACTTAATGGAATAGGAGAAACATTGGCACAAAATATTATAGAATATAGAAATAAAAATAAATTTGAGTCAGTAGAAGATTTAATGAATGTAAATGGAATAGGTCAGAGCAAGTTTAATAGTGTAAAAGAATATATTTGCGTAGATTAAGTAATATAATATTTAGTATGAGACTATATATGTACTTAAATAAAGATATGATAAAATGCATAGCTGCAAGGCTATCAGATGTGTCGTTTAATATTGATTTTTTTGAATATTCTGAAAAGAAAGGATATTCAACTAATAATAATACAGTATTAAGACCAGAGATAGAAAATTGGAATAAGAACTATCAAGATAAAAGAGAATGCTTTGGCAGAAATAGTGTTGGCATATCAAATGAGAATGGAAATTTGTGCAATTTTCAAATTGAAAAAAGATATATAAATATAGAAGATGTATCGAGCATAAAGAACAATCAATTTTACTATGACATATTAGAAAAGTTGCCACTAGACAATAGAATAAAAGAAGTGAAAGGCAAAATAACTTCTTTAAGTGAAACAAGCTTTAATATACAAGATAACAAGTTCTTAATAGATGATACGCTTTATGGTATGCTAAAAGAACTATATGAGAATGTGTGTGATATAGTTGTAATAGGATATAAGATAAACTGTTTAAATCAAGAGTATGATATATTTAAAATAATAACAATATATATAGAATAAAGCCCCAGATATCATCTGAGACTTAAAATTCCTTAAATATTTTTTCAACATATTCCATATTGTTTGTAACCATTTTTATAAATTTATCTGCAAGTTCTGGATCAAACTGTGTTCCTGCATTTCTCTGAATTTCTGAAATTGCAAATTCTATTGTTGCACCTTCTTTATATGTCCTCTTAGATACTATAGCATCAAATGAATCGCATATTGAAAGAATACGTGCCAAGTATGGTATTTCTTTTCCTTTTATTCCTGTAGGATATCCTTTACCATCATATCTTTCATGATGGTAATACATTATTGGATATATATCCTTATATATATCTGAAACAGAAAATATATTTGCAGCTATTACAGGATGTGTTTTTATTACTTGATATTCTTCATCTGTAAGTCTAGTAGTTTTAAGTAATATATTATCTGGTATACCAATCTTTCCAATGTCATGAAATGCTGCTGCAATTTGAAGATCGGATACTTGTCTACTATCTAATTTTAAAAATTTAGAAAAAGCATCAGCAAGTAATGTTACTCTTCTTGAATGCTCTTCTGTATAATGATCTTTAGCTCCTACAGTTTGAAGCAAAATTTTAGCAAAGTCTACCAAGTAGTGCTCTAGTTGCAAATTCATATTTTTTATTTTATTTATTTGTTCTATATACTTAATACCACTTTGTATTAGCATAATTAGATTGTCAAACTTATTGCTTTTTTCATAATAGGCTTGTATATCTAATTGTTGCATTACTTCTATTGAAGGTGCTAAATCTTTATGAATAGACATTAGAATTATATATATTTCTTTATCAAATTCTCTGATTGTTTCTACAATTTTATCGCCTTTAACTGGTGTCATCAAATAGTTGACGAGTACAATATCATATTTATTTTTTCTAAGTTCTTCTATTGCTGATAGAGGTTCGGTGAATGTTTTCACATAGTGCCCATATCTTCTAAGTACGACGGATAGTACATCCATCATATTTATATCGTCATCGATAACTAGTATTTTGGCGGTAACTAATTTATCGTTATTCATATGTTTCACCTATGCTAATAGTATACCAAAATATGACTAAATAATCAAGAAAAACTGTATGTTGACGTAAAAAATGAAACGATTCTAATATTTTTTAAACAAACTCTTGACAAACAATAGCAAAGTAATTATACTTAATAATGTTTTTTATAGAAGCTTATAAGTGATACAGCAAATAGTTAACAATAATTTTTATTCGAGATATTATTTTATTCATATTTAGTTAGATATAAATTCATTATTTTGTTTTTATTCTGTTAGTGTCTAACTGCATATCAAATATTATTTCGTGTATTATCATATATGTATAAAAAAATCAGGTATTAACCTGATTATAATTTCATAAGTTTTTGCATCGCTCTATTTGGAATCACAGCAGTACCCTTTTCTTTGATTGTTGTATAAAATAAATCATACGAAAAGTATCTTGTACAATATTCACTTATCATAACATATGTTTTTATAAATTTTTTATTCTTAATAGAAGTATCATTAAAAAATAGATAAAATTTGTCATTATATTTGTAAAGAGCATTATTCCCGAAAAATAAATTTTCATCTTTGGCTATTCTGCAAAAATCTAAAATAGTATCCAATGAAGGAAATTCAAAAAGTTGAGATTCTATCCTATAAAGCTTACGAGAATGTGGGTATTTACTCATATCTGGCAAGTTTTCAATTTTTGTAATAAATAATACAAAAGTATCAGTGTTATCTGAGCAAGCTTCTATAAAAAGCTGTGAGTCTTCACATTCAAACATATCGTCTAAATTAGATTCTTCTATCAAATTCATAAATAGCTTTCTTGCTGCAGAGTTATTTTTTTCTATGTCACTTAATTTTATGTTTCTCATTTCTAGTTCTTCAAAAGAAAGAGTTATTTTTATTTTATTATCATCTACTTTTTCTACTTTCATAACATCAGTCCTCCTAGTAGATATACCTCTTGTTAATAATATGTATTATATAATCAATAAGTTACAAAGTCAATAAAAAATGTATGGTATAAATTAAATAAGAATTAGAAAATAAAAGTTGCAAATTACATAATAATGTGGTATAATACCTCTTAGTTAAATTCCTTGTCGTGTATGTGCACGACCAGAAGTCCATGAGGAGGTGAGTTAAGTCATGAATAAATATGAATCAATTATAATCCTTTCAGCTGGTGCATCAGAAGAAGCTATGGCTGCTTTTGGTGAGAAAATGAAAGAATTGATTTCAGCAAATGGCCAACTTACAAATGTTGAGGAATGGGGTAAGAAAACTTTTGCATATCCAATTAAAAAGGAAACAGAAGGCTTTTACACATTATTCACATTTGAAGCAAAACCAGAATTTATTGCTGAACTTGATAGAGTTCTAAGACTAGATGAGACTGTTCTAAAACACATGGTTGTTAAATTAGAAGACTAATCTTTAGGGGGTAAACATATGAACAAATTTCAATTTATGGGTAGATTAACAAGAGACCCTGAATCAAGAGTCACACCAAATACAAACACTCAAGTTACAACATTTTCAATTGCTGTAAATAGAAGGTTTGCAGATGCTAATGGTGAAAGAAAAGCAGATTTCTTTAATATAACTGCTTTTGGAAAACTTGCAGATTTTTGTGCAAAGTACTACAGAAAAGGACAACAAGTTTTAGTAGAAGGTAGAATTCAAAACAGATCTTGGGATGATCAGAATGGTCAGAAAAGATATGCAACAGATTATATTGTTGAAAATGCATATTTTGCTGATTCTAGAAGAGGGGATCAAGCAATGGACGAAGAAATACCTTCATCTAGTATGGATGGTGAATTCATAACTGTAGATGATACAGAAGATTTACCATTTTAATTAAATAGTTGATAGGAGGAAAGTTAAAATGGCTGATAATAAAAAAAGAGGCGCTAAAAACGACAAACCATATAGAAGACCTAGAAAAAAAGTTTGCGTATTTTGTGCTGAAAACAATGATAACATAGACTACAAAGATGTAGAAAAGTTAAGAAAATATGTAAGCGACAAGGGTAAAATATTACCAAGAAGAGTAACAGGCGCTTGCGCTAAACATCAAAGAAAAATAACTGAAGCTATTAAAAGAGCTAGAACAATAGCACTTTTACCATACACAGTTAAATAATATATGAGCAACTAGTTTAATTCTAGTTGCTTTTTTGTTTCACTTTGGCACTACCTACGCATATAATATTATGAGGTGATTGGTTTGCCAAACTTTAAGATAGGAGATATAGTAGCTAGAAAGTCATATAATTATGATGTGTTATTTAGAATTACTAATATACATCCAGATGGTATAGTGGATCTTGTTGGAATTACGGTTAGAATTATAGCAGACGCAGAGATTTTTGATTTAAAATTAGTAAGTAAAGAAGAATTAGAAGCAAAAATGAGAAACATAGAGCTTTCAAGAAGAACAAGACTTAGTAGATCTTTTAATACTATGAATAATAAAAATAGTAGAATGAAGTTTATGCGTGAAAATTATTATGAGCAAGCAAATATATACCAAAAAGAAAAAATGTACAAAAAGCCAGGAAGACTTATACATCTTGACGGAGATGAATCATATGCAGATAAGTGTAGAGAAATATATAAAAAAATGGGAATAACTGCATATGTATTCTCTATGCCTGAAAGTGAGCAATACAAGCAAGTATACTCACTTTTACAAAGATATAAGCCTGAAATCTTAATAATTACTGGACATGATGCCTTTATTAAAAGAAGAAATGATATATATAATATAGAGAATTATAAAAATTCAAAATATTTTGTACAATCTGTATTAGAAGCTAGAAGATATGAACATAACTTGGACAATTTAGTTATATTTGCTGGAGCTTGCCAGAGCTATTACGAAGCCATAATTTCTGCAGGAGCAAATTTTGCAAGCGCACCTAAAAGAGTTTTAATAGATATGATGGATCCACTTATAGTGGCAGAAACAGTTGCGTATACACCAGTAAATGAGTTTGTTCCGTTAGAAAATATTATTTCTAATACTAGAGAAGGAATAGATGGAATTGGTGGACTTCAAACTAGAGGACAATATAGAATAGGGATGCCTGGTCTATAAGCTTGAAAAATTAACTTTTTTGTGGTATATTATATACATAATAATATGATAAGGAGTTGTATTGACATGGAAATTTCATGGAAGGACTTATATGGTATCTTTTTAAATTCAAAAGAACATTATGAATATTCAGATAAATGTATTAGAGAAGTTCATCAACAACAAGAAGGTGGCTATATTGATGTAGCAAAAAAGGCTGGAATAGAAATAAGCAGAGAAAAGTGTATTCCTAACCAGAAGTGGCATATGCTTGTGTCATACATTAGAGATGACAGAAAAGACGATAAAACTTCTTGTATGAAATCAATTAGCAGAGTTATATGTCCAGAGCTATTGATATGGATGGCAGAAGCACTTGATATGAATATCACACTTATACAAGATTTCTTTAATATATGTGCACGCTCTTGGGTTTATGAAAATGGAAAATTTCATATAGACTCTAAAATGCGTACTATTTATTTTTCAAAATTATCCAAATTTAGAAAAGAGATAATAAGTGAAATAATTAAAAAAATAAACTAGGATGAATAATTTATAGTCCTAGTATTTTTTTGTCAAAATTTTAATTTAAAGTGAA